>CAZFQJ010000032.1:0-14182 GCA_964520875.1 uncultured Lachnospiraceae bacterium
TCTTTTTCGGAAGTCGTACGGTAGTAATGTTCTTGACCATCTGTCCGCCGACAGAGCCTGCCTGACGGGAGGTAAGATCGCCGTTATAACCCTGCTTGAGGTTTACTCCGACCTCGGTCGCAGCTTCCATCTTGAATCTTTCGAGAGCTTCCTTTGCCTCGGATACGAGTATCTGATTGCTTGCCATTTTATTTGTTCTCCTTTGAGTTCTTAGTTAACCGAACAGACCGTCTTGCTTTAATGCGCGGCATTTTCTCGCTTCGTTTACCGCGTCATCGTCTGTTCTGGTATTATTATGGACTCGGGAGAAACAATTATTAATGGTAATTATTTGTCATCATTAACACAAGATTGGTTATTTATTACATCAATCATTCGTTTTCGCAACTCTTACAAGTATCATATCCGCGCCGATACGTTCTATCTGTTCCCACCTCACGGTACAACATTTCGGCTTTGAAAACAATTTTTTTGAAACGCTCACCGTAAGCGAGTTCACTCTGCCGCACATCGTATCTATCTCTATATCGCAAACGTATCCGAGCCTACAACCGCTCGCGGTATTAATAACTTCCTTTCGGCAAAGCTCGGTAAAGCTTACGGGGAGCATAGGACATTTCATCATCTTGATTTTCCTCCGAATAACCGTTCATATTTCAAAGAAGTATACATATCAGCCCGCCGCTACCTTCGTTTATTATGCGTTCAAGCGTTCCTCCGAGCTTTTCGCGAGCGTCGTCGGGCATGTTCTCGAGCTTTGTGTGAAGCCCTTCGGTTATAAGCTCATAGAGAGTCTTTCCGAACAGATTGGAGCTCCATATCTTTTTAGGATCCTCTTCAAACTCTCTCAAAAGATAACGTATAAGATCCTCGGACTGTTGTTCCGTACCGACTATCGGATTTATCTCCGTTTCTATATTCGCTTTTATCATATGAACGGAAGGCGCAGACGCCTTAAGTCTTACTCCGTAACCGCCACCGCGTTTTATTATCTCCGGTTCCGCAAGAGTAAGATCCTCCACCTCGGGCATAACTATACCGTAGCCTCTCTCTTCAACCGAATCCAAAGCTTCGGATATCTTATCGTACCTGGATTTTATCTTGGAAAGCTCGCGCATCTGATTTACCAGCTCTTCCTCATTTTCTATATCAAACCCGGTAAGCTCGCTTATAACCTTATAGTATAACTGATCCTTCAGCTTTATCTCAAGATGTGCAGTTCCGCGCCCGCAATCGGTAGAGGTTATGTACGCGTCTTTTATATGCTCGTGACCGAAGAGCGCGTTGAACGCCGAAGGGATCTCGCCGAGCTTTCGTATATTTTTAGCGCAATCGCCGACCGACTTTCGAAGTGACTTCACGAGCCAATGATCCTTATCGAGAGCCGAGATCCATGAAGGCAGCTCCACGTCTATCATGCGTATCGGAAATTCAAGCAAAAGAAGCTCCATTATGTGACGTATATCGTCGGCGCTAAGCTCCGCCGCGCTCACGAGCGCTACGGGCGCTCCGTAACTGTTTTCAAGCTCAAGCGCAAGCTTGACGGCGTTCTCGCTTCCCGGATCGGCGGAATTAAGAAGAACCACGAACGGTTTTCCTATCGCGCGAAGCTCGCTCGCCACACGTTTTTCCGCTTCGACGTAAGCCGAGCGCGGAAGCTCCCCTATGCTTCCGTCGGTAGTCACCAATATACCCACCGTCGAATGTTCGCTTATCACCTTTTTAGTACCCATTTCCGCCGCCGCTTCAAACGGCATAGGCTGATCCGACCACGGCGTAAGCACCATACGGCTCTGACCGTTCTCCATAGTTCCGAGCGCCTCCGGGATCACGTACCCGACGCAATCCGCAAGCTTTACTCTCATGACCGCGCGCTCCGAAGGTGATATCTCCACTGCCGTATCTGGAACGAACTTCGGTTCCGTAGTCATTACGGTCTTTCCCGCCGCCGTTTGCGGCATTTCATCTCTCGCTCTTTCTCTTTCGAAATCGTTACCCATGTTGGGAAGCACGAGCTGCTCCATAAATCTTTTAATAAATGTAGATTTTCCCGTTCTCACCGGTCCTACCACACCGATATAGATATCTCCGCCCGTTCTTTCTGCTATATCGCGGTAAATATTTTGCGTACCCGCCATCGTCTGCTCCTCCGCTTTCTGATTATCTGATTTTTTGGTTGTTATATGTGTATGCACTCAAAATAACATTTATTACCGAACGAAAATCAATTTGAATCGGAAAACGGAACGCATAACCTGTTTTCGTCATGCGTTCCGTTTTGTTTTATACGAAAAAGCAACCGGACAAAGCTCCGCATATCGCTGATATCAAGGCGCATATAAGGGTCTCGTAACGCGCGAGCGGCGCTCTTTCCAAGCGCGTTATACGCTCCCCTTGACTTATCTGCTCCCGAAGCATGCTCTTCATGGTCACCGCAAGCTCTCTTATATTCAGCGAAAGCTCGTTTATCGATCTCGTCTGCTCCTCCTGAAGCTCGATCCTGCGTCCAAGCTCCGATATACGGTTATCGTGATCGTTAAGCTCTATCAAAACGTCTTTTTCGTTTTCAAGATCATACATCTTTATCCGTCCGAAACGGACGCCACCTCCTCGTCTTTAACACATGGATATTTATTGTCTCTTACAAAACAACAAAAGTTTTTTATTGGTATTTAGAGCTTAAAGAAACATATTCAAGCTCATATCCGCACACCTTCGCCTTACCGTTTCCCGAAAACCTTAACCAAACGGTATCCGCGCGTTTTCTCTTTATCGGAATATTGAAAATCTCGTCGGAAGTATCGCAAACGGTATATTCCTCCGTATCTTCTCCGTCATAGGAAAGAGATATCTTAAGCTCGCCTAATATCGGCTTCGCCCTTACCGTAAGCTTTATCGGATATAAGTTACGTAAGCTTCCGCCTCCGATCCGTCCGCAATCAAAGCACCATTCAAATCCGCCTTCTTCGTAGCCGTTCTCAACGCAGTATCCGCCGTCCTCCAGCGAAACGTTTTCGCTGTTCCATAGAATTAAACGCGCACCGGCAGAATTTTCGCATATCGCGTAAAGCTCTCCGTTACGCACTGCAAACCCTCTTACGCCCGGATCGTCCTCCATGCTCCACGTCTCGCTTTCCGGATCGTATATTCCGACGACGTCCTCACCGCTTTCAAGACGCATGGTAACGTAATATCTGCCGTTCACAACACCGCCGTAAGACCCGGTCTCCGGTATCAGCACACGCCCGAGAGCCTCCGAAATGCGCTTGACGCGATTTCCGTTATACGCGCACACGGAATTTTTACTCTTATAATATATCTCTCCGCCAAGCGCGGCAAGACTCGCGCCCGCCATATCTCCCACGCCCTCGCACTCATACCTTTCCGTGCTTACGCCGTCGTCCGTTATCCTCAGCTTAGTGACCGCTCCGTCCTCGAATACCGCGGTATAGCTTCCGAGCTTACATATCCCGTTAAATCTTCCGTCAGACGGAATATCTTTTTCCACACCGATCCCGTTCGTTCTCGCCGTCCAGTTCAACGGATTTCCGGAAGCCGAGGCGTATACGCGGCCGACTCTGTTCCCGTCGTTATCGAAACCGAACCTACACCCCCACAGTCTGTCTCCGCATACGGCAACATGATCCAAAAGCGGAAGCTTTCTCGAAAGCTTTATGTAGCTTACCGTGCTGACGTTTCCCGCCACGCCCTCGCAGTATACGGCGTTCGGCTCTATATCCGCTATCTTGAACGCTTTTCCCGTGATCGATTCCGCACCGTAGCAATCAACGGCGTCACCGACCGAAAACGAAGTCCCGATAGACCTTGCCGATATCTTGATGTAAGTTTTAAAATCTCTCCATGCGCCGGAAACACATTTTTTCATAACATACCCGACGCCCGCGTTCGGGATAGCCCACAGATCTCCTTCTTCGCGCTCCAAAGGCTCGATATACGAAACCGTAAAATCCGTTACCGGCGCCTTATTTTCGTCAACCGTCGATATATCTATGCTTCCGCTTCCGATAAACGAGACCGAAATATCCCCGAAATCACTCGTATTCATAAGATTGAAATATGCTCCGTCGGGAAATATTACGACATAATCGCCTATCCTGTATATATCCTTCTTACCCTCCGTAAGAGAAAGACCGTCTATACATACGCCCATGTAGTAAAGCTTTGCGCCCTCTACCCACATAAGCTCTCCGTCCGCGCCTATCCCGTCCGCACTCGCGAGCTCACGCACGATCATACGCCCGGCGCGCGTAAGCACGCATCCGTCTACAATCTCCGCGTTACGGGCATAGGTCAGCTCATACGGAAAAGCCTTGTTGCTCGCGTTTCTCCGCGAAAAACCGTTTACCGTGACCGTCTTGATCTTCGGAGCCTCAAGAGTCGTTACCCTCATAAAGCTACCGCCTCCCTTCTTTTTCGAAACTCATTTTATTTGAACTTGTAATACGTTATATCCGCAGCCGTCGCGGTGCGGTTCACGTAATTTGCAAATTCGGAATACGCATTTTCGAAGATACAAGCGCTGTTATTATATCGCTCTATATCGGCGTTTAAAAGATCCGTTTTCATAACGAGATACAGAGGGTACATCTCCGCATAAGCCGACGGGGCCGAAAGAGAGGATCTTTCCGAAAGCGTCGGACACTTTTTATCCCCGTAAAGCTCGGCGTAAATCTTAGCCTCCAGCTCTCCGAGCCATGTAAGGCTCTCGTTCCTTCTTTTCTCACATTCCGGATAAAGAGCCTTGCTTCTTTCGATAGCCTCCGATACCGTCATCAGGCTTCTCTCCTGTTCTCGGAGATATACTCGTCCGACAAGCGTTCCGTTTCAAGGCTCTGTTCTATTACCATGGCAAATTCGCTCGGCACCTCCACCGGCTCTCCGCATCTTATTATCATACGTCTGCCGTTCAGAGCAACATAACGCTCGTTATCGTTTCTGTTCCTTTTGGGTATGAATACCGTTTTAATTTTATTCATGATCTTAATACCGTCCTTTCAGTTGCGCTCCCCGCGGCTTTGGTTTGCGCCGCGAGGAGCCGTATATTGTATATCGATATCTATTCTTCTTTATTATCCGTAACTTCGTTTTCGCACGTGCATTTCGGAGATCCGCATTTTTCCGAAAAAGCATGCAGGATCCCTACCAGAACTCTCGTAGCGAGCCTGAGTATACTGATAACGCCTTTTATTGCCTTTACGATCTTATCCTTTACCTTCTTCATGACGCTTCCTCAACGATATAACCGACGCAGAACGTCAATTTGCGGGAGCGGCGGAGGAAAACGCGGAAACGGATTCCACTCTTATCATGTATTCCTCAACCAAACGCTTGGCGCACATGAACGCCTTCCAGCCAACGGAGCTGCGCTGATTGAGCGGGTCGTCGCCGTATCCCTTCTGCTTGATTATATTTTCTATTCCGTCCTCCATTTCGGTAACGCCGTAAGCGTCCGCGCCGAGTATGAGAGTGGAAAAAACGCTGAGAGCGTCTTTTGTTCCTCCGCCGACATACACGGTCTTGCCCGTCACGTCCGCAAGTATCGGAACGGAAAGCTCAAGCACCGCCTTTCCGCTGACGGACTTAAGCTCCGTCGCGCAGTATTCGCTTCCGTTTATGTAAACGGCAAGTCCCTGCTTGTACTTTACGTTTGCCGCGGATATATCGAGCGTGAGCGACGTAGATCCTACGCTGCATTCCGTGACGGTAGCCTTACGAAAACCGTTAAGATCGCTTTCCGGGGCGTATATCTTGGCTTCCGTGGTCTCAACGAACCTTACTCCGCCGACGCAACCGATCTCACCCTTGTATCTTTCGCCCGAGCCTGCGTATTCGCTTACGTTCATCCAGCGGTCGCCGGCGTCCTGCATAAGATCGTAGGCTACGTAAGGGTGTATTATTCCGACATAGTAACCGTTTATCTTCGGAGCGTTCATCGCTTTAAGCTCCGCCGCAGCTTTATAGACCTGCTTTACGGTAAGCTTGCTTTCCGGACCGAGATCGTAACGCGTGAGCACCTCCGTCTCGTTTCCGTCCTCGTCCTTATCCGGACAGAACATTACGTTCGTACCGCCGTTAAGCTCGTTACGAACCACGGTATCAAGCGTTCGTCCGGCCTGATCGGCGAGCTTTTTGGTCGTCTCAAGGATAGTATTGTCGACCGCGGTAAGCTCAAGAACATCGGAAAGCTCCACGTAATCTCCGTACTGCTCGGGAGTACATGAAACAGACTGAACGTTTATCTTGTTTCCGTTGGGAGTAACGCCCTCGGTAAGCTTGGTGCTCACCTTCGGAAGAGCCGAGAACGAACGGAATTCTATGCTCTTTCCGCCGTTCTTCGCTATCTTACGCTTCTGAGCGAACTGCTGGTGCACGAGATTGGGAGAAACAAGCTCTATAAGAGCCTTGTCGTAAAATGTTTTCATTTCGGCGCTAAGGTTATTGCCGTCCGACGCCTTTAAGGTCGTATTGACGACAGAACCCGCACCGAAGAGCTCAAGAGAAAAATCTGCGCTTTTTATCATGTTATCATTCTTCCTTTCTGTTATCGAATATGTCAAAATGTTATTTTTTCGCCCGTTCCGGCTCTGCGTATTATACCAAGAATATCGCTTCCGCTGAGCGCCGATACGTTTATCCTCGTAACTATTCCTACGCTTTCGCCTACGCCGTTTTCCGTCGGACGTGACCGGTTCTTGTTCTTTTGCGCTTCAATAAGCTCATCGGAGCGATCGACCGGCACCTCGGAGGCTGCGACCTCCGGTGTGCAAGCATTTTCCGTACTTTCGCAGAATACGGGATCCTCTCCGCGTACATTCGGAACGGCTTCCGAAACGGAACGCGCTCTTCCGTTTCTTAACCTTTTTCGAACGGTACTTGCCATTCGCTTTTGATATGCCCGTCTGTACTTGCCCTTTATCAGCGCTTCGAACTCGGCGTCGATAGCTTCTTCGTCCGCTTCGGCAAACGCTGAGTCGTTCTCAGGCAAGACGTCTCCGAAACGAACGCCGCCCGCGAAAGAGAAGCTTTCGTCGGACCTTGCCTCCTCCGACTCCATACCCTTTTCCGCACAGGCTTCGTGTAATACGGGGACCTCGGCGGCAGATCCCCCCTCCTGTTTTACGCCCGATATATCAGAAAAGCCTTTTACGGCATTATCCGCTGTTATTTTTTCCGTAACCTTCATACCCCGAATCTCCTTTCAAGATCTTTACGTCACGTTCACAAGCTCGGGATAATTTTCTTCAAGAAGCTCAAACCCGAGCATTATCACATCGAAGATATGCCGCGTCTCCTCGGCATACTCCTCTCGCGCTTCAAGATCGAAGCAAGCGTATCCCGCTTCCACCGTTACGGAAGCGTTTGAAAAAGCTCCCTCTCCGTCAAGAGCCTTGACCTTTTCAAGCGCCGTCATTACAAGAATAGAGACCGCCGCGCATGCAAGCGCGTCCTCTCCGTTATCCTCCTCCGGCATACCGTATACGCCGTCGTTTTCCCGACAAGCATGGCCGCTTATCTCAAAATAACATCTGTCATCGTAAAAACCACCGGTAACATTCGTCACTTGGATCCCCCTCTCGGTAAAATAATATCGCTTATTCAGAGTCCTTTTCCTCGGCTGAGCAGATCCTTGAAAGGAGCACGTCTCTGCCTTCAAAATCCATCATAGATATAAGTATCTTTGCCGCCTCTCTGTTCTCGGGAGCGAAAACGCCCATTTCATAAAGCTCTTTCGCTATACTGTTCTGCTCCTCGCGTTTTGAGGCAACGCTCTTCTCCGCGGCTATCGAAATATCGAACGCCGGCAGACGGCCGTATTTCGTTCCGCCGTCGTCGGTTATACCCTCTATACCGTTTATCGAAGTATTGTCGTATGTGAAATATTCGCTCTTCGTGCCGCTTCCGTTCGGGTTTACTATGCGAAAACACCTCGGCACGGTATAGAACTGACGTATCAGCTCCACCATTATCGTGCACACCTTGCAGAACGACCGATAGGAAGAGGCTATCATATCCGCGGTCATCTTGCTTCCGGATTTTTGAAGCGCGTTTATGGCTACCGCGGCAGTAACTCCGCCCTCAGTGCCTCCTGCGGTAACGTCGCGGTTTCCCGACGTCTCCTTAAGCTCCGTTATCTTGTTGTTTATAACGTCTATGTATATATCCGAAAGCGGCTCGACCGTGATCTCTCTTATCGAATCTTCCCCCAGCCCCGCTCCCTGTATATGCACGAACGGACGCGTCCAATCGGCAAATTCGCTCTCGTTTACCGAGCCGTCGGCGCGTATGAAGTAACGTCTTGACGAAGCCATTCTGGCGTTTTCAAGTATCGCTCCGTTCAGCATGTCTATCTGGAGCTGAGCATCCTTCATTATGTCCAAAACGCCGAATCCGCACGGCATACCTTCGACCGGGTACATTATATCCGTAACAAAGGGATATCTGCCGTGATCGTAAAGCCCCTTTTCCGCGTACTCCGGGTGATCCTCCGTGCAATAGAGCTTATGACCGCAGGAGAACTTGCAGTAATGCACTACCTGCTTTCCGCTTGAATTTCGCTTTTTGTAGTACCAATCGACCACGGCTACCTTATCCGAAACATCTGCGTTTTGATCGTACAGATAACCGCTGATCTCGGCGGACCTGTCCGCTTCCGAGTCCTTTATCTGAGGATAGACGGAAAGAACGTCGTCCCTTCCGCGAAGCTCCACATGGAAGAGATTCGGGGAAGAATTAAGATCGTTTACACCGCTCTCCCAAAACAGATTAAGTATGTCGACGCGCTTTATCTCTATCTCACCCAGCCCGTCGAGCGCCTCCGGATTCCAGAACACTCCGTAACACCCCGTGCCGTGCTTTAGCTTATCGTTCCATATCGAAGAATATACGGCGGGAAAATCGTTCTGTTCGAGAAGCACGGGAAGAAGCTTTGAGAGCGCTTCGGCGGAGACCGCATCAGACGGCTCACGCGCCGAAACGTAAGGCGTCGGTATCGCTTCCATAGCGTCGGCATGCTTTACCGCAAGAGAATTGAAGAGCCACGCAGAGGCGGGAACATACCGTCCGCCCGAAAGCGAAGCGGTATGCCTTAAGCGATACCATTGTTCGTTTTGTATTATTCTTTCCGTAAGCTCGCTCCTCGCGTTTCTGTACTGCTTTAATATCAGTGTTGCTTTTAAAATATCCGGCATACTGTGCACCGTTCCTTTCTTTATTATATCCGTCATCTTCCGTAAGGCGGAGCCGACGTTATGATATCGGTATTTACCCGACAATGCATGCAGAGATATCTAACCTCGTCCGCTACGTGATCCTCTCCGTTCGTATCTAGATCCTCGGGATCGGACGAAGAGAATACGAGAAGCGGCATAGTCCTTCGAAACGCCTTACACCCTTCGAAAATATACATAAGAGGGTAACCGTTTTCGTCAAACGATAGCCTGTAATGCACCTGCATCCAACCGGGGATACGCTTGTTGTCTCCCGGAGAAAAGAAAACGCCGTGCTTTGCCGCAGTAGCGACTATCGCTTCTCCGCGGGAGCTATCCCATATGCTCGGGTCCGCCACGCCGTGTACCGTCCTCCCTTTAAGATAAGGGTGCTCGCTTTCTATACGGCGTATCTCGGAAAATATCCTGTCCGGCGTCCACTTTACTCCCTCGTTCGGGCTTCCGTTACAACCGTAAAGCTCAAGTATACGGTAGAGCCTCCCGTCGTGATCTCTCGCCCACCAGCCGCAGCTGAAGGGCTTAGCGTAACCGAAGTCAAAGCTGCGAAACATCTGCCAATCGCGCGGAGGCATAAAGGGCGATATTACGTGCGTGTATCTTCCGTCTCCGTAATGCTCGGGAATATCACGCAGCTCTTCGAAAAACCGACCGTCGAAAACGTCCCAGTTACCGTATCTGTGCGCTTGTCTCAGTTTTTCGGGAAGCGCGTCCAAAACGCTCACGTATTCGGGATTACGCTCCATGAGCACCTTGTTGTCCTCAACGGTAGCGGGTATAAAATCGTAATCCTCGGGACGCTCCCCTGCCGTATAGATGCGCTTTACGAACAACCGCCTAAACCAAGTGTGTCCCACGCCTCCGGGATTCCCGGTAAAATACATTCTCGGCTTAAAGCCCGCCTTCGACGTCCTGTTCGCGGTCATGAGGAAACGCACCTGCTCCCAGGTAAAATGAGTACATTCCTCTATACCGATAACGTCGAACTCCTGTCCCTGATACTTGTAGATATCTGCTTCCTTATCACAGTATCCGAGCTTCAGACGCGACCCGTTCGGAAACTCAAATACACGCTCCGAGGCTTTGTATACCGCGCACTCTCCGAGAAGAGACAGAAGCGGAACGAGATGATTTTCTTTAAGCTCCGGAAGCGTCCTTCGAAGAAGAAGGCAGTTCAACGACGGATACCGAAAGCATATAAGAACGAGCTTTGTCCTCATAGCCCATGATTTTCCTCCGCCTCTCGCGCCGCCGTAACCGACAAACCGCGCTTCCGACTCAAAAAAACTCTTTTGCTTTTCCGAAGGCTTTGGGATCTTCAGACTCTTCATCTTCCGTACCCCTCCGCCTCATCGGAAAATTCGATCGTTATCCCGTTCTCCTCCGGCGAAGTCTGATCGCTTCCGATACCGTTCAGCTCGCATATGACTCCGCTCATCTCCTTTATGACGGCGGAAAATTCCTTTAACGTTTTTGTATCTAACTTTCTTCCCTGCCCTTCCGACGGATCGAAAACGAAAAGCTCCGTTTCCTCCGAAAGACCGCAGAGCATATCGGCTATGCGATCCGCCGCGCGCTTAAGCGGTTTCAGCTTACGCTTTGTCGCCGCTTCTCCCTTTTTAATAGTCCTTCTTGCCGTCCTCTTGACGTTCTCCACGGTCCGAAAACACCTCCCTTACCCGAGACTCAATTTTTATGAAGCTTAATAAGACAAAGGATATCGTAAAACATATTACCGTATATTTCATCGCCTTCGATACGCGCTCCGCAGCTCTCGCAAAAGATACCTTCTTTTTCGCTCTTACATTCTCCGCAGCCGTCGCACTCCCTCGCTCCGTTCCTACATACCAGCCCCATATTCTTCACTCCTTTACCCCGTCCTTTCTCGGTGTGTAAACAGTATACCGCATTTCAAAGACCGTTTCAACGAAAATGCGAACATTTGTTCGTATTTTATGCAATAAAAACAATAAATACAGTAATCCGCTCTCGATACAAAATCAATATACACAAATATTTCGTGAGCGTATGCCGAAAAAATACGGCACGTTAAAATTTCCGTTCCGAAATTTCACATTTCCACTTGCATAAAATCAAAATAAATGTTATACTGTTTATATCTGTCATCGCGGAAAGGAGTTGCCGAAAAATGTTACAGTTGTCCGAGACCGAGCTTTTTAAAGGAATATCGCCCGAAGGGGTGCAGAAAATGTCGAAATGCATGAATCTGCATGTGATCGACTATAAAAAGAACGAGACCGTGTGCCATTACGGCGGCGGCTCCAAGCGTATAGGCATAGTTCTAAGCGGACGCGCCGCCATACTGAGGACGGACTACAACGGTTACGAATCGCTCCTCGAAAATCTCCCCGAAGGCTCGATATTTTCCGAAGCCATGTCGTATGCTCAGACCACAGGCGACAGTATACTTGTAAAATGCGCGGTAAGATCGAAGATAGCATATCTCGATTACGCAAGGATACGTTATTTTTGCGCGGACGATTGCAAAATCGATTGCGGAGAAGGAGATATGCTGAGACAGAACCTTATCAGCATGCTGATAAGCAGAGCGAAGCTTCTAAGCGAACGGGTAGAGGTGCTCGGGTGTCACAGTATGAGAGAAAAGCTGCTCTGTTATTTCCGATTGCGCCTGAACGGAAACGAAACGGGAAAGCTCACGCTTCCGTTTACGTGGTCCGAGCTTGCCTCGTATATAAATTCCGACCGTTCGGCAATGATGCGGGAAATAACGAGAATGACCGACGACGGTATAATAAGCGCCGACCGCAAAACGGTAAAGGTACTGAAAAAGATAAGCGAGCAATAAATAGCAATAAATAAAGTATATAAAGACATAATATTACAAAAATAAAGCGCAAAACCGTCTTGACAACGCGAAATATTTGTGATATAATTTAAATGTAGATTAATGTATAAGCTGCCCGATTTCTGACGGATAACGAAACGCCGCATCGTTTCGTCGCGGAGTGTACCGCGGTGGAGTCAGGCAGTACAAAGCCGACCGTCTGGGCAACATATCCGCATAAGCGGGAATGTTGCCCTTTTGTTTTTCGGGATCTACGTGAATTTTAAAAACAAAGAAAGGAAGATATACACCATGTTTGAACAATGGAACGGTTTTAAAGCCGGAAAATGGCAGGACGAAATAAATGTCCGCGACTTCATTCAAAACAACTACACACCTTATACGGGAGACGAGTCATTCCTTTGCAAGGCAACGGAACGCACGAGTAAGCTCCTCGATAAGTTCACCGAGCTTCTCGCCGAGGAGAGCAAACGCGGAGGAGTCTACGACGTAGACACCGAGCATGTTACCACGCTCACCTCTCACGCTCCCGGATATCTCGATAAGGAAAACGAGATAATAGTAGGTCTGCAAACAGACGCGCCGCTCCGTCGTGCGGTAAACCCCTTCGGCGGACTTAAGATGACAAAAAAGGCGTGCGAGGCTTACGGCTATCAGCTCTCCCCCGACGTCGAAAAGCTCTTCAAGTACCGCGCGACTCATAACGACGGAGTATTCAGAGTATATAGCGACGCGATCCGCGCCGCCCGTCATACCGGTATAATAACCGGACTTCCGGACGCATACGGCAGAGGAAGGATAATAGGCGACTACCGCAGAGTAGCGCTCTACGGAATAGACAGACTCATAGAGGAAAAGAAGAAGGATAAAAAGAACATAGCCGACGGAAACGTCGGAGAAGAAGAAATAAGAAAGCTCGAAGAGATATACCGTCAGATACGTTCTCTCGAAGCCTTCAAGAGAATGGCTGCGAGCTACGGCTTCGACGTCTCTCTTCCCGCCTCCGACTCAAAGGAAGCCGTACAATGGCTCTATTTCGGTTACCTCGGCGCTATCAAAGAGCAGAACGGCGCGGCAATGAGCCTCGGAAGAACGACTACGTTCCTCGACATATATTTCGAACGCGACCTCGCAAGCGGAAAATATACCGAATCCGAGATACAGGAGCTTATGGACGACTTCGTAATGAAGCTCCGCATGGCGCGTCACCTCAGAACTCCCGAATATAACGACCTCTTCGCGGGCGATCCCATGTGGATAACCGAAGCGATAGGCGGAATGGGCGAGGACGGAAGAACTCTCGTTACCAAAAACTCCTTCCGTATGCTCAACACACTCTATAACCTTAAGCCCTCTGCAGAGCCGAACATGACCGTGCTCTGGTCAAACGCTCTTCCGAAAGCGTTCAAGCGCTTCGCGGCAAAGGTATCCTGCGACACCGACTCCATACAGTACGAAAACGACGACGTCATGCGTCCGATATACGGCGACGACTACGCGATAGCGTGCTGCGTTTCCGCTATGCGCGTCGGAAAGGACATGCAGTTCTTCGGCGCGAGAGCCAACCTCGTAAAGCTCCTTCTCATGAGCCTTAACGGCGGAAAAGACGAGAAGAGCGGACTTCAGGTAGCGCCCGCGGGCAAGCGTTTCGAAGGCGAATACCTTGATTACGATACCGTATGCGCTCTCATGGACGAATACCGTCCGTGGCTTGCTTCGACTTACGTCAAGGCAATGAACATGATCCACTATATCCATGATAAATATTGCTACGAGAGCCTCCAGATGGCGCTCCACGATTCCGACGTACACCGTTATATGGCGTTCGGCGCGGCCGGACTCTCGGTCCTTACCGACTCTCTCTCCGCGATCAAGTACGCCAAGGTCAAGGTAATACGCGACGAGACCGGACTTATAACCGATTTTGAGACCGTAGGAGACTTCCCGAAATACGGAAACGACGACGACCGAGCGGACGATATAGCAAAGGAACAGATAAAGAAGTTCTACGAGGAGCTTAAGAAGAACCCCATATACCGTAATTCTGAGCATACGCTCTCTATCCTTACCATAACCTCAAACGTTGTTTACGGTAAGAAGACCGGCAACA
>CAZFQJ010000033.1:0-13454 GCA_964520875.1 uncultured Lachnospiraceae bacterium
GTACATTTCTCCGAGCTTTCCGAAGCCGGCATTGTTTATAAGATAAGAAACGTCCGGCTTCTTATCCTCAAGAAGTCCCTTAAACTCCGAGACCGCGTTATCGGCGGTAAGATCAAGCGGGATACATATCACCTTTTTGTTCGGAAACTGAGCCGCGAGCGCTTCCATGCGCTCCTTACGTCTCGCTACGAGCCATATCTCGTCCACTCCGTCCTTTTCGGCGATGACAGACAGGTACTCTTTACCGAGTCCCGATGTCGCTCCGGTTATAATAGCTGTTTTCATGTCTTGTTTTCCTTTCGGCAGTAAATATATTTTTATAATATTCGGTATAAGTATACACCGTCATACGCTTTCCTTTGACCAAACGGTAACGTCTCGCATACTCTGTTATAGAAACGAAGATCTTCCGAGCGTTTCCCCCTGTTTTATGCAACATACGGTCTTTCGTTTCGGCATTGCGCCGAAAAACTCCCCCGTAAGCTTCGGCGCGAAAATAATCGGGGAGAAAGGATTGGTAACGAAATGGCGGATAATAAATGTCTTAACGGCGGCACGGGCAAGGAAGCGATCATTCTCGACGTAAACAGAGTCCTTGACAGCTGCAGAGACAAGGATTGCTTTGAGGACGTAAGGGTGTTCCTTGACGACTGCGGCCGTGAAATGATAGAAAAGACCGGAAATCTCCGTGTAAAGAACACTGAGGTGATACACACCTCGCTCTGCGTGGAGCCGGTGAGATTCAACCGCGGATTTTATTCCGTTGACGTTCGTTTCTACGTAAAGACCACGTTCGAAGCCTGTGTATGCGCCGGAAAAACATCGGATTTCGACGGTCTCGCCGTCTGCGATAAAAAAGTCATTCTCTACGGCGGAGAAGGAAACGTCAGCGTTTTCCGTTCGGGAGACGGGGAAGGCTGTTACCCCGCGCCTTTCGGAGAAAGCAGGAGCGGAAGTCTGCCCTTTGCCGTCTGCGAGGTAGCCGACCCGATAGCGCTCGATCTGCGTACCGTAAGATGCGAAGAGAAATGCGGCTGCTGCTTCTGCTACGCCGACGAGATCCCCGAGCGCGTCTCGGGATATTTCGACGGACGCTTATCCGAATGTGACGCCCCGGGTCAAAGAGAGCTGCTCGTATCGCTCGGATTCTTCTCGGTGATACGCCTCGAACGCCCGGGTCAATACCTCGTAAACGCCACCGAATGCTGCGTTCCCGAAAAAGAATGCGTCTGCGGCGAGATCGATCCCTGCTCCGTGTTCCGTAAAATGGATTTTCCCGTCGGTGAGTTCTGCACCTCGGGCGCAAGCGGAAGCTCAAAACGAGATTGCGGCTGCAAGAGCGATCGATAAGCGATAATAAAAATGTACTCCGCTGTGACCTCAATGTCATGCGGAGTACATTCTATCGATTTCCTTGTTCACAGTCTGATAAATTCAAATGTCCTTTTCCGTATCTTCGCCCGAGCTTGCTCTCTCCGCCGCTTCGGCTTCGAGCGCCTCGTTATACGCCTTGAGGACCGCTTCCTCAAGAACAGCTCTGAAATCCGCGTTTATCGGATGTACGATATCGCGATAGGTGTTGTCCGGATTTTTCCTGCTGGGCATAACGATAAATAATTTTTCTCTTGCGTATATGACCTTTATGTCATGAAGCGCAAGCTGCCCGTCAAAGGTCACCGACACTATCGCCTTCATAGGTTCTTCATCGCTGAACAGTTTTCTTACTTTTACGTCTGTGATCTGCATTGGGTTATTAGAGCCTCCTCGCCTTTCGTTTGTCCTTGTTTTAATTATAAAGTTTTTTTATTAAAAATGTGCTATCAAAACAGGACCTTTTTTGAAAATTTCTGTATATCTTTTAATGCTATTTTATGAATAAATATACCATTAAACGAAATAAAACGGCAAATAGATCGAATTAAGAGGTACATAGTTTTATAATGTCCCTATTTGCCGCACGATCGGAGGAACGTACAGATGTATAAGCCCTTCGCTTTTCTTCCGCCGTATGCGAAAAGTATATTTTTTTCGGGCATATGCGGCGTTTCCATGTCGTCGCTCGCGATAATATCGGCAATGCGCGGATATACGGTCTCGGGAAGCGACTCGTGCGCCGACCCGAAACGCTCCGAGCTTTTAAAGGAGCAAGGTATAAGGATAACTCACTATCACGACACATGGAACTCTCTCGGATACGACGTTCTGGTAAGGACGGAGGCGGTAAGCGAGGATAATCCCGACGTGATCACCGCGCGCAGAGCAGGGATACCGGTATATTCGCGCTCGGAATTTCTCGGAGGGATATTATCCGAATACCCGGAGCGCACCGGAATAGCCGGTACTCACGGAAAGAGCACGGTCGGAGGTATGACGGCAAGCATACTTTCCTCTTCCTCCGCGATAATAGGAGCAAGCTCGATAGATCTCGGCGGAAGCTTCCGTATATCAAGCCCAAATCACGTTATATACGAAGCGTGCGAATACAAGCGCTCATTTCTCGATATGCCGCCGACGGAAGCGGTCGTGCTTAATATAGAAAAGGAACACACGGACTGCTTTGCAAGCGTTTCCGACTCGGTAAACGCCTATGCGGATTTCATAAAAAACGCAAGAAGCTGCGTGCTCTCCTGCGACGATCTTAACGTAATGAAGCTCGCCCCATACGCTCAAAACGCGGTCTTTTTCTCCGCCCGCGACGAAAAAGCGGACCTCTACGCAAAAAATATATGCGAAACGAGGGGGTATTATTCCTTTGAAGCCGTTCTTAACGGAAAACCGATCTTTAAAGCGGCGCTCGCCGTTCCCGGATATCACAATCTAAAAAACGCGCTTGCCGCGTCTCTTACGGCGCTTCATCTCGGAGCGGAGCCGGAGACGGTAAAGAACGGACTTGAAGGGTTTCACGGAATGAAACGCCGTCTCGAAAAGCTCGGTAGCTTTGAAGGAGCGGACATATACGACGATTACGCTCATCACCCGACAGAGATAAGAAGCTCGCTTTCGGCTCTCAGGCGTATGGGATATAAAAAGATAATATGCGCCTTTCAGCCGCACACGTATTCGCGCACCGTATCTCTTTTCGAAGAATTCACCCATGCGTTCGAAAAAGCCGATACGGTCATATTTGCCGACATATTCGCCGCACGTGAGCGAAATATCTACGGAATAAGCTCCGCCGATCTTGCGCGCGCGACGGAAAACGGGATATATATTCCGAAATACGGAGATATAATATCTTATCTTGCAAAGCATGCGGAAAAGGACTGCGCTCTGGTAACTCTCGGCGCGGGTGAGCTGAACACGGTCGCCGAGAAGCTCGCGAGCCTGTAAAAGAGATCTTTAAGACCGTTTTCGCTAAATTTTTACACCGCGTCTACACCGTGTCACTTGAATATTCATATTAAATATGGTATCCTAATATCAAGTACAATCACGGGAGATAAGAATGTTTAAAAAAATACTTGCCTGCGCCGCGATATTCGTAACGGCGCTCACCTTAATGTCATGCTCAAGCAATACGCCTTCGGGTAAGAAATACACGGAAAAATCTTCGAACATGGAAGAGGCGGTATCGGCAGTCGAAGCTGCCGATACCAAGACCGACGCGCTTCCCGATATATCATACGAGATGTTCTATAAGATAATCTTCAGAGATCTTACGGGAGAAACGATATTAGGCACGAAGAATACCGTTTCCGCTTCGAAAAAAGGAACGGACGACGTATCGGCTCTTATAACCAAAACGCTCTACGGAACGACGAGCAGCACGGAGAACGTTTTCGCGTACAAGAACGGTATGGGATACATCAAAATGTACGACTCCGACTTTTCCGCCGAAACGCCGTATGATGATTTTTGCGTTTTTACGGACAACCAGAGCTACACGACGGACAAGACCTACCTTGACGTAAAGTATTTTTCGAAGGTCAAAAATTACACATTGGAGGACGGCTCTTCCGAGATAGTGTTCTCCTCTCCTTCGGCTGAGCTTCTCTCTATGATAGCGAAATTCATCGGGCTTGACTCTTCCGACTATGTCTATAACATCACCGACACGTCTCTTACCGTCAACATAAAACCGAACGGAGAGATCTCGGACAAGCACCTCACCTTCATAGCCTCATACTACGATGAGGACACTCCGGAACAAAAGGTCGTATATAACGGCGATTTTTCCTATACCGTTGAAAAGACCTCGGACGTGACGTTTAAAATGCCGTCGTGGTGCACCGATACTCAGAAGATATCCTCACTCTCTCTGCTCAAGAAATTTTCAAGCGGATATATCGTGCTCGCTTCTATAACGGATCTGGACGCAACGTATGACAGATATATAAAATACTACGATCTTTCGGGAAATATTTACGAATCAAGAGACCAAATCCACTTCACCGAGGGTTACAGAGACGGAAAATATCTTTACGGAAGCATAGACGAAAGATATCTGTTTTTAAATGTTACAGAAAAAGATATAGTTAATGAAACCTCCACATCGTCTACCGGCTACTTCTTAAAAAGCGACGGTAAATATTACGAGCGCAGTTCGGACGGCGATGACGAAAACGGAACGAAACCTTCTATGTCCGACGAAGAATTTATCTACATAGTATACGTATGGCTTTCGAGCGAGCTTGCGACGGCTGACGAAATAACCAAAATGAAGATTACGGAGACCGACGATACCGTAACCTACACCTATTCCTTCAACAGTCAAACGATACCGATCTATGCAGAATATCTCCTCGGATCGTTTACAACAACGGGAGAAAGCCCCGTAGATTTATCGGAATCTACCTACTACGAATACAAAAATCAATGCACGGTTACGATACGAAAGAGCGACGGGTGTATCATATCGCAAACCGTTGATTTCGACTTTGTCTTTTCAAACTCTTTCAGAACCACAACGTCATTTAAGATGACCGTAAACGCCACCGGTGACGACGTCAAGATACTCGATGTTTCCGATTGGGGCAATCATAGCTTCGGAGATCAGGAAAAATGATAACAGAGCTTTCGACAGAACAAAAAAGACGCTTTGAACGTCAAAACACGCTGATAGGCGAAGAGAACACCCTGAAGTTAGCGAACGCTTCCGTCGCCGTCATAGGACTCGGCGGAGTCGGCGGTCACGTTTGCGAGGCGCTCGCTCGCGCCGGAGTCGGCAATATTGAGCTTTACGACTGCGATACTGTATCCGAAAGCAACATAAACCGTCAGATAATAGCGACGGTAAGCACGGTAGGCATGAAAAAGACAGACGTCATGCTAAAGCGCGTGCTTGAAATAAACCCCGAATGTAACGCGTTGGCGACGGATATATTTATCACAAAGGAAAACGCTGACGCTTTGATACGCGCTTCGTCCGCCGATATCGTTATCGACGCGATCGACAACGTAAGCGCGAAGATAGCGCTTGCATTAGCCTGCAAGGAGCATGAAAAATATCTTTTCTCCTCAATGGGAACGGGTAACAAGCTTGATTCCGACGGTTACAGGATAACGGATATCTCAAAGACCTCCGTATGCGGTCTTGCGCGCGCCGTAAGGCGCGGACTGAGGGACGTAGGTATAGAACATCTCGACGTACTGTACAGCGAGGAAACGGTCATCGGAAGCGGTTCTCGGCTTCCGGCTTCAATTTCCTATATGCCTGCGATCGCCGGGCTTAAGATAGCCGAATTCATAATAAAAAAGATAATAGATCGATAAAACCTCAAGACAAAACAAAAAGACCTTCAAAAACGCCGTTTGAGCGCACCTTGAAGGTCTTTTATCTTTTTAATAATTACTCTGCCTTTGCGTCGTCAGAAGCAGCTTCCGCGTCAGCCTTAGCGTCGGTATCAAGCTGAACAGACGGTGCCGTGAGAGTGATAAGAGCCATTTCAGCTCCGTCTCCTCTACGCGGTCCGAGCTTGTATACAGCCGTATATCCGCCGTTTACGTCGGCATACTTGGGAGCAACTGTGTCAAAGAGCTTCTTTGCAGTCTCCTCGGGGAGAACCGCAAGGGCTTTACGGAAATTGGAAAGTCCCGCTTTTTTGCCCAGAGTTATCATCTTTTCGGTTAATGAGCTGACCTCTTTTGCTCTGGTAAGAGTCGTCTCTATCCTGCCGTTTTCGATAAGATAAGCAACCATTCCGTAAAGCATGCTCATTCTGTGAGCCGTAGGTCTGCCGAGTTTTCTGGTTCCCATTATACGAACCTCCTTATTGTTATAATCCTTAAATTCGTAAGTTAGATATCCGCTATATCGGTTCGAGGCTTACTCCTCGTCCGCTTTAAGACTGAGGTTGAGTGATTCAAGCTTCTGAATTACCTCTTCAAGCGACTTCTTTCCGAGGTTTCTTACCTTTATCATGTCCTCTGTGGTCTTATTGACGAGATCCTCTACCGTATCTATGCCCGCACGCTTCAAGCAGTTGAAGCTTCTTACGGACAGGTCAAGTTCCTCAATGGTCATCTCAAGAACTTTTTCCTTTATGGTCTCTTCACGTTCGACCATTATCTCAGCATTAATCGCTTCATCGGAAAGATCCACGAATAATTTGAGATGCTCGTTGAGTATCTTGGCTGCAAGCGAAATCGCTTCCTTTGCCGATATTACGCCGTTGGTCGTGATCTCCATCGTAAGCTTATCGTAGTCTACCATGTTTCCGACTCTCGTATTTTCTACCGAGTAGTTGACCTTGTATACAGGCGTGAATATCGAATCGGTATATATCAGTCCTATCTGCGCGGGGTTGTTCTGCTTGTTCTTTTCCTGAGAGACATATCCTCTGCCGTGGCCGAAAGTAAGCTCCATAAACAGGTGCGCATTTTCGCCTACGGTAGCGATAACGTGGTCCGGGTTAAGTATCTCTATATCGGAATCCTGAGCTATATCGCCCGCCGTCGCAGTACACGGACCGGTCACATCAAGCACAACGGTCTTATAACCGTCGCAGTTGAGCTTCGCCGTTATACCTTTGACATTCAGCACTATCTCGGTCACATCCTCTTTCACTCCGGGGACAGTGGAGATCTCATGGAGAACTCCGTCGATCTTTATACTTACTACCGCAACTCCGGAAAGAGAGCTGAGAAGTACTCTGCGAAGTGAGTTACCGAGCGTCGTTCCGTAACCTCTTTCGAGCGGTTCGACAACAAAAGTAGCGCTGCTTCCATCATCATTATGAATAATGGAACTTATATTTGGCTTTTCTATTTCTATCATATCACGTTACCCTCCTGTGTTAGTTTGTTAGTTGCGAACACCCTGATCCGCAACCGGTTAACAGTTTCCAGCCGGGGGTGGTTATTACTTGGAGTACAATTCGACGATGAGCTGCTCCTCGAACGGGAAGTCGATGTCTTCTCTTGTGGGAAGCGTTTCAACAGTAGCCTTGACGGCTTCCTTGTCGACTACGAGCCACTTGGGAGCTATTCTCGAATCAAGTCCCTCTACGAGCTCCTTGATCTTTGCAGACGAACGGCTCTCCTCACGTACCGTAACCACATCTCCTGCCTTAAGAAGCATAGAGGGTATAGTAGCCTTTTTGCCGTTTACTCTGAAATGTCCGTGGAGAACGAGCTGACGTGCTTCCTTACGGCTCTCCGCCATTCCCATTCTGTATACTACGTTATCAAATCTTCTCTCAAGAAGGATAAGGAGGTTATCACCGGTAACTCCCTCACAACGGTCAGCCTCTTTGAAATAAGATCTAAACTGTCCTTCCTGAAGTCCGTAGTATCTCTTTGCCTTCTGCTTCTCGCGAAGCTGCTTACCGTATTCCTTTACCTTTGCGTTCGCCGCGCCGTGCTGTCCGGGAGCGGAGGAACGATGCTCAAGCGAGCACTTACCGTTAAGACAACGGTCGCCCTTTAAAAAGAGCTTAGTCTTCTCTCTGCGACAAAGTCTGCAAGAGGGTCCTGTATATCTTGCCATTTCTTACTTACCTCCTTATTAAACTCTTCTGCGCTTGGGAGGACGGCAACCGTTATGAGGAATAGGAGTTACGTCCTTTATCATCGTTATTTCAAGTCCTGCTGCGGCAAGTGCGCGTATAGCGCTCTCTCTGCCCGCTCCGGGACCCTTAACGTATACCTCTACGGTCTTCATTCCGTGATCCATAGCTATCTTAGCCGCTGTTTCGGCTGCCGACTGTGCGGCAAAGGGGGTGGACTTTCTGGAACCCTTGAATCCGAGTTCTCCGGCGGAAGCCCAGGATATTGCGTTGCCCTGTACATCACTTATGGTGATTATAGTGTTGTTGAACGTTGCACGGATATGTGCTGCGCCCTTTTCAACATTTTTACGCTCGCGGCGCTTCTTGACTACTTTCTTAGCCGCGGTCTGTGTCGTTGCTTTTGCCATTCCCGATTCACTCCCTTACTTCTTCTTATTAGCGATAGTCTTTGCCGGTCCCTTACGGGTTCTGGCATTGGTCTTCGTGCGCTGTCCTCTTACCGGAAGACCTTTTCTGTGTCTGATTCCGCGGTAGCAGTTGATCTCAACCATACGCTTGATATCCATTGCTACGTCACGCTTAAGGTCACCCTCGACCTTGTAGTTCTCCTGTATCTCGTCACGAAGCTTCGCAACTTCGTCATCGGTCAGATCCTTTGCTCTGGTATCGGGGTTGATACCGGTCTTTGCAAGGATATCGTTTGCGCTCTTTCTGCCGATTCCGTAGATATAGGTAAGGGCTATTTCGATCCTTTTTGAATTCGGAAGATCTACACCTGCTAAACGAGCCATGCTGTTTACACTCCTTCTTTTAGCCTTGTCTTTGTTTGTGCTTCGGGTTCTCGCATATTACCATTACGATACCCTTACGCTTGATTATTTTGCACTTATCGCAAATTTTCTTTACGGATGGTTTAACTTTCATTTTTCTACCATTCCTTTCTTATTTTGCACGCCATGTGATACGTCCCTTAGTGAGGTCGTAGACCGATACCTCAACCGTGACCTTATCACCGGGCAGAATCCAGATATAATTCATTCTTAACTTTCCCGATATGTGTGCGGTCACCATATGACCGTTGGGAAGCTTGACCTTGAAGGCGGCATTCGGAAGTGCTTCCACTACCGTTCCCTCAAATTCCATTACGTCGTCCTTAGCCAGAATTATCCCTCCAAACCTTTATGATATTAACCGTTTATTTCGGTAAGAAGTATCGGTCCGTCCTCTGTTATCGCAACGGTGTTCTCGTAATGCGCGGACAATTTTCCGTCCGCGGTCTTTACCGTCCAACCGTCGCCGAGCACCTTTACCGCATACGTACCGACGTTGACCATAGGCTCTATTGCCAAGGTCATTCCGGCGCATAGCCTCGCGCCTCTTCCGGGATTTCCGTAGTTCGGAACCTCCGGATCTTCGTGAAGCTCGTGTCCCACACCGTGTCCGACATAGCTCCTCACTACCGAGAAGCCGCCGTTTACCGCATGTATTTCGATCGCTGAGCCTATATCGCCTATGCGATTTCCTATGACAGCCTGTTCCGCGCCCTTGTAAAAGCATTGTTTCGTCACTTCGATCAGCTTTTTCGCCTCCTCGGTGATGTTACCCACTCCGAAGGTCCTCGCCGCGTCTCCGTGAAAACCGCGGTAGAAAGCGCCAACGTCCACTTTGACTATATCACCCTCGCGAAGTATCCTCTTTTTGGAGGGTATTCCGTGAATGACTTCGTCGTTTATGCTTATGCAAGCACTTTCCGGGAATCCGCCGTATCCCAAAAAGGACGGCTTTGCTCCCTGCTTTTCGATATGCGCACGTACTATACTGTCAAGCTCATACGTGCTTACGCCTTCTTTTATCGCTTCGCCCGCAAGATAAAGCGCCTCTCCGGTTATCCGTCCGGCTTCCTTCATCTTTTCGAGCTGCTCGCTGTTTTTCAGTTTTATCATATCAGTTGCCTTTTAACGCTTCAAGGGTAAGCCGCGTAGTATTCGCGACCTCCTCCTGACCAATGACAGTTCTGAGTTTTCCTCTCTTCGCGTAGAACGCTTCAAGAGGCTGGGTCTGCTCATGATAAACTTCAAGGCGTTGTCTTACGACCTCGCTCTTGTCGTCGTCACGAATCGCTACCGGCGTTTTGCACTCGGTACAAACCGCTTTTTCTCCGTCGCTCGCGGGCGGATTGTACGTTACGTGGTACGTCGCTCCGCATTTCGGGCAGTATCTTCTGCCCGCCGAACGTTCGACTATGACGTCGTCCGGAACGTAGATGTTAAGTACCGCGTCGATTTCCTCGCCCATTGCCTCAAGCGCTTCCGCTTGATTTACGGTCCTCGGGAAACCGTCAAGTATATATCCGCCGCTTACGCTTTTGAGTTTTTCTTTAACTATGCCGACTACGATGTCGTCGCTGAGCAGCTTTCCGCTCGCGATTATATCTTTCGCCGCAAGTCCCACGGGAGTACCGTTAGCTATTGCCTCCCGTATCATGTTTCCCGTCGATATCGTCGGTATCCCGAGCTCACGGCTGACCGCCGCCGCCTGGGTTCCTTTTCCTGCGCCCGGGGCGCCTAAAAAGATTATCTTCATAGAAAACCTCATTTGTTTTCCGATGATCCGGCTATCATTCAAGGAAGCCCTTGTAGTGACGCATGGTCATCTGTGCCTCGATCTCTCTTGCGGTCTCAAGGATAACTCCGACAACTATAAGAAGCGAAGATCCGCCGAACGCTATCGAACCGAGCTGATTACCGAGAATGATGTTTACTATAAGCGGTACGACCGCTATGACACCGAGGAAAAGCGCTCCGATAAGCGTAATCCTGTTAAGGATCTTCGTTATATAATCGGAGGTGGGCTTACCGGGACGGATACCCGGAATAAAGCCGCCGTTCTTCTTCAGGTTGTTCGCTACCTCGATAGGATTGAAGGAGATAAGAATGTAGAAGTAGGAGAACAGTATGATGAGTATGAAGAACAGAATTACGTATACCCACGAATTATACGCGAAAACATCGAAGAACTTATCCCAAAATCCGCCGGACTTGGGGTTGACTATCATTTCGATAGTGCTGGGAAGAGCTACTATGGAGTTCGCGAAGATTATGGGCATAACGCCGCTCATGTTGAGCTTTATCGGAAGAGTCGTGCTCTGTCCACCGTACATCTTACGTCCGACGACCTTCTTTGCATACTGAACAGTCAAACGGCGTTCGCTGTTCGTGATATATACTACGAAAGTCACCATTGCAAGAGCCGCAAATCCGACGACCTCTACTATGACAAGGTTCCATGCGTCGGAAAGAGCGTAATTGACCAGGCTGACGACGCTTGACGCACCCGTTGCGACTATGTTTGCGAAAAGTATGATCGATATACCGTTTCCGATACCGTGATCATTGATCTTTTCAGCCAGCCACATGATGAGCGCGGCGCCCGCAGAGTAACAGAGAACTATTACGAATCCTCCGAGAACGGTCTCGCCGAAGTCGGTAAGGAAGCCGTAGTTTCTCATGTACATATAGTAACCGAACGCGGTAAGAAGTCCGAGAAGAACGGTAACTACTCTGGTCCACTGAGTGAGTATCTTCTGACCCTCTTCGCCTCTCTTGGATATTCTCTCAAGAGCGGGAATAGCGATAGTCAGGAGCTGCATAACGATCGACGCCGTAATGTACGGAGAGATCGATAATGCGAACAATGTTGCTTTTGAGAAAGCGTCTCCCGAAAGAATGTTCATATAAGCGAACAGGTTGCCGTCAGCTATGCTGAAGCTCGCTTCCATAGCTTCGTAATCCGTAAACGGAACGTGTACCGCCGCGCCTATGCGGTAAAGTACCACTATGAAGAGCGTGTAAAGGAGCTTACGACGCATCTCCGGGATAGCCCAAGCGTTTTTAAGTGATTTAAACACTTATATCACCTCTGCTTTCCCGCCGGCAGCTTCAATCTTTTCTTTCGCAGAAGCAGAGAAGATAGATGCCTTTACGGTAATCTTCTTGCTGATCTCACCGTCACCGAGAACCTTGAGACCGTCGTATGCTTTTCTTATTACACGGTCATTAAGCAGAGTTTCTATATCGATCACATCGCCATCCGCATACTTCTCAAGTGCTTTGACGTTGACAGTTGCGTAACGAACGGCGAATCTGTTTTTGAATCCTCTTTTAGGGAGTCTTCTGTAAAGCGGGTTCTGTCCGCCTTCGAATCCGGGACGAACTCCTCCGCCTGAACGGGCGTTCTGACCCTTATGTCCCTTACCCGCGGTCTTTCCGTTTCCGGATCCCGGGCCTCTACCCTTGCGCCAGGCGTTCTGTACAGAGCCTTCCGCAGGTGAAAGTTCATGGAGCTTCATTTGTTTTCCTCCTTTTATCCGATAATTATCTTGGTACTGCTTATTTCTCTACCTTTACAAGGTGGGAAACAGCTGCTACCTTACCCGCTACGGCAGCGTTTTCTTCTACCGTTACGGAATTTCCGGGGCGCTTAAGTCCGAGAGAAAGTACTGTTGCCTTCTGCTTGGGGCTTACGCCTATCAGACTTTTTACAAGTGTGATTTTCATTTGCGGTACCTCCTTACAGCTCTTCGACGTTAAGTCCGCGAAGCTGCGCGACCTCTTCTGCCGTGCGGAGAGCCTTAAGACCCTCGAACGTAGCCTTGACAACGTTGGTCACGTTGTTGGAACGAAGGCACTTGGTTCTGATGTTCTTTATGCCCGCAAGCTCGACTACTGCACGAACTGCGCCGCCGGCGATGATTCCGGTTCCTTCCGGTGCCGGCTTAAGGAGAACCTTGCCCGCTCCGAATACTCCCGTTACCTCGTGGGGGATCGTGTCACCTACGAGAGATACTTCTATCATGTTCTTCTTTGCGTCTTCGATAGCTTTACGCATAGCTTCCGGTACCTCGGCTGCTTTACCGAGTCCGTATCCTACGTGTCCGTTTCCGTCTCCGACTATCATAAGAGCCGTGAAACGCATTATACGTCCGCCCTTAACGGTCTTAGAAACACGGTTTATCGCTACGTTTACTTCCTTTAAGTCCAAGGTTGACGCATCTATTATCTTGTTTGCCATTATCTTCGCTCCTCCTTAGAACTTAAGTCCGCCCTCACGGGCGCCTTCGGCGAGTTCCTGTACACGTCCGTGATACACGTATCCGCCTCTGTCAAATACTACCGTTTCGATACCCTTGGCAATAGCTCTTTCGGCTATTATCTTGCCTATCTCGCGTGCGGCTTCCTTGTTTCCGCCGTAGTTCTCGAAGCTCTTCTCGACGGTCGTTGCGCTTACGAGCGTTACGCCGTTTACGTCATCGATGATCTGGGCGGAGATGTTTGCGTTGGAACGGTAAACACAAAGACGCGGACGCTCCGGTGTTCCGGATATCTTAGCTCTGACTCTCTTATGTCTCTGAAGTCTTGCTTTGTTTGTATCCTGTTTCGTTATCATCTGTCTACCCTCCTTAATTATTTACCGGCCTTACCGGCTTTGCGGCGTATACGCTCGCCT
>CAZFQJ010000034.1:0-12851 GCA_964520875.1 uncultured Lachnospiraceae bacterium
AGATACTCAAAAAAGACAACGTCAAGGCCGCTATATGCCTTGACGTAAACGGAACGCCGCGCCGTGCCGCCGCGCTCTTCGGCAACGTATTCGTAAAGCCTACCTACGGTACGGTCTCAAGATACGGCACTATCCCGGTCGCATGCTCGGGCGAGACGCTCGGAGTCATGGCAAATACGGTCGATGATTGTCGCGATGTACTTAAGACTATATCCGGTCACGATGATAAAGACGGAACGAGCCATTCAAACGAGAAATGCGAGCTTATAAACGCCAAGATAGCGGAAGGCGCAAGATACAAGATCGCCGTTATAAAATCGCTTTACGATTTCGCGGATAGCAACACAAAAGCAATTTTCGACAATTTCAAGACCGTTATAAGCAATAACAATATAGATATATCGGAAATCGATGGAAAAGAGCTGATGTCGGCAAGAGCGGCATGGAACATTTTGATGAGTGCCGAGATGTGTAACAACGTATCCCGTTACGACGGTATCAAGTACGGCTACCGTTCTCAAAGCTACAAGAACATAGACGAGCTTTACACCAATAGCCGCACCGAAGCATTCGGAGACCTCACCAAGACCGCCGTGCTTTTCGGCTCGGACGCACTTTCCACCGAAAATTACATGAAGGTCTACGACAAGGCTCTCAGAATACGCAGAGTTATCTCGGAAAGCTTTGCAAAGCTCTTTACGGAGTTCGACGCGGTCATCATGCCGGCCTGCTCAAAGACCTCGTACACATTAGAGGATACCGAGAAAAACGCATATCTTGCGTTCGACGAGGCTCTTTACACTGCTCCCGCCTCTATTACGGGACTTCCCACAGTAGTTATCGGCGGAGTCCAGATAGTCGGAAAAGCGTTTTCGGAGAGCGTGCTCTTCGATATAGCGAAGCGTTTTGAGAAGGAGGGGAAATAAGTGAGATACGAAACCGTCATAGGACTTGAAGTCCACATAGAGCTTGCGACCGAATCGAAGATATTCTGCTCCTGCTCGGCGAAGTTCGGCGCAGAACAAAACGATCACGTTTGCCCCGCCTGTTGCGGTATGCCCGGCATGCTCCCGATAG
The DNA here is from genome assembly GCA_964520875.1 of uncultured Lachnospiraceae bacterium. GTDB lineage: Bacteria > Bacillota > Clostridia > Oscillospirales > CAG-272 > SIG673. The sequence continues at coordinate 1,078 of CAZFQJ010000034.1, forward strand.
TCAACAAGCATGTCGTCGATCTCGGTATGACCGCCGGAATGATGCTCAACTGCGATATAAACCGCATAACTACGTTCGATAAGAAGAGCTATTATTATCCCGATCTTCCCTGCTCCTATCAGACTACTCAATGGTTTGCGCCGGTCTGTGTAAACGGAACGGTCGACATACAGACCTCAAAGGGTACAAAGAAGGTAAGAATCAAGCAGATACACATGGAAGAGGACGCGGGAAAGCTCGTCCACGACGATTGGACAGACACCTCTCTTGTTGATTTCAACAGAACGAGCGTTCCACTTATAGAAATAGTAAGTCAGCCCGATCTTTCAAGCGCCGAGGAGGTAGTCGCGTACCTTGAGCGTCTGAGATCTTTACTCAGATTCGCTAAGGTCTCCGATTGCAGAATGGAGCAAGGCTCCATGAGATGCGACGTCAACCTCTCGGTTCGTCCCAAAGGAAGCAATGTACTCGGCGTAAGAACGGAAATGAAGAACATGAACTCCATATCCGCTATCACACGCGCCATTGAATACGAGACCGCAAGACACATCGACGCAATAGAAAACGGTACCGAAGAGCTCCTTCAGGAGACGAGACGTTGGGACGATATAAAGGGCAAAAGCTATTCCATGAGAAACAAGGAGACCGCGGGAGATTACAGATACTTCCCGGACCCCAACATAATGCCGATAGTGATAGACGACGAATGGTTCGATTCCGTAAAGGCTTCGCTCCCCGAGCTTCCCGAAATAAAGAAGAAAAAATACATGACCGAGCTCGGACTCAGCGAATACGACGCGGATCAGCTCACTCAGAGCAGAGCGCTCTGCGATCGCTTCGAAGAAGCATATGCGGAATGTAAGCTCGCAAAGGAAGCCGCAAACTGGCTCATCTCCGACTGCCTCAACATTTTGAACAAAAAGCAAATGACGGCGGATATGCTCTCCATAAACGGAAAAGCATTGGGAGAACTTATACTTCTCGTCGATTCCGGCAAAGTAAGCCGCCCCAACGCCAAAAAGATACTCTCCGTAATGTTCGACGAGGATATCTCTCCCGAAGACTACGCAAAAGAAAACGGATTCATAGTTTCGGGCGACACATCGGAAATAGAAAAGATCGTGCGCGAAATAGTGATCTCCGACGAAAGATCGGTAAACGACTACAAGAACGGCAAAGAAAAGGCTCTCATGGCTCTTTTCGGAAAATGCATGAAGGCTCTGAAAGGAAACTGCGATCCACAGGTCTTAAAGGGCATACTGATCGACGTAATAAACAAGATATAAATTCAAAAATGACCTAAGCCTTAAAAGACTTAGGTCATTTTCATTTTGCTTCAAGCTCCGAGATACTTATATTTCCGATCAGTATATCCGTATACTGCACCGAATGGATCCGCGTGTGTCCGCTGTCGTTCTCCTCCAAACGGAATATATGAGGATATACGCCCTTTATCTCCGCCGGTCTGTTTTCGGCGTTTATCTTCGGGTGTGACATCTTGATATTTACATGGATATGCGGATCGGTCTCATAAAGCTTACGCACCTTATTACGTATGCTCTCTATACTATTCATCTTTCCTCCGCGAAAAAACAGCCGCCAAGCGAACTTGACGGCTATCCTTATCAGTTGAAATATCCGCCTATATCGGTCTTTGCATTAAGTTGCTTTCTTACTCTGACGACTATCGACGCATCGGTCTGCTCCGATATCTCATCGATCACGTAGCGTGTCTTGTTCTTTTCAAGCTCCGCTTTGTATTTTTCAACCTCTTCGCGATTGTATGCCAGCTGGGTCTCCTTGCTCAGTCCGCAATCGTCCTTCTGCATAAATATAAGGGTCTGAAAAATACAACCTGATTTAACGCGCTTCATAAGAGCTCCCTCCTCTCCCGACTGTCGATCGGTCAGAAGGACAGACGAATATTACAGAGAGGAGAGTGCGAAACATATAGTTTAAACGCAACCAACTGCCGCGACTGCGAATAGGCCACATCTCTCTCGTGGTAGGATTTTCTACTATTTAATTATATCATTTTCGGGTGAATTTTTCAAGAACGAATAATGAATTTTCGTTAAAAACGACATCTTATCCGCACCCATATAAAGTCATACGGTATACCCCCCCCCGCATAAATTGCAAAATATTACTTTATCGGTTCGAAATCCGCCGCGCCGTGCTTACACAGAGGACAAACGAAATCATCGGGAAGCTCCTCGCCCTCGTAGATATATCCGCACACCTTACATACGTATCCTTTTTTACCCTCGGTAACGGGCTTCGGCTTTACATTGCTCTGATAATAGGTATATGTCATCGTTTCTTTATCCGAAATAACTCTCGCTTCCGTTATCGAGCATATGAACATACCGTGCGTGTCGAGATCGACATACTGTTCAACCTTGAGCGACATAAACGAATTTATATAGCGCGGAAGAAATGCGAGTCCGTTATCGGAACGAAGAGGCGTAATATCCGCAAACTTATCGACATTTCTGCCGCTTTGGAATCCGAATTTTTCAAATATCGAAAACGGAGCGTCGACCGTAAGGCAATTAACGTTCATCTTTCCCGTCTGCTTTATGACGTGGTGCGAATAGCTATCTTTGTTTATCGTCACCGCTATACGGTTCGGAGTATTTGTTACCTGATTTACGGTATTGACGATAAGACCGTTATCCTTCTTACCGTCGTTTGATGTCACAACGTAAAGACCGTATCCGATATTAAAAAGTGCGGTAAGATCGTTTTTGTTTGCGGTATGATCCTGCTTTGCGAGATAATCTATGCAAAGCTCGTCCGCAAGGGCGTTCAGCTGAGCCGAGCTTTCGGCGTTCAAAGCGGACATGATCTTTACCGAAGTATCGGCAAAGGTGATATTCTTGCTCTTTTCAAGCATACCCTTCATGACCTTGGCTGCAAGCGGCGCCCAGCTTCCGTTTTCTATCAGGGCTACCGTGCGGTTACAGAAGTTACGCTCGGTAAGATGCTCTATAAACTCTCTCATAAACGGGAATATGTCCGCATTATAGGTGGTAGTCGCAAGCACGAGCTTACTGTATCTGAATGCGTCCTCTACCGCTTCCGACATATCGCATCTTGCAAGATCGGTCACTATTACCTTCGGGCATCCGTTCATCTTAAGCTTTTCGGCGAGCTGCATCACGGCTTTTTTCGTGTTTCCGTAAACTGAAGTATAAGCGATGACTATACCGTCGTCTTCAGGCTGATAGCTTGACCACGTATCGTAAAGCCCGATATAATAGCCGAGATCCTCTTTAAGCACGGGACCGTGAAGCGGGCATATTATTTCGATATCAAGTCCCGCCGCTTTTTTGAGCAGATTCTGTACCTGTGCGCCGTACTTTCCTACGATACCGAAATAATAACGTCTCGCCTCGCACGCCCAATCCTCCTCCGCATCGATAGCACCGAATTTACCGAATCCGTCCGCAGAAAACAGGACCTTATCGGTACTGTCGTAAGTAACTATGACCTCGGGCCAATGCACCATTGGAGCGGCAACGAAATTCAAAACGTGCTTTCCGAGAGAAAGCGTTTCTCCTTCTCCGACGACTATCTGCTTCTCCGAGAAATCCGTACCGAAAAAATTCTTCATCATGGCAAAAGCCTTGGCGGAAGAAACTATTTTCGCCTCCGGATAAGTCTTAACGAAATTCATGATATTGGCGGAATGATCCGGTTCCATATGCTGAACGACGAGATAACTCGGCTTTCTGTCTCCTACGGTATCGCGGATATTATCAAGCCATTCGTGCGTAAAGCTTGCGTCAACCGTATCCATTACGGCTATCTTTTCATCGATTATGACATAAGAATTGTAAGCCATACCGTTAGGCACAACGTATTGTCCCTCAAAAAGGTCTATATTACGGTCATTCACTCCGATATTTTTGATATCATTTGTAACTGTCATCTGAACACACCTCTGTATTATTTTTATCTGCATTAAGATTATACCATATATTTATGATATTTTCCACCTAATATTGTAAAACCTCGGTTATATTTTTTACCGCCGTAACGGTAACTATACCGACAAATTTCAAAGCCGTACAGGCGATACGCACACCGCTTGACATTTTTTATCTCTTATCAAGCGATATAAGGCAATATATTTCTTTTTAGAGCGCATTACTCTTTTACACAAAAAACTCATACGTAAAAGCATCTGTTTTTACGTATGAGTTTTATTTTAGGTGTTGATCTGCTTAAAGCGATCAGCCTCTGTTAAGTATAAGCTTTGTAAGCTCAACGGGCTCCACGATCTTATCGCCCTTGTAGACACGCATATTTCCGGAAGCGATCTCGTCGATAAGTATTACCTCTCCGTTATTGTAACCGAACTCAAACTTGATATCCCAAAGGTCAAGTCCTATCGTCTTAAGATCGTCCGCAACTATCTTCGTTATCTTGAGTGTCTGCTCCTTCATGCTCTCGAACATAGCGGGAGTCATGATACCGAGAGCGGCAAGTCCCTCTCCGGTAACCAGCGGATCGCCCTTTTCATCGTTCTTGAACGTACATTCGACATATCCGCCTTCAAGCGCGGTTCCGTTCTCTATATATTCGCCGTATCTGCGGATAAAGCTTCCGGTAGCGACAAGGCGGCAGATGACCTCAAGACCGTGACCGAAGACCGTCGCGGGAAGGACCTCCATAGTCGCATTATCAACGTCGGCGCTTACGTAGTGAGTCTTTATACCGGCTTTCTTAAGAAGTTCGAAATAATACACAGATGTTTGAAGATTTGCCTTACCTATACCCTCGATAGTAAGTCCGACCGCATTTTCACCGGGATCGAAAACTCCGTCCCTGCCCGTGCAATCGTCCTTGAACTTCAACATTACGTTGCCGTTATCAAGACTGTAAACATCCTTCGTTTTTCCCTCATAGATCTTTTTCATGCCTGTTACTCCTTCCGCACACCTGTGCTTACAAATTAAGCGCGACGCTTTCGCGTACGTTTTTAATGTAGTTATTATAGCACGTTTTCTTACGTTTGTCAATATTTTCTTTTCAACACGTAATGAAAAATTTATACAGATAATCGTTAGTTATGATCATATATCATCTGCTTATTTTCAAGCGGAAAAATCAAAAGAGACGAGCCCTTCGTATCCTCTTTATGCATATACACGCGGCTCAGCGCTCTGTTGTCGTAAGTTGTATAATAATACACGCCTTCGGTCGCGTTACAACACGAGGTATATACGGTCTTTTCGCATTTACCGTCATCAAGCACGACGCACCCCTTTACCTGCTCCACCGTTCCGAGTATATGAAAAAATCTTCCCACGCTCTCCTCATCCGAATCCGACGAAACGGAATTAAGCTTTGTAAACACCGTTCTTACGTATCTCGATTGCGATGAAACGTCCCCCGGCAGACCTATCGCGCTCATTCCCCTACTGTACCGTTCAAGCGAAGCTTTTTCGGAAAATCCACCAAACACCTCGCACGGACTCAGATTACAGTAATTATTGAGCGAAAACAACTGTTTATCGAACGGCGGATTGTTCGTGAGCACGCCGTAAGGGTCGTTATATATCTTAAGTCCTTCGCGCATCGGCTCGATAACGATATTCCTCTCTCCGTCGGAGATCAGCCAATGAAGCGGAGTGGCAGGAAGCTCGGGAGCAAAATCGTCCGAAACTATCGCTATGTTTTTAAGTCTTATCTCAGCTTCCCTTACATCCGAGCAGCTTCCGAGCACATAAGGAATAAATTCAAACGACGCAACACATTCTTTATCCTCACGCACATTCTCGTAAAACGCGTTTCCCGGGAAATTAAGTCCCGCCATGCAAAGCCCATTTTCATTTACCGCTTCGTAATACAGAGGGTAACCGTTTACGACCGCCGACATACCTATCATGGCGTAATGCTCGTCCGCTTCTTTTACATGACGAAAGCCGAAGCGAAATCTCCTCGGCGTGACGGTTATCTTTTCGTTATATGAATATTCAAGGTCAAGAGTCCTGCCGAAATAATGATCCTTTGTTTTTAAACTGAGGGCGGTACACATAAAAAAGCTCCTTTTCGGAAATATACAAACAGTATTTCCCGAAAAAGAGCTTCTTAAACTATTGCGAATATATTATATCTTTATCACGCCGAATGCGCTGAGCACCGAGGAACCGAGTATGATAAGTATGAATACCGGCGCTATATAGCGTATCATAACGCAGAACATCTTCTTCTGCTTGAATTCACCCGAGAGAGACACCTCGTCTATGATCGTTTTCGGCTTTATGATATACCCTACGAATATGCTCGTGATAAAAGCGACGATCGGCATTATCACGTTATTGCTGATGAAATCGAAGAAATCCAAAAACTGCATACCGAGTATCGTCACTCCGCTCCATGCACTGTATCCGAGCGACGACGGTACGCCGAGGAGCACGCTTATTCCGAATACCGTAAGACACGCGAGCTTACGATCGAATCCGAGCTTATCGATAAAGATAGATACCACCGTTTCCATAAGCGATATAGCCGAGGTAAGCGCGGCAAGTATGACCATGAAGAAGAATATCACGCCTATCACGGTTCCGCCCGGCATAGCGGCGAATATCTTGGGCAGAGTAACAAACATAAGCCCGGGGCCCTGACCGAGCGCGTTCTCATCTCCGCCGGAAAATGCGAATACCGCGGGAATTATCATAAGTCCGGCAAGGAAAGCGATCCCCGTATCGAATATTTCTATCTGCTTTGCGGAGGTAGTTATGCTTATATCCTTCTTCATATAAGAACCGAAGGTTATCATTATTCCCATTGCAAGAGACATCGAATAGAAAAGTTGTCCCATAGCGGCAACGAGCGTCATTACGGAAAACTTGGAAAAATCGGGCTTAAGATAATAGATAACGCCTTCAAGCGCTCCGTCCATTGCGAATATCGTATAGATAGCTATAAATACGGTAAGAACGACGAGTATCGGCATCATCACCTTACTTACCTTCTCTATGCCCTTTTCTACGCCGAATATGACTATCACGGAAGTGACCGTTATAAAGAGTAAGAACCAGAAGAGCGGCTGACCTACGCCTCCGATATATGAACTGAAATATGCGTCGTCCGCCATATTTCCGGCTTCACCCGAAATAAAGCCAACAAAATATTTTACGACCCAACCGCCTATGACCGAATAGTAAGGAAGTATCAGCACCGGTACTATCGCGGCAAGCACTCCCGCAAACGAAAATCTTTTATCAAGCTCGCCGAACGCGCCTATCGCGCTGAGCTTGGTCTTACGTCCGAGAGCTATCTCCGCCACCATGAGCGTAAAGCCGAACGTTACGGATAACGCGATATACACGAGAAGGAAGATTCCTCCGCCGTATTTTGCGGCGAGGTACGGAAACCTCCATATATTTCCGAGACCCACGGCGGATCCCGCCGCCGCAAGCACAAAGCCTATCTTCCCCGTAAAGGAGCTTCTTTCAGAACTCATAACACTTTCCCCCGTTGTGATCTTTTTTATAAAATACTTGTCATTTCCAATAATCGGTATTCTGCTTCAGACCGATATTCTTTGCCGAAAACACCGGATCTTTTCCCTTATTTCTCTGCTCCGTATAATCCTTAAGCGCTCGGAAAGCGTATTTTCCGAGTATAAAGATCACGGGTATATTTATCATTGCCATACCGCCCATGGTTATATCAGCTATATTCCAAAGAAGCTCGGAATCCAGCCCGGCTCCGATAAATATAACAAAGGAAGCAACGATGTAATAGGTGTATTTGAATAGCTTGCTCGGATCATGTCCCAGGATATTGCTCATGGATTGATTTACATAGTAGAGATTTCCGAGAAGCGTAGTAAACGCAAAAAGAACCATAGAAACGGTAATGAATATCGGTCCTATATCTCCGAGTGTTTCGCGTAATGCCGCCTGCACATACGGCGCGCCGGAAAGCGCTTCTGTCGGCTCTACACCCGAGCACATACACATAAATGCCGTTGCCGAGCAAATAAGCAGCGTATCAATGAACACAGAGAGCACCTGAACCAAGCCCTGCTTTACCGGGTGGCTTATATCCGCAGACGCCGAAGCGTTCGGCGCGGATCCCACGCCCGCTTCGTTACTGAAGAGTCCCCTTTTTATTCCGTACATTACGCACGAACCGCCGAAGCCTCCGAATATAGCCTTCAGATCGAAGGCTTCCGCAAATATCCTACCGAACACCGAAGGAAGCGTTGTGATGTTCATTATGACGACGATAAGCGCGACGAGGATATACGCAATACCCATAACCGGAACGAGCACGCCGGTTACCTTCAACACCCTGCGTCCTCCTCCGAACATACAATATCCGACTATCAGCGCAAGTATAGCTCCGATGATCAGAGGGCTTATATCCTCATTATAGAAATCGTAAGCCGAAAACGTTGATTGCAGGTTATACGAAGCAAGCATATTGAAGCCCACTCCGTATGTAAGGACAAGAAAGACCGAAAATATCAAGGCAAGCGGTCTGCAGCCGAGTCCGCTCTCGATGTAATAAGCCGGACCTCCGTAGCTTCCGTCCGGTCCTCTTTTCTTATAGATCTGTGCAAGTGTGCTTTCGACAAATGCCGTGCCCGCGCCTATTATCGCAATGATCCACATCCAAAAAACAGAACCGAAGCCGCCGATACACAGTGCGGTGGAAACACCGATGATATTGCCCGTACCCACGCGCGACGCGGTAGATACCATGAGTGCCTGAAACGAAGATACGCTTTTGCTGCCCTTAGGCTTCTCTCCTACGACGCGAAGCTGCTCGGGGATAGTTCTGAACTGAACGAATTTTGTACGAACGGTAAAATAAAGTCCGCCGGAAAGCAATATAACAATAAGCACATAACTGTAAAGCGCGTTGCTTATCAACGAAACGACAGCGTCCATTATCCGTTTTTCCTCCTATCCGCCTGTTGAAAATAAGCATATCATGTTCATTATATACCATATGACCGATTTTGTCAAGGTCAAAAAAGCGAATAACAAGAATAATCGCCTTTCCGGCGTTAATATAGTCTTTTCGGTCATGAACCTTTCTTGCTATGCTCGGCTATATATGCCTTTGGAGACATTCCTTCGGTTTTTGTAAACAACTTTGAAAAATACAGGGCGTCCCTGAATCCCGACAAAAGCGCGATATTTTTTACACTTACCACGCCCTCTTCTATAAGGAACACCGCGCGCTTTATTCTCAGCTCTCTTAAATACTGCGTATAAGGTATTCCCTTTCGCTTTTTAAATACCGACGACAGATACTTCGCGTCGTAACCGAGATTATGCGCGACGGTAGATACCGAAAGGTCGGAATCCGTAAAATTATCGCTCGTAAACGTTATCATCTTTGAGATTATATCGCTCTGCTCTTTTTTTAACGGTTTCAGCTTTGCAAGCGAATAAAGCAGTACCGCCTCGCTGAGTATATCCACGTTTCCCGCATCCGCCATATCGATCGACTCTCCCCAAAACGAGACAAGCGCCTCGTTGCCCTCAAAGACACGGTTATTTTCTGTTATACCGAACCTATCCATGTACTCATCGGCTCGTCTTCCGCGAAATTCTATATACGAGTATTCAAGTCCGTCACACGACCGCACGGAAAAATTTTCTCCGCCCAACACAAAAAATAGCGTTCCGACCTTCAAAAGATATCTTTCGCTTCCGCAGACAAGCTCTCCTTCTCCTTTGACTGCAAGACCTATAAAGCAGTTTTCCGCTCTACGCGTCTCCGCTTGCCGATTTTGCGTCTCGTATATAAAGTTCAGGCATATCAGATCGCTCGATCTGTTCAAGTTGAATTTACATATATTATTTATCTCCATCTTGCGCCTCCGAAATATCGCTATCAAGAGTATATCATAATCGCCGGCGAAAATCAACTTATTTCCATAAATTAATGGAATTTTTCCATTTACACCTATCCTATCGTATGATATAATGATCAAAAAAGGAGGTATCTCTATGAAAACCATAAAAATAGGTATATTCGGTCTCGGCAGAGGCTGGAACTTCTACAAAAACATACTCGCAAACAACGGCGATATAGTGGCGATCTGCGATTTCAGACCCAATATGATCGAAAGAGCAAAAAAAGATCTCGGAAGTAACGTCGCTTCCTACACCGACTTCGACGAATTTATTGAGCATAAGGGGCTTGACGCCGTGCTTATCGCCAACTATTTCCACGAGCACGCGCCATACGCCATAAAGGCTCTCGAAAAGAACATCAATGTCTTAAGCGAATGTACCTCAAACGGCACCATGGCAGAAGGAGTAGAGCTTGTAAGAGCCGCGGAAAAAAGCAAGGCTATATACATGCTCGCGGAGAATTATCCGTTCATGAAATTCAATCAGGAGATGAAACGCGTATATAGCGAAGGAACTCTCGGAAAGGTACTTTTTGCCGAGGGAGAGTACAACCACCCGTTCGACTCCAAGGACTCGCATCTCATGAGAGATCTCCGTTCGAACTCTAAGCATTGGAGATATCATATCCCGAGAAGCTATTACATCACTCATTCTCTCGCGCCTCTTATGTACATAACCGGTGCGACTCCCGTCCGTGTATCGGCTATGCCGGTATTCGCGCCGGAACCGGAAAGTAACGGACCTCTCCGTAACAGAGTGCCGGAGAAAGCGTCGATCATCACCTGTCTCAACGACGATGATTCGGTATTCCGCGTAACGGCCTGCTCGGCATTCGGAGCACACGAAAATTCTTACCGTATCTGCGCGGAAAAGGGACAGATAGAAAATCAGCGCGGAACGGATAAGATAATGCTCCGCTATAACGAATGGGATAAGCCCGAAGGCGTTAACGAGGCAACGCTATACACGCCCGAATGGAACGACAAGGACCGCGAGCTTATAGAAAGCTCCGGACACGGCGGCGGAGCTTTCTTCGTTATCAGAGAATTTTTCAAATACATAAGAGAAAACAAGAGACCGCTTTTCGACGTATATTTCGCGACCACCATGGCGTCGGTCGCCATACTCGGACACAGAAGCCAGCTTGAATTCGGCGTTCCGTATGATATTCCCGATTTCCGCAAGGAAGAGGATAGGATAAAATACGAAAACGACACGCTTTCTCCGTTCTACGGAACAGACGGCAGCACCCCTACGATACCTTCGACCTCACGAGAAGAATATAGGATAACTCCCGAGATAATGGCGGAATACGACAAAGCTATAAGTGAATTATAAGAGGCAAAAGGCTCTCGCGTCGGCGCGAGAGCCTTTTTGTTCGTAAAATACTCAGAAAAATCTTTTTATTTACTTGACAATACCGTTTTTATTTGCTACAATGTATATGATCTGCATTACGACGACACGCAATGCAAAAATATCTTACAAAACAAGGAGAAAAAACATGAAAGTTGTTACCTTCGGTGAGCTTATGCTCCGTCTTCAGCCCTTCAACTACGAGCGCTTCGTTCAGGCGTCAAACGTCGAATTCACATTCGGCGGCGGAGAGGCTAACGTAGCCGTTTCGCTTGCAAATTACGGAATGGACGTCGCTTACGTAACTAAGCTTCCCGCACACGCTATCGGTCAGGCTGCGGTAAACTCGCTCCGCCGTTACGGCGTCGACACCTCCATGATCGTCCGCGGCGGCGATCGCGTAGGTATCTATTACAATGAAAAGGGTGCCTCTCAGCGCGGATCGGTATGTATATACGACCGTGCGAATTCCGCCATACAGAAGGCGAGCCGCGACGATTTTGACTGGGATAAGATCTTTGA
>CAZFQJ010000035.1:0-12716 GCA_964520875.1 uncultured Lachnospiraceae bacterium
ATTATACCACTTTTTTCTTTTATTGTAAATAGCATAGCTTCAAAAAATTATTAATTTTTTGCAAATCGAAGAGCACATTTTGTAAAATCCTTGACTTTTCTTCTCCGTTACTGTATAATAAAGAAAGATATATAAACAATTCGGAAAGGAAATCAAATTCCATGGCAGAGATCATACAAGGCGGCGTTTTTTTTAAAGACGGCCGCACCATTTTAAGAGAAAGCTCCGAAAACGTTGACATAGCGAGAAAAAACACTATCGCGTTCGACATACTCGCAAAGCATAACGTTTCCGGAAACGAAACGGATCTTAAGATAAAGTTCGACGCGCTCGCGTCGCACGACATAACCTATGTCGGAATAATCCAGACCGCAAGAGCGAGCGGGCTCAAAGAGTTCCCCGTTCCCTACGTGCTTACGAACTGCCACAACAGTCTTTGCGCCGTAGGCGGTACGATAAACGAGGACGACCACGTATTCGGGCTTTCGGCGGCTAAAAAATACGGCGGTATCTACGTTCCCGCACATCAGGCGGTAATTCACTCGTATATGCGCGAGACCATGAGCGGTTGCGGAAAAATGATACTCGGCTCCGATAGCCATACAAGATACGGCGCACTCGGAACCATGGCGATAGGCGAAGGCGGTCCTGAGCTGGTAAAGCAGATACTCGGCAAGACCTACGACGTTGCGCGTCCGGAGGTCATCTGCGTCTATCTTACCGGCGCTCCGCGTCCCGGAGTCGGTCCTCAGGACGTCGCTCTTGAACTTATCGGAGCGGTATTTGCCTCGGGATTCGTAAAGAACAAGGTGCTTGAATTCGTCGGAGACGGTATTGCGTCTCTGCCGATAGAGTTCAGAAACGGAATAGACGTTATGACTACCGAGACCACGTGCCTTTCCTCCATTTGGGAAACGGACGAGGTGACCGAGAAATATTTCATAAACCACAAACGCCCGGAAGCGTACAAAAAGCTTGCTCCCAAGGGTATAGCTTACTACGACGGAATGGTAAAGATAGATCTTTCCAAAGTAGAATGTAATATCGCGCTTCCCTCTCACCCGTCAAATGTTTATTCTATAAACGAGCTTAACGCAAACGCAGACGTAATACTTAAGGAATACGGTCTTTCCGACAAGCTCTTCGCAGACGGAAAAATCCATGCCGATCAGGGCGTCATAGCCGGTTGCGCCGGAGGAACCTACGATAACCTCTGCGCCGCCGCAGACATACTTAAGAACGGTTCAATAGGCAACGACGCTTTCGCGCTCTCCGCTTATCCCGCTTCTCAGCCTGTCTACCTTGAACTTATCCGTAACGGCTTCGCTTCCGAGCTTATGCAAGCCGGAGTCACTCTTCGTACCGCGTTCTGCGGTCCTTGCTTCGGAGCTGGAGACGTTCCCGCAAACGGCGCATTCAGTCTCCGTCATTCGACGCGTAACTTCCCCAACCGCGAAGGCTCAAAGCCGGGCGCCGGACAACGCGCTTCCGTTGCGCTCATGGACGCCCGTTCAATTGCCGCTACCGCGGCAAACGGAGGTATACTTACCCCCGCGACCTCGCTTGATATCAAATACACCCCTTCCGATTACCGTTTCGACGATACCGTTTATAAAAACAGAGTCTATAACGGCTTCGGAAAAGCGGAGCCCGAGGAAGAACTGAGGTTCGGTCCCAACATACGCGATTGGCCCGAAATGCCCGCTCTTACCGACGATCTTCTCATAAAGGTCGCCTCCGTCATTCGCGATCCCGTTACAACAACGGACGAGCTTATCCCCTCCGGAGAAACCTCGTCCTATCGTTCGAATCCCGAAGCGCTTTCGGAATTCGCTCTTTCCAGGAAAGACCCTGCTTACGTAGGACGCGCAAAGGCGGTACGTTCTCTTAACGCGGACCATACCGCAGACGAGCTTTCTCCAGTTTACGCGCTCCTCAAAAACGCAGGCTATGACGCACCGGAAAAAGCGCTCATCGGTTCCGCCGTATATGCGGTAAAGCCCGGAGACGGCTCCGCACGAGAGCAAGCCGCATCCTGCCAGAAGGTCCTCGGCGGTATGGCTAACATCGCAAAGGAATACGCTACCAAACGTTACCGTTCCAATCTTATAAATTGGGGCATGCTCCCGTTCACTTTCGACTGCGACGAGAACGCTCTCCCGTTCGATAACGATAGCTTTATATGGGTACCGAAGATAAAAGAAGCGGTAAAGAACGGAAGCACCACCGTAAAGGCTTACGTAATAAACGGCTCCGAGTTGAATGAAATAACGCTCTCGCTTCCCACTCTTACAAGCGACGAGCAGACGATAATCCTCTCCGGCTGCCTTATAAACTATTACAGAGGCTGAAAAAGCTTAAAGCACGCAAGGTATGTTTTATAAGCACGAGAAAGAAAACGAAAAGCTCTTACCAAACGGCGTGATACGCACCGTCAAGGGTTATACCGATGATCTTATGGTATGCGAGCTGAAATGGAACAAAGGAATGTTCGGAGAACCTCACTCGCATGAGCATGTACAATGCGGATATATAATAAAAGGATCTTTCGAAGCTACGGTAGAAGGAAAGAAGGCTATCCTTTCGGCGGGAGATTGCTTCTACGCGGAAAGTAATGAAGTTCATTCTCTTCTCTGCCTTGAGGACGATTCGATAATGCTGGATATATTCACACCGGCAAGAAAAGACTTTATATGATCTTAAAACCTAAAAAACGCTTGACTTAATGTCAAGCGTTTTTTAGGTTAATATCAGTTCTTTTTGCCGTGGCAGCTATCCTTCATGGCACAAGAGGAGCAACCGCAGCCGCAAGAAGACTTTCCTTTCTTTTTATCCTTTACCATGCCTACGATTATCAGGGTGACTATCCCGATAAGCGCGGCGCATATTATTATCGTTGAAAGATTCTGTATGATCCAATTCATTTTCACTTAACTCCGAGCTTCGAAACCGCGAGATCGTCCTTTGCCGCCGCTTTGGAATAAGGTCTGACGAACATATAAACAAGGAATGCAAGGAATATCACGGCGAATATAACTCCGATAACGTTTCCGCTTCCGCTGAAGAGCATACCGAGCTGATATACGATAAGCGATATCATGTAAGCAAATCCGCATTGATAGCCGATAGCAAACCAAGTCCATTTTGCGGAATTCATCTCGCGCTTTATAGCGCCGATAGCCGCAAAGCAAGGTGCGCAGAGAAGGTTGAAGATAAGGAAGGAATATGCCGCTATCTTCGTCATGCCTTCGAAATCAAGCACTCCGAGGACCGCAACGACCTCTTCCTTTGCAACGAGACCCATAACGGTCGCGACCGTCGCCTGAATGTTTCCGAATCCGAGAGGCGCGAATATCCAGCAGACAAGACTTCCGATGATACCGAGGATACTGCATTCAAGAGCCATATCGTTATCGAACAGGAACCTTCCGTCAACGACTCCGAATTTCGACCCCGCCCATATAACTATCGTGGAAAGCAGTATGATAGTACCCGCTCTCTTGATGAACGAGCTTCCTCTTTCCCACATCGAACGGAGGACATTGCCGACTGTGGGAAGGTGGTATGCGGGAAGCTCCATTACGAACGGTGCGGGGTCACCCGCGAACATCTTAGTCTTTTTGAGTATTATACCCGACACTATTATAGCGGCTATACCGATGAAATATGCGCTGGGCGCTACCCACCAGGCGTTATCGAACAGAGCCGCCGCTATAAGTCCTATTATGGGAAGCTTAGCTCCGCACGGAATAAACGTAGTCGTGATTATGGTCATTCTGCGGTCGCGCTCGTTCTCTATCGTACGGCTCGCCATTATTCCGGGAACTCCGCAACCGGTACCTATTAACATAGGTATGAACGATTTTCCCGAAAGACCGAATCTTCTGAAAAGCCTATCCATGATGAACGCCACGCGCGCCATATATCCGCAAGCCTCAAGGAAGGCAAGAAGGATAAAGAGCACGAGCATTTGAGGAACGAATCCGAGCACCGCTCCGACTCCTCCGACTATACCGTCTATGATAAGGCTCTCAAGCCATTCCGGACAATGCATAGCCGAAAGTCCGTTTCCTATAAGCACGGGGATACCCGGTATCCAAACCGGAAATTCCGAAGTATCGGGAGCGTCTTCCATACCGGCGTCCACTATCTCGGATATATCATATCCCGCTTCCGCGAGCGCGTCTCCGTAAGTACCGTAGCTTTCATCGAAAGCGCCGAAATCCTCGTCCTCTATGGCACCCTTGATCTCATCGGCGCCGATAACTCCCGCGTTTGCCGCGTTATCGACTATGCTCTTAAGATCGTCCGTCCAAATGTTTTCTTTTGCATGCTCGGTAATGGCTTCTTCGTATTTTCCGCTGCCTATACCGAACAGGTGCCAGCCGTCTCCGAACAGACCGTCGTTCGTCCAATCCGTCGCCCAAGTACCAACGGTGGATATCGATATATAATAAACGAGGAACATCACGAGCGCAAATATCGGAAGCGCCGCGAAACGGTTTGTGACCACTCGGTCTATCTTATCCGAAACGGTGAGCTTTCCCTTGCTCTTCTTTTTGTAGCAGCTCTTTATCACCGAGGAAATATATATGTAACGCTCATTCGTTATTATGCTCTCGGCGTCGTCGTCAAGCTCCTTTTCAGCCGCCTTTATATCCGTTTCGATATGCTTCATGACGTCATCGGAGATCGAAAGTCCTTCAAGAGCCTTCTCATCTCTTTCGAATATCTTTATCGCATACCATCTCTGCTTTTCCGCCGGAAGTCCGTGAAGAGCCGCCTCCTCGATATGAGCTATGGCGTGCTCGACCGCTCCCGAAAACGTATGCATCGGAACCGTCTTTCCGTTCTTTGCCGCCTTTATCGCTTCCTCCGCGGCTTCCGAAACGCCGGTTCCTTTGAGCGCGGATATTTCGACCACCTTACAACCGAGCTGACGCGAAAGCTCGGGTATATTTATAACGTCGCCGCTCTTTTTGACTATATCGGTCATATTAATAGCAACGACTACCGGCATTCCGAGCTCCGTAAGCTGAGTGGTAAGATACAGGTTTCTTTCAAGGTTAGTACCGTCCACTATGTTGAGTATAGCGTCGGGACGCTCTCCTATAAGGTAATTTCTCGCTACGACCTCCTCAAGCGTATAGGGCGAAAGAGAATATATACCGGGAAGGTCGGTGACGGTAACTCCGTCATGCTTTTTGAGCTTACCTTCCTTTTTCTCCACCGTAACGCCGGGCCAGTTTCCGACAAATTGATTAGATCCGGTAAGCGCGTTAAAAAGCGTCGTCTTACCGCTGTTTGGGTTACCCGCGAGGGCTATTCTGATATCCATTTCCGGAATCTACTCCTTCTCATTTTTATTTATTCGACTTCTATCATTTCCGCGTCCGCTCTGCGAAGCGAAAGCTCGTAACCGCGAACGGTCACCTCGATCGGGTCTCCGAGCGGAGCGACTTTTCTGACCTGCACCTCTACTCCGCGGGTTATCCCCATATCCATTATACGGCGTTTCACGGCGCCCTCACCGTGAAGCTTTACCACTTTGACAGTCTTTCCTACGCCTGTCTGCTTTAAGGTATTCATATATTTCCTCCTATACCATTATTTTCTGTGCCATTTCTCTGCTTACCGCGATACGCGAATTCTTTACGTTCACTATCACGTTGCCGCCAAGCGTGCTTACTATACTTATCGTCCCGCCGACGACGAATCCGAGGTCGGATAAATGTTGCTTTACCTCAGGGCTTCCGCCTATCTTTTTTATTATGCTCTCTTCGCCTATCTCGGCGAATATCAGAGGCATCATCTGTATCACCTCTTTTTATAAACTCTCGGAGTTAGTTCAGGCTAACCATTATGTATTTTAAAAAGTTAGTCCTCGCTAACTTTTGTGCGTTTTTTAAGTTAGCTTTCGCTAACCATGGGTAATTATAGCACATGATTTATTTTTTGTCAATACATTTCGGAAAATTTTTGAAAAAAATTATACGGATATATTTCCAAATGTTTTAAATGATACAAAATATCGCTTTTTGATTGACTTTTGTCACATATTGTAGTATAATGTATTAAAATGCGTACAAAAGGAGGTAACTTTCAATTGTACGTTCACATTTTAATAAAAGCGATATCCGTGATCTCCGCTCTGCTTACCCCTCTCTGGTACGATTACGAGTCGGTGACCGACATCTGGCTTCCGATAGCCATACTCTTAGGTACTTATATCGTCCTCGGTCTAATGTTCTGGGGAACGATCGTGCTCTTTTCGCTCACTATGAGCAAGACCAAGGCGTACACCGACGTTCCGGGAGGATTTTACGGAAAGCTATTTAATTTCATCTTCGATTGTATCTGTTCTTACGCCCGGATAGACATAAGGACGACGGGACTTGCGAGCGTTCCGAAAGAACCGTTTATGCTCGTATGCAATCACCGTTCGAGATTCGATAATATGGTGATAAGCACTGTACTCAAGCGTAAGGATCTGATATTTATATCAAAACCCGGAAATTTTGACATACCGATATGCGGACGTTACATGAACCGTTGCTCGTATCTTCCGATAGACCATTACGATACACGAAGCGCTATGCGTACCGTAAATAAAGCAGCCGCGCTCATAAAAGAACGAAACGCGTCCGTAGGTATATTCCCCGAAGGTAAGAGAAATCCGCCCGATCATCTCGGAGACTTCAGCGAAGGTTGCTTTCTTATGGCAAAGAAAGCGGAATGTCCGATAGTGATCTGCACCGTATCCGGAACGGAAAAGGTGTGTAAGAGATTTCCTTTCCGCTCTACCAGCGTCGATCTTCATTTTCTCGGATCCGTACCTTATTCGGAGATAAAGGAAAGACGCACGGGAGATATCTCGGCAAAGATCCATGACGTAATGAATAAAGACCTTTTCGGCGAAGGAGATAGCCAAAATGAAATATGTAATGTATAATCCTCTTGCAAACAACAAGAACGGAAAAGAAAACGCAATGACTCTTCCGAATTCCGGCAACGCTTCGGAATACACGTTTATCGACTTTACCGAGACCGCCGATATTCCCGGTTTCTTTGCTTCGCTCTCTCCGGAAGACAGCGTTATAGTATGCGGCGGAGACGGAACGCTCAACCGTTTTGCAAACGCTCTCGGAGATCTCGTGCCGCAAAACGACATATATCATTATCCCGCAGGCTCTGGAAATGATTTCATGAACGACGTTGCGGCGGGAAAAAAGAACGACATAATAAAGATAAACGAATATCTTAAAGACCTGCCGATAGTGACCGTAAAGGGTAAGGATTATAAATTTCTTAATGGCATAGGCTTCGGAATAGACGGTTACTGCTGCGAAATATCCGACATATTTCAAGCAAAATCGAAAAAGAAGGTAAATTATACCGCGATAGCCATAAAGGGCATAGCCTATGATTACAAGCCGACGGACGCTAAGGTAACGGTTGACGGAGTTACGCGCGAATACAAACGCGTATGGCTCGCGCCTGCCATGAACGGAAGATTCTTCGGCGGCGGAATGATGATAACCCCGAATCAAGACAGACTTAATCCGGAGCGAACGGTCACCTCGCTTGTAATGTCGGGATACAGTCGTTTAAGGACTTTGCTCGTATTTCCGAAGATATTTTCCGGTACTCACGTAGGACTTCCGAACGTAGATATACGCACGGGAAGCGAGGTAACGGTCGAATTTTCCGAGCCCCGCGCGCTCCAGATAGACGGAGAGACGTTCTTGGACGTTACTTCGTATACGGTAAAAAGCGCGAAAAGATGAATAAGTAAAAAGCGAGAGCTTGCCGAAAAATCGCAAGCCCTCGCTTTTATTTTCTTTTCAATAAGATCGCGCTACGCACGGTAACGCGTTTTAAAATATGTACGAATAACTTTCCGTTGATCTACCGATACTATGTAAGACCAAATACGGAAAGGAATGGTACAAAATCATGGATCTTGCACATAGCGAAACAAAGATAAACCTCATGCGCGCGTTCGCGGGAGAAAGCATGGCTCGTAACCGCTATACCTTCGCAGCTTCTGTAGCGCGGGAACAGAAGCTCCGTGTTCTTGAAGATGCGTTCACCTACACCGCAAATCAGGAAAAGGAACACGCGGAAGTGTTTTACGGATTTTTAAAAGAGTTCAACGATGAAAGCAACAGCTTCGATGGCGGATTTCCCGTAAACACGGGCACGGATATGCTCTATCTGCTCCGAGCCGCCGAGCATAACGAATTCGAAGAATACGACGACGTATACAAAGAATTCGCTCAGGTAGCAAAGGAAGAGGGCTTTTCGTCGATCTCGGCGACATTCGACCTTATAGCAAAGGTAGAAAAATTTCATAGCGAGCGCTTTAAAAATTTCGCCGATCTTCTCGAAAGCGGAAAGCTCTTTGCCTCCGATAACGAATGTGAATGGATATGTCTGAACTGCGGTCATATCCATTCCGGAAAAAGCGCTCCGCAGTTATGTCCCGTATGTCAGCACGAAAAGGGATCATTCATACGCGTAGAGGCTTCGCCCTTCGCCGTATAAGATCAGACGGAGCTTTTTCCGTCTATCATCTCTTTGGCTATCTTACCGTCGTAAAGCAGCTTTTTGAGCGTATCTGCGTCTTCGTTCTTGATCGCGTCGCTATACTCCTTAAGATGATCTATTATACAATCTATCTCGGTTACGAGCGCTTCTTTATTGCAGAGGAAAAGCTCCGTCCACATCGTTTCGTTAAGATATGCCACTCGCGTCAGATCCTTATAAGAGCCCGCGGAAAAGCCCTTGTGCACTTTTGCCGTAGGGCTTTTTACATATGCGTTGGAGACCACGTGAGCGAGCTGCGAGGTAAAGGCTATTATCTCGTCATGCCTTTTTGCCGTAGTAACGGATATGTTACCGAAATTAAGCGGCTCAAGAAGCTTTGTCACCTTTGCTACCGTCGCGCCGTCGTTTTCGTCCTCCGGAACTATGACCATGCTCGCGTCCTTAAACAAAGCGGAATCCGAATAATAGAACCCCGAAACGTGCTTTCCCGCCATGGGATGTCCGCCGACGTACAAAAAACCATATTCATGAGATAATTTAAAAAGCCTATCACATAGATACCCCTTTACTCCGCAAAGGTCTATGACAGTATTATTTTTTCCGAGCATAGGCGCTATATCCGCTATATATTCATATGTTGCCACGGGATAGAGCGCCACCAATATGACATCGCACGACGCGATGTTTTCTTTTGTCAGCACTCCGTCAAGCGCTCCTATGTTTATCGCGGCGGAAAGCGTCTTTTCGTCGCGGTCGTAGCCGTATACGACAACGTTTCCGCTTTCCTTGTAAGCCTTTGCGGCAGAGCCGCCTATAAGTCCCAAACCCGTTATTCCGACTGTCAACATTTAAATTTCTCCGTTCTGCCGCTTTTGCGGCGATATAGCAATTTACATTTGTATTATGTTTTGATACGCGTGTCTCTCACAACATATAAGATCACGCATATAATAGGAGCGAGACGGATATTTTCAGTACCGTTTCATTCTCCGCGCGTGCCGCCCTCGGCGGAAACGCGTTTATAATATTTACGTCGATCTACCGAAAGGAGCAAAGCTCTTTTATGAAAAGCTCATTTGCCGTTATCGGCGGAGACGAACGCCAATCTTATCTTACCGAAATGCTCATAGACAAAGGACATTCCGTACATTCCTTCGGAAATCCTTTTTTAAAATGCACCCCAACTCTCGATACGGCTCTTGAAAGCTCCGATATACTTCTGCTTCCGTTTCCCGTATCTCCCGACGGAGTATATCTTAATTCACCCGAAAACTGCGAGATACCGCTTACCGAGCTATTCAAAAAAGCAAAAAAGCATGGAATAACGCGCGTCTTCGGAGGCGCGATCAAGCCCGCAGTAAGCGAAATAGCCGAAAAGCTCGGATTAAATATAATCGATTACGGCAAAAACGAATCCCTATTGCTCGGCAACGCGCTCTGCACAGCCGAGGGAGCTTTAGAGATAGCCATGCGGGAAATGCCGATCACCTTACACGGAGCGAAAATAACGATAATCGGGTACGGCAGGATAGGAAAAATGCTCGCCTCTATGACCAAGGCTCTCGGCGCACGGGTATGCGCCGTCGCAAGAAGACCGTCGGACAGAACTCTTATGGAATGTAACGGTATAACGCCGTTTTCGTTCGATCTGATAGAAGACGCGGTAAAAAACGCGGACATAATATACAATACCGTTCCAACGACCGTCGTAGACGGAAACGTCCTGCGGCACGCGGACAAAAGCGCTCTTATAATAGACCTTGCGTCATCTCCGGGCGGAGTTGACGGAAAAGCCGCAAAAGAAGCCGGTATTCGCGTGATATGGGCGCTCTCTCTTCCCGGAAAGACCTGTCCGAAAAGCGCCGCAAGGATAATAATGCAAGCCGTCACATCCGAGCTTTAGTTATAAAGCTCGGATAACAGATCCGAAAAGAAAGGAGTGAATAAACAATGAAACTCGGTTACGCTCTCACCGGCTCGTTCTGTACCGTCCGAAGATCTCTCGAAGCTTTGGCGGTATTATCCGAAAAACACGAGACGATCCCGATAATGAGTCCCTCGGTCTTCGGAACGGATACAAGATTTGCCCGAGCCGAGGACACGGTGCGTACCGTCACGGAAATGTGCAAACGAAAACCTATCACAAAGCTAACGGAAGCCGAACCTCTCGGTCCGTCCGAACCGCTCGACGCACTTATAATCTCACCATGCACGGGAAACACTCTTGCAAAGCTCGCATGCGGAATAACGGACACTGCCGTTACAATGGCGGCAAAAGCACATCTCAGAAACGATCGTCCGCTCGTCATAGCTCTCGCGACGAACGACGCCCTCTCTCAAAACCTAAAAAACATTTCCGTTCTTCTTTCAAGAAAGAGCGTATACTTCGTACCGTTCGGTCAGGACAGTCCTCTGTCAAAGCCTCATTCGCTCGTGTGCGACTTTTCCCTTATCGAAAAGACTCTCGAAGAAGCTATTAACGGAAAGCAGCTCCAACCGATCATTTTATGACCGAAATACGCGGGAGAACGCTCCGTTTTCGCTCTCCCGCTCTTTTTTCAGTTAAAAAGCGACTTCAAAAAGACGACGGAATCGTCCACCCACCTTGCAAACTGCTTGTTTTCCATATTCGGATCGCCGTTTGAGGTTATCTCGTTTGCAAGCGCAAGACCGTGAGGTCCGTGCGGATAAATGTGAAGCTCGAACCTTACACCGTATTTTGCGTAAGCCTCCGCCACGTAGAGCGAATTTTCGACCGGTACCAGCTGATCGTCGGCGGTATGCATTATAAACGCCGGGCAGCTCTTTTCGTCGACGCATTTCTCGACTGAATAATAATCAAGCTGCTCTTCCGTCGGCTCGGTCGATCCTATTATGTTGTAAAAAGATCCCTTGTGTGCTTTATCTCCGCCGGTTATGACGGGATAACCGAGCACCACGGCTTCGGGACGATTGCTTCCGTATTCTATGCACGCCTGCTCCGTGATCTCTTTTCTGTGCCACATCGTAGCAAGGGAAGCCGCAAGATGTCCGCCTGCGGAAAATCCGACGGCAAAGACTCTGTTTGCGTCTATACCGTATTCTTTTGCGTTTTTCCTTATGTACGCCATGGCTGCCGACGCCTCGACGAGCGGTCTGTGTCCCTTTGCCTCCGCGCCTACCGAATAATGCAAAACAAACGTCGCAAATCCGTGCGCGAGATACGCAAGCGCTATCGGCTCGCCTTCTCTGTCAGAGCATACCGTGGAATATCCGCCGCCGGGAATAACGAGCATACCGTATGCGTTTACGGCGTTATCGGGAATATACGCCTCTATATAAGCTTTTCCTATCGAAAGATCGGTTCTTTCATATCTCATTTTACTGTCCTCCGTCATATCCTTTTTCTTTGATTGTAGCACAAAAACGTTATTTTTACAATAGGGATAAATAAATTTCCGAGCACATTTTTTCAAAATATCGACTTTTTACACTTATCCTTACAAAAGGTATTGACAAACACTTTTTTTATTGTATAATGTTATATACCGAGTGTTTGACGTAACAATACCGAGTCCGGTTTGATCGTTCGATCAAGCACCGAGTACGAAAGGATAGCGTATAATGCAAAAGACAAAGACTCAGGCTCAGTTTACGGAAGGTCCTATATTTTCAAGGATATTTCTCTTCGCCGTCCCGATAATGCTCACGGGTCTGCTTCAACAGCTTTACAATCTTGCCGATAGCGTAGTTGTCGGAAGGTTCTCGGGAGACCCGAACGCCCTCGCCGCCGTCGGCTCTACGAGCTCGTTCTACAATCTTACGATAAATCTCGTCATAGGCGTATCCACCGGCTGCGGAGTGCTCGCCGCGCAGTTCTACGGAGCAAAGCGCATAAAGGAGCTTTCGCGCACGGTACATACCGGTCTTTCGGCGGCATTGCTTCTCGGAATACTTTTCGGTACGATAGGTCTGATAATCGCAAGACCGGTGCTTGAGATCATGGGAACAAAGTCCGAGATCATAGAGCAGTCGACTCTTTACATAAGCATAGTCTTTTACGGAGTTCCCGCAACTATCGTATATAACTTCGGAGCATCTATCCTACGAGCGATAGGAGACTCGAAAACGCCGCTGATAATCCTATCCTGCAGCGGAATAGTGAATGTCCTTCTCAATCTTTATTT
>CAZFQJ010000036.1:0-12658 GCA_964520875.1 uncultured Lachnospiraceae bacterium
CGCGAACATCGGCACACGATCCGTCATTCAGCGCCGGGGTACGAAGATCGGGACGGCAAAGCTTTACATATAACTGATACATCAGCTCCACTCCGTCGGAAAACGTCTTCGGAACCTCGTGACCGTACATAGTAAGAGTCTCACCTATATTCAGGTAATTCCAAATAACTCCGCCCTGATATCCCGTCGTAAGCTCCGCCTGCATACCGTCGGGATATATCTCCTCGTCAAGCTGCTCGGAAAGCACCTTGAGCGCATACTCAAGCCACTTTCCGCTCTCGCTGAAGAACGGGTAAAGAACTCCCATGGTGGCAAGTCCCGCCATCATAGTCGTTTCCCAATTGTAATGCATACGGAAGGTAGTCAAACGGTGACTGTGCTCCCAAACGGAGCAGAAAAGCTTCACCCAGAAGGTATCGGGAATAGCGTCCGAGCCTATAAACGAATGTATCGCCTCAGGCCAGCTGGTCCTCATTCTTCCGCCCGCTTCAAGCGGACGCCAGAGCGGGTGAGTAAAGCTGTTTCCACCGCTTTCCGGACATTCGGTCTGATCGATCCAAGAAGAGACTACGTACTGAAATCTCTTCGCGTATTTTTCATCGCCTGTCTTACGGTAGGCTCTTGCAAGCGCCTGTATGACGCCGTGATAACAAATGTGATATGAAAATTCGCAATATTTATTAAAGGTCGGATTCTCGTTCCAATCTATTATCCCGTCCTTGTACTTATGCAGATATCCCACAGAGTATGTATAACCGTCTACAACCATATCGGCAAATGTGATCTCGTCATATCCGGCAGTACCCTCCAAAAGCGGATAGCTCCTCGAAAACCAGACTTCGGGACGAAGAACGGAACGAACGTATTCCTTAAATACCTTCGCCGCCTTTTCTTCCTCTCCGAGGAAAAAGAGCTTTTTCGCTTCGCAAAGCTCGGGAATACTCGTATCAAGCTTTTCCCCGTAAAGCTTTTCGGCAGTAAGTCTCATACTGTGACCTCCCTATTTCGTATCTTGTTTCATTTCAAGATGATATGACTATATTGTATCATCATCTTTACCGTTTGTCAACCCTTAACGGCGATAATCGCGCGATCAGTTTTTCTTTCCGCCAGACTTTACCGCCTTCCAAAAGCCGCTGTACGATCTGTACCCCACCTTTTCCGCTATCTCGGTCAGACTCATTTCGGAGGAGTCCATAAACTGCCGAGCCGCCTCCATACGTCTGCGGGTAAGCTCGGTCCGAAAATCGCTTCCCGTATACTGCTTTATCATACGCTGAGTCTGCTTTTCGGAAAGATGCAGAAGCGCGGCTATATCGGAAACGGTTATGTCGCTATGATAGTTATTTGAGAAAAATTCGTGTATCATAAACCCTCTGTCGCTAACCGGAACCGGCGCTTTGACAGGCACGTCGATAAATTCCGAGCAGATAACGGCAAAGCAAGAGTAGAGCTTTGCGTTATCTATCCCGTTTTCGTTCCTTACAGCATGCGCGAGCGCGTTTACCGCGTCCGGCAGAGGAACGCATTTTCCGAGCACATGCGCCTCGCTCTCCGCCATGAAAGCCATTCTTTCGGCTCCCTCGGACACCGCCGTACATCTGTGAAAAACATTTTGCGGAATGACGTACATCTCCCCCGCGCCGACCTCGGTTTCAACGCCGTCCGCTTCATACCGCACGGTTCCGGAGATCACGATATGCGCTTCGGGATATCTGTGTCTGTGGTAATTCGAAACGGAAGCGCGCAGAGCGAAAAAACCGTTCTGCAAAAATATCCTTATCTTTTTTTCACCTATCGGTATCTCAAGCTCGTAATTCATTATACATTTCCCCAAAAGACATTTTGTTTTACAATATGACCTGAAAAATCATTGACCGCATGCAATATTTATGTTACCATATCATTGTAACAACAAAAACCAAAAGAGAGGTCTTTGCGATGAAAACAGAACTTATAGGCGCACCCGAGATCATTATGAGCAACCCGATGAGCAAGCACGGCTACTTCGGCTGGCCGAGTGCCGCAAGGCTGAAAAACGGAAGGATAGCGGTCGGAGCCTCGGGATTCCGCCTGACTCATATATGTCCTTTCGGAAAAGCAGTCGTATCCTTCAGCGACGACGATGGAAAGACATATACCTATCCGGCTCCCGTTATAGACACGGTGCTTGACGACCGCGACGCCGGGCTAACTGTCTTCGGAGAGAGCGGACTGATAGTCTCCTCATTCAACAACACGATCGCCTTTCAGCGCGATCATTGCCAAGCAAACAAAACGTATTGCAACGCATATCTCGACATGATCACGATCGAAGAGCAGAACGCAGTACACGGCTCGACCTTCCGAGTAAGCTTCGATAACGGTATCACATACGGCCCTCTTTATCGCGCTCCCGTCACCTCTCCTCACGGTCCGGTCGAACTCAGAGACGGAACTATACTGTGGGTAGGACGTGCCTTCGATACGTCTTCGGGCGACTTCGTTCGCGCATACACGATCGATCCCCATACCGGAGAAAGCACATTTGTGGGAGAGATCGAAGCGATATTCGAAAACGGAGTACGCCTTACGTCCTGTGAGCCGCACACGATAGAGCTTGACGACGGAACTCTCATCTGCCATATCCGCGTACAGGATCGCGAGGGAAAGTTCTTTACGATATATCAAAGCGAGTCGTCCGACGCCGGTAAGACTTGGAGCAAGCCGCATAAGCTTCTCGGAGACAAGGGAGGTTCTCCCGCGCATCTCATAAAGCATTCCTCGGGCATGCTCATATCCTGCTACGGCTACCGCGAATTTCCTTACGGCATAAGAGCCATGTTCAGTACCGACGGAGGAAAGACTTGGGATACCGATAGCGTTATATATTTAAACGAAATATCCGCCGACCTCGGATATCCCGAAAGCGTGGAGCTTTCGGACGGAAGCCTTTTGACCGTATTCTACGCCCGTCCCGAAAAGGGCGCGCCCGCAGTCATAATGCAACAAAAATGGAGATTTTCCGCCGAATAATAACCGAAAATCAAAGGAAGGAAGAAACGACAATGATAACATTCAGAGGCACTATGCCGGCGCTCGTAACGCCGTTAAACGAAGACAACACTCTGAACTCTTTAGCGCTCTGCCACCTCATCACCGACCTTTTGGCGCAAGGCGCGGACGGATTCTATATAGGCGGCGCGACAGGCGAAGGCATCGCGCTCAGCCGCGAGGTAAGAGAAGAATTAGCCGAGGACGCCGTGAAGTGCGTAGCGCACAGAAAGCCGTGTATAATACACGTTGCGTCCGCGAACTTCAAGGAATGTATAGAGCTTGCAAAGCATGCGGAAAGGTGCGGCGCGGACGCCGTATCCGCCATTCCGCCGTTATTTTTCGGATATGACGAAAACGACATATACGAATATTACAAAGCGATAGCAAACGCCGTGCATATACCCGTAATGATATATTACAATCTCGCAGCCGGCTTTAAATTCACCGCAAACGCCGCCGCGCGTATGTTCCAAATAGACAACATAACCTCTATCAAATGGACATCGTCCGATTACTTCGGAATGATCCGCCTAAAGCAGTTAACGAACGGCGAAATGAACATAATAAACGGTTGCGACGAAATGCTTCTCATGGGACTCAACGCCGGAGCCGACGGAGGTATCGGAACGACCTACAACTTCATATATCCGATAATAAAGAGGATATACGAAAGCTTCAAGAGCGGAGATATGGCGGCGGCGCAAGCGGCGCAGTACGAAGCCGACAAAATAATAGGAGCCATATCCGGTCATTACAGTATAATCCCGGCAACGAAGGCTATACTCGAAAAGCTCGGCTACGATGTCGGAAACGCGACATTCCCCATGAAACGTTTTTCGGACGAAGTAAAAGAAAAGATGTTCTCGGAACTTCGTGAGGCAGGCTTGAAAATTTAAGATCCCGCGGAAAAAGCGCGTTTTAACAAACGCGCTTTTTCTCTTTTTTGTACGTTATCGCGCGATATACCACCGTTATAGCGACGCAAACGAGCATAGCCGCAAAGAGCAGGTAAAAAACGGGGTGCCAACCGTAAAAGTCGGCTATAACTCCGAGACCGTAAGAGCTTATCGTGCTTCCGAGGTAGCAAAATCCGTCAAGAACACCCGCCATAGCGCCGGAATTCACCTTGTCCCTCATATAGAGCGGCGCCATATTGGTAACGACATTGTTTACCGCGTACATGGCGAACACCACCACTCCGAAGCAAAGAAGTATCGGCAACCAATACGGCGTTTTGATAAGCAGTATGACGAAAAGCATAAAGACCGACGCCGCGCCGAAGGAAAGTCCGCATATTACAACATAGTTCTTTATCTTTTTATTAAGGAACACATTCAGCGTGGATCCGAAAACGCCGAGCATGGGAAGAAGAAGCGTAAGAAGTATGGAAAGACTGTCGCCGAGACCATAGCTTTCCTTAAGTATTGACGGCACCCATACGTTAAGTCCGTCCTTTACAAGGTTGTTTACAACGGCAAAGAACGCAAGCACGGCGATCATAACTATGATACCCGAGTCGGCATGACCGCGCTTCTTTTCCTCTTGCTCGGTCGTATGATCGATTTCTGCCTCTCGCGCACCGCTGACGCGGTCGAATATCTTAACATGCGCGCAGAACCAAAAGACGCCCGCTATGAGCATAACGATTCCGCCCAGAAGGAAGGAAAAACGATAATTTCCGATATGTACGAAGAACGCGCTTCCGACATATGAAAGGAAGGTTCCTATCGCGACGGGCGTGCTCATCGCAAGCATCGCGGTCTTAAGGTGAGCCGAATCAAGCTTCTCGCTGAGAGTAAATATGAGCGAAGTCCAAAGCACGGACTGAACGCAACCGTTCACGAACCACATATACTTGACCGCCGAAAAGCCGACTCCGATAAAAAAAGCCAAATTGAGCGCGGCGGATATCAGCATGGCGGCGGAAAGGACGTATTTCTTATTGTAGCGGCGGCAAAAGATACCGTTTATCACCTGTCCCGCTCCGTAAGCAAAGAAGAAGAAGGTGGTAACGAGACCTGCCGACGCATGATCGATCCCGAAATCCGTCATTATCGGATTTACGTTAGATGTATAGCTATATCTTCCGAGATACGCCGCGGTATACATGAGCCACGACAAAAAAATGAGCAGGTTCTGTTCTCTTCCCGAAAACGTTCTTTTTACGTTCATATCGCTTTTAAACTCCATTTTCATATCTACAAGAAAAGTGTATCATATTTTTCGGGCTTTGTCAATGAAGCAAACGAGAGAAAAAGACTTGACTTTTTAAGTCCCGTGTTGTATAATGTGAACATACAATATTATACATTACGGAGGACACCGAAATGAAGATAGGCGTATCCAGCTATAGCTTTCACAAGTACATCGCGGAAACGAAATGCGATCTTTTCAAGATCTGCGACATGGCAAAGGAATTCGGATTTGAAGGTATCGAATTTTTAGAGCTTGACAACCAAGCTTACGGGGTGTCGGAAGATCCGATAACGTTTGCCGCAAAGCTCAGGGAATACTGCAAAAACATAGGACTTGAGATAATCGCGTATACGATAGGCGCGGATCTTCTTAACAGAGATCCCGAAACGGAGATCGCAAGAGTATGCGAATGTGTGCGTGTGGCAAAGGAGCTCGGCGCTCCGCTCCTCAGACACGACGTTTGCTATTCTCTCCCCAAAAAGCCTCTCTACAATTACAGAGACGCCATAAAGGAAATGGCTCCGAGGATCCGCAAGATCACGGAATACGCCGCTTCTCTCGGAGTTCGCACCTGCACGGAAAATCACGGCTTCGTATTCCAAAAGCCCGAAAGAGTCGAAGAGCTGATACTTGCGGTAGGTCATGAAAATTACGGCTGGCTCTGCGATATGGGCAACTTCCTCTGCGCCGACGCAGACCCCGCGTCATCGGTAGCGGTAGCCGCCCCCTACGCTTTCCACGCTCACGCAAAGGATTTTCTCTTCAAGAGCAATGCTCTTCCCTGCCCGCCCGGATTCTTCAGCACGGTCGGCGAGAACCACATAAGAGGAACGATAATAGGTCACGGCGTCGTAAACATACCCGCCTGCGTAGCTATACTTAAAAAAGCGGGCTATGACAAGTGGCTCTCGGTAGAATTCGAAGGCGCCGAAGAGAATATTCCAGCGCTTAAGCAGGGACTCGAATACCTCAGGCGCTATGTTTGATCCGCCCGAAAGGAGGACAATTTATGAAAAAGAAGATACTTGCTCTGATCTCCCTTTTCATGGTAACGGCGATGCTGCTTCCGTACCTTACGGCATGCGGCAAGCATAGGAACAATGACGACGATAACAACGACGATAATAACAAGGAAAACGAATATATGAGCGGTCATAACGAAATACTTGAGCTAACCTATACCGAGGATATCACCTCGATCATCTCGTCCGGTGACGAAACTGCATATCAAAATATGAGGCTGACCCCTTCGTTCAGAGTTTACGCTGACGGAAGCTCTTGCTCCGCCAGGTGGTCTCCGGATAGCACGACTCAGGCGGTCATAAGCACTAAATCCGAGGATATAACTAACTACGACGCCATACAGTTAAAGATATTCAATCCCGAAACCTCTGACTCCACATCGGTGCTCCAGCTCTGCATATACTGTCAGATCTCTCCGACGGACGGCAATCCCAACAGACGTGCATACAAGCGCTGCTCCCTAAAGATAGACTGGACGGGCTGGAAGACCGTTACGCTGAATTTAGACGAATTCAGCGACGGTTACGGCGCGGATCTTTCACAGGTAACGAGCGTAGTTTTGAACTCAGTCGGCTGGGACAGTCTCGGAACCAAGCTCTATAACGATATATACATAGATTCCGTAAGCTATGTAAACGTGACGTATACTCCTTCTATTTCAAACATCGGGGATTACAACTACGACCACGTAAAGGAAACGCTCGTATCGATGATCACCGGCGGAATGAGCCTTGAAGGCGCTTCCGCCTCCTACGCTTCGAAGCTCGAAGAATATGTAAGAGCGGCTAAAACCGTACAGGCAAAGCTCAGACGCTCTACGGAAGCTCCGTTCGATTACGACATGACCACGACCGCCGGAATAACCTCGAATTATTACGACATCAGACGCATGGCGCGAGGATATGCCGTCGAAGGCGGAGAGCTTTATCATAACGAAGAGCTTTTAAACGACATCGTTTACGCGATGAATCAAATGCACGAGAACTACTATAAGGATCGCAGTATGCGCCAATACCCGACAAGAAACAATTGGTGGGACTGGGAGATAGGCTCGGCTCAGTCGATAGTAGACATAATAATGCTTATCGAAGACGACGTTCCCGAGCAGTACATAAACAAATGGCTCGAACCGGTGAACAAATACGTTCCTCTTCCGTCAATGACCATGGCTAACAGAGTCGATCTCGCTTACGTCACCATAGCCGCGTCGGCTATTCAAAAGGATCCGATAAGAATGGTGCGCTCGGTAAAGGCGCTCGACGAATGTTGCATATACGTTGAAAGCGGCGACGGATTCTATACCGACGGCTCGTATATCCAGCACGATACGATAGCTTATACCGGAAGCTACGGTCCGATAATGCTCGAAGCTCTCTCGAAGCTCGTTATGGCTAATTCCGATACCTGCTTCCGCTTCGGCGACGCGATGATAGAGCATCAGTATAATTGGGCTATCGATTCGTTCACTCCCCTCATGTTCCACGGCGCGTTCTTCGGCTCTGTACGCGGACGTTCCATATGCAGGAGCGCAACGGACGTTTCTCACGGACTTACCGCGGTCATCGGCATGCTCAGAATGACCAAGTACGTAAGCGACAATACCAAATGCAACAAGCTGAAATCGATAATAAAGGAATACGCGGCTTACAACGGCGCGTATTACGAATCCGCGCTCGCTCCCGATACGTTAAAGCTTCTGAATTCGGTTCTTTCGGACGACTCGGTCCGGGAGCGCACGGACTTCACATTCGCAAAGATATTCGCGCGCATGGACAGACCGATAGCGCAGCTTGAAAAGTACGGCGTGAGCATATCGCTTTCGTCGTCGCGTATAGCGAAATACGAGGCAATAAACGAAGAAAACAGAGACGGCTGGTATACCGGAGACGGAATGTTATATGTCTATACCACTGTAAACGATTACGATCCGGAATTTTGGCACAACGTAAACAAATACCGTCTCCCCGGAACTACGGTCACGACCGCAAAAAGAGATTCCGTTCTGAACATAAATCAGAACGACACGCTTTCAAAATACAATTTCGTCGGCGGTACCGCACTCGAAAATTCTCTCGTAGCCGCCATGCAGTTCGAAAGCTCCACATCGAAAATGGAGAGCGCGACGGACAACACGAAATTCAGCTCAACGCTTAACGGCAAAAAGGGCTGGTTCGTTTTCGATAACGAGATAGTATGCCTCGGCGCCGGTATCTCCTGCTCCGATAACTACGATTCTCTTACCGTAATAGAAAACCGCCGCATAGGTAACGGCGTCTTTAAAGCCGACGGAGAGACTCTGACCGGCTCCGGAACGATAACCGACAAGCACGCTCTGTACATCGAAGGCTTCGGCGGAATATATCTGCCCGAAAACGATACCGTTAATTACAACCATACGAGCGGAGACGTTAAGTTCCTTGAGCTTTATTTCGACCACGGAAAGAACTTTAAAAACGAGACGTATTCTTACGTGCTCCTCCCTGTAATGAGCGAAGAAGAAACGAGAAGCTACGCGGAAACGCCCGGTATAACGATACTTTCGAACACCGATTCCGTAATGGCGGTAAGGGACGAAAGCTCAAAGACCACCGGTTATATCTTCTGGAAGGCGGGAACCTTCAACGGCGTTACGGTAGATAAGCCCTGTACGGTCATGATCTCCGAAAACGAGATATCCTGCGCCGATCCCACCCAGACTCTTACGAAGGTTACCGTTACGGTAAACGGAAACGCTTACGTATTCGATAACATAAAGAACGGCGCGACCGAGGTACTGAGCTTAAAATAATGCAAAACGCAAAAATATGCGGCGCTTTAAGCGCCGCATATTTTGTATTTCGATCTTCAAGCGCCGACCTTTTCCGGTTCTTCCTTCGGCATGACCTTGTTCAGTACTCTTAACATGAATATCACGGAAAGCGTAACGCTCGCCGCCTCGGCTATGGGAAACGCAAGCCACACGTAATTGACGTTTCCGCTGAGAGAAAGCAAAAACGATACGGGAATAAGCACCACGAGCTGCCTTCCGACGCTCGTCATAAGACTGTACATGCTCTTTCCGAGGGCTTGACAGACGGACGAGGTAACTATGCAAAATCCCGCAAATATGAAACTGTAGCTTATGGTACGAAGCGCCGTCCTGCCGATCACAAGCATGCTCTCCGTCGCGTTAAAGAGACCGAGGAGCTGAGTCGGAAAGATCTGGAACGCCGCAAATCCCAAGATCATATACGCGACCGCGCATATTCCGGCAAGACGTATCGTCTTTATGACTCTTATCCGGCGTCTTGCTCCGTAGTTGTACGATATTATCGGCACCATACCGTTATTGAGTCCGAATACCGGCATGAACACGAAGCTTTGAAGCTTGAAGTATATTCCGAACACGTTCATCGCATCAAGTCCGAAGCCCTTGAGCACGTTATTCATACAGAACGTCATGACCGAGCCTATCGCCTGCATGAGCACGGAAGGTATTCCTATCGCGAGTATCTCGCCTATGATCTCTTTGTCGGGAAGTATATTTAAAAACTTCAGAGTTATCTCTTTGTTGTATTTTACGTTAAGCACGATACCTATAACCGCCGCTACACATTGACCTATGATAGTTGCGATCGCCGCGCCCGCGACTCCGAGCTCGGGACAACCGAAAAGTCCGAATATCATTATCGGATCAAGTATTATGTTTATTACTGCGCCCACTCCCTGCACCACCATGCTGAGCACCGTCTTTCCGGTAGCCTGAAGCAATCTTTCTGCGACGACCTGTACGAAAACGCCGACAGAGCCTATACATACTATCGAAAGGTAATCCACTCCGTATCTTATCAGCAGTTCGTCTCCGCTCGCCTGAAGCTTTACGTAAGGCGTTACCGCCGCTATCCCGATGATCAAAAACAGAACATATCCGCAAAGCGTAAGGAATATACCCTGTCCCGCGACCTTGTCCGCCTTTTCGAAATCCTTCTCTCCGAGCGAACGCGAAAGCAGAGCGTTAGTACCGACGGCAAGTCCGACGGCTACCGCTATTATGAGGTTCTGCATAGGGAAAGCTATC
Organism: uncultured Lachnospiraceae bacterium; assembly: GCA_964520875.1. Lineage (GTDB taxonomy): Bacteria > Bacillota > Clostridia > Oscillospirales > CAG-272 > SIG673. Next base: position 10,313 of record CAZFQJ010000036.1, read on the forward strand.
GTAAGCGCTCCCGTTCCCGCTTCGTTATTGTACATAGCGACGAATACCGAGTCCACTATGTTATAGAGAGCCTGTACCAGCATCGATATTATCATAGGTACAGACATGGTTATCAGCAGCTTTGAGATAGGCATAACGCCCATTTTGTTTTCACGTGTGTTCGGTTCCGGTATTTTTTCCATATCTTTAAACTATCCTTAAGTATTTTTACAAGCGCAAATCGTATTTATTTTATCATATATTCGACATCATGTCAAGAAGAAGCGCTATATATACTGTATTTCTGCGATATAATACAAATATTTAATGAAAAAAAGAGGATTTTTATACATTCTTTATCATTTTTATGCTTGACATAATTCCCGAAAATTGTTATAATAGTATGTCCGTACTTTTAAGGGACAGCATTATGCGTTTGAGTATCCCAAAAAGACGGGTGAATATTTATTTTCCAAAAGGAGAAAAGAAAATGAAAAAGGTATTATCCCTCGTTCTCGCCGTACTGATGTGCGTATGCGCGTTTACCATGACGGCATGTTCAAAGACCGATCCCGCAAAAGACCTTGAGACCGTAAAGAAGAACGGCAAGCTCGTAATAGGCTACACCGTATTCGACCCCATGAACTACACCGACGACAGCGGCAATTTCGTAGGATTTGACACCGAGCTTGCAAAGCTCGTAGCCGCAGAGCTCGGAGTTGAGGCGGATTTCCAGCTCATAACGTGGGCTCAGAAGTATAACGAGCTCAATTCCGGCAGTATAGATTGTATCTGGAACGGCTTCACCTGCAACAGCTCCGACAACGGCAAGGCAAGAAGCGAATACGTTGATTTTTCCACCCCTTACGCAAATAACTACCAGTGCATAGTTGTAAGAAGCGAGGACGCCGCGACATTCACCACAACCGCGTCGCTTGCCGGCAAGAAATGCGCGGTAGAGGGCGGTTCCGCGGGCGAGGATCTCGCAAAGACCTTGACCGACGCCGATAACATAGTTACCATGACCGCTCAGATAGACGCTTTCACCGAGCTTGCAGCCGATAAAGTCGATTTCATAGTGGTCGACGTTCTTCTTGCGAACAGAAAATGCGGACAGGGCAACTTCTCCGGTCTTACCAAGACTATCGAGGACGCCTCTCTTGAAAAGTACGCTATCGCGTTCCGTAAAGACAGTACGCTTACCGCCGAGGTAAATACGATTCTCACAAAACTCATGAAGAATGGCAAGATAGAGGAGCTTTCCGCCAAGTACGGAGTTCCGCTTACCGAAGACATTCTCGCTCTTAAGAACAGTTAATCATGTTTTTGGAAGTAACCCTTAAGCTTTTGGAGGGCTTCGCCGTTACCTGCGAGCTCTTCTTTCTGACGCTCATCTTCGCCCTTCCGCTCGGACTTCTCATCTCCTTCGGATCGATGTCGAAGATAAAGCCGATACGCTACACTTTTAAGGTGGTCGTTTGGATAATACGCGGAGTTCCGCTCATGCTCCAGATATTCATAGTATACTACGTTCCGGGCTTTTACGGTCTCCCCTCCTTCGACCGTTTTCCGGCTGCTCTCGTCGCGTTCGTCATCAACTACGCTTGCTATTTTTCGGAGATATACAGAGCCGGTATAGAGGCTATACCTCGCGGTCAAACCGAAGCCGGGCTTGTTCTCGGAATGACGAGATCTCAGATATTCACGAGAGTGACCCTGCCGCAGGTGATAAAGAGGATAGTACCGCCTATGGGCAACGAGATCATAACTCTCGTAAAGGATACGGCGCTTGCGCGCGTCATCTCCGTCGTGGAGATAATACGACAGGCGGAACTGTTCATGGACAAGGCTATAATATGGCCGATGTTCTACACCGCCGTATTCTATCTGGTATTCGTAGGGGCGCTCACCCTGCTTTTCGGTTATATTGAAAAGCGTCAGAGCTACTATAAGATATAAAGGTAAATCATGTCTATTTTAAACGTAAACAACATAACCAAGAGCTTCGGCTCCACTGAAGTACTTAAAGGCATATCGTTCACGCTCGAAAGGGGCGAGGTACTTGCGATAATCGGGTCCTCCGGAAGCGGAAAGACCACGCTTCTCCGTTGCATGAACTATCTTGAGATACCGGACGGCGGAAAAATCACGGTAAACGACGAGCCGTATTTTGACGCAAACGACAAAAAGTCTCTGAGCGATAGCGAGATACGTCTTCGCAGACTGCATTTCGGACTTGTTTTCCAGTCGTTCAATCTGTTCCCGCAGTACACGGCGATGCAAAATCTCACGCTTGCCGCAAGGCTCCTTCAGCACGACGAGCTTAAGAACGAATATAAGCACAAGAGGATCACCTCGGCGGAATAC
>CAZFQJ010000037.1:0-12591 GCA_964520875.1 uncultured Lachnospiraceae bacterium
GGTATAGGCGACGGTAAGACCTATGCCAATACTATCTACGACGAAAACGGAAATCAGATAGTCAACAACGACTACTGTATATATTTCACCTCTATCAATCTTGTTAAATATACCACCCCTGCGACCTCTATCGCGGAGCTCGGTGCTACCGGCTGGGTGGAGATTAACGGCGCTAAGTACTATTTCACGCCTTGGGATCACACGCTCGCTACGGGCACGATCGATATAGACGGCGTAGGCTACACCTTTGATAACAACGGTAAGCTCGTCGGTAAGGCAAACGGTATTCAGACCGTTCAGTTCGGAAAAGTGCATTATTATAAAGACGGCGTAGCGCAGGTCGGTAACTCTTCCGACTTTAAGTACACGGATCCCGATACGAACATTGTCTACGCGATAAACCCGAACGGCGACTACCTCGGAAATTACAGCGCTTATGCGTTCGCAAAGGACTATGCTACTATCGATTATAGCGGTGTTACCAATGCGATAAAGGCGATAAACTTCAATGATATCGCGCTCGGAAAGTATTTTAAGGACAATGCTTATGCATATAGCTCGGGACAGGTCGCCTCGAACTATGTTGCTGAAGGGTTGAGGGCTAATGTAAAGTACACTTATTCCGAGATTGTTAAGGACGCCGACGGAGACAATGCCATCCTTTGGTCCAATAAAACGACGAGTTTAGACCCGTATCTTGAGCTTATGCTTGGCGGTACGGACAAGAAGAACATAGCTCTCAGCTTTGATGTTAAGCTCGGCGAGGATTGGAGCGGTTATCTTAACCTTATTCAGCTTGTTACCAGAATGGCTGAAAGCGGTAACGTGAATACGCAGAATTTCTTCTCCAACGTCCTTAACATAAATTCGGCGGGTTACCTTACCTTCATTAATGATAATTATATCGTCGCTAAGCTCAGCGCAAGTGAATATACCAATATAACCCTTGCGTGCAGACTTGACGATACGAACGGTTATGTGGATCTCTACATAAACGGCGCGAAGGTCGTGGAAAATGCGATCTTCTGGACGAGTAATGATAAAGTTTCCAAGTTCCCGTATTTCAACGAAATAAGGTTTGCGCGTTTTGATCAAAGTGTTTCAAAGCAGATCAGCCATATATACTTTGATGATATATATGCCTACGCTCTCGGCGAAAACGAAGTTCCCGTTACTGCCGACACGACTTGGACCTATACCGGTCCTACCGGTCTTACCGAGGTTGACGGCATATGGTACAACATAGCCGAGAACGGCGTAAGAACCAGAGGAAAGCTTACCAAGGACGGAACCGACTACTACTTCGATCTTCTGAGCGGTGCGGGCGTTACCGGAGTTGTTGACGGAGCGCTCTATAACGGCGGTAAGAAGGTCACCGCCACCGAAGCCGGAGTTACGGTTGTCGGCGGAAATTCCTACTATGTAAAAGAAGATAACACCCTCCTCGTAGACGATTCTCTCTGCGACGGCGGAGTTCGCTATGTTGCCGATAAGAACGGCGTAGTTACCATTGAGACGATAAGCGGAACCGACGCTACATTCGGCGCGGCGGATATAAAGAACGGCAATGGCGGAAAGCTTGAGTACAACAAGTACGGAAGCGAGTATGTATATACCACGACCGGTAACTTTGTAATGAAGAAGAATTCGAAGATCAATCTTTCGAATACCGATGTTATCCGCGTAAAGATGTACATTCCCGAGGCGTTCACCGACTCTAAGGTCATGTTTATTCTTCAGCGCGAGGATCTCCTCTATGAGCTTAGCGGCGATCTCGGTAACGACTTTACTTCCGTTTCCTCTACTGCCGTTTACAAGAGCGTAGCGGCAAAGGACGCGGAGTATACCGATATGGGCTGGAAGGACTTCGTTATAGGCGGAGCTACGAAACATATAAGACTTGCCAAGGTAACGAAAGCCGACGGAACGACAACGTATTATAAGAGAGACTACACCTACTACGCACCGACCTCCGTTGTACAGCTTAAAGACCTCGGAAACGGCTGGGTAACGCTCGATATTCCCATGAGTATCTATGCGCTAAACGGAGACAAGGGACCGATGACTCTTGCCGATGTCTCCGAGATCTGCTACATCACCAGTTGGGGTAGCGGTGACAATAAGATGTGCTACATCGGCGAGGCAGACAAGAATAAGACTATATCCGTAGAATCCGTCTCCTTCGTTTCCTACGAGGAAAAGAATACTGAAAACAACGGAATCAAGAACGATTATTACTATGATAACGGCGTTCTTAAGACCGGCTGGCAGAACATAGGCGGAGACTATTACTACTTCGATCCTATCACCGGTAAGAAACTTACCGGCGTCAGATACATTTCCACCAAGAGACCCACCGCGACCGGAATCGCGCTCTTCTCGTCCGAGGATAACGGCGCATGGTACGACTTCGGAAGCAACGGTATCTGCAACGGCGAGGCAAACGGCGTTAAGTCCGTGACCGTACCCGTTGTAAATGGTAATAATGTCGAAAACAAGACCGTTCTCAGACTCTTTACCAAAGGAGAACTGAACACAAGCACCGGATTTGTCACGGGAAGCGACGGTAAACAGTACTATGTTTCCGATTCGAATACCGGAGCGCTTTATTCGAACGTTACTACGAGAATAAACGGCGAGCTTTACACGTTCGACTCGAACGGTGTTGCAGGCGAATTTGACGGCTGGTACACCGAGGGCGACGACACCTATTATAGTGATAAGATCAACGGACTTGCGTCCGGTCTCACCTTAATAGACGGTACTTACTACTACTTTGATACTACGACCAATGCTCTTAAGAAGAACCATTGGGTGGACGGAATGTACTTCGGTGCCGACGGTAAGGCTGCCGAGGGTATGCTCGAAAACGTCGTTAAGGATAACGTAAACGAAGGAAAGATGTACTTTAAGAACGGTGTTCCTTCTGCGGGAACCGTTGAAAAGGACGGCTTTAGATACACCTTCGGAAACGACGGTAAGCTTGTAGAGAATGAAACGATAGATCTTACCGCGGCAAAGGTCGCGATAACGATCTTCAAGGATACAAACAAGCAGACTCTTAAGTTCGACGTCAAGAAGGGCGAGAGCTTCACCTATACTGTTCCGAACTACATCGACTATAACGTAAAGGCTTACGATGCCGACGGAAACGAGATCGAAGCGGACGAGAACGGCGTAATAACGATATCCGTAGACGCGGTCAATGCATATCTTGAATTCACCATTAAGTATGAGCCTTCCGGCGATCACGAGTGGATATACCATGAAGAGCTCAGTACCCCCGCAACTTGTATGTACGGAGGAACTAAGGTCTACGTATGTGAGGACTGCGGAAAGACCAAGAGCGAGCCCACTCCGATAGATACCGAAATGGGACACAAGTTCACCTAGTTCGACGGTACTTACTGTAACGATCCTAACTGCGACCACAAGAACGGTTGCTGGAGAATAGGAAGCTCGGCAACATGCACCGAGGACGGCGTCAGATATACCTACTGTACCGAGTGTAACAAGAAGATCAAGTATGAGACGATCCAGAAGGGTCACGATTGGGATATGAAGAAGCCTGTCAAGGTTATCGTAACTCCCGTTTGTAACGAAGAAGGTCTCGGAGAATTTAAGTGTAAGAACTGTACCGAGACGATACTCATGGCTTTCACGAGCACTGAGTATCACACGCAGCCCAAGTTCGTTAAAAATCTTAAGGATCCCACCTGTATAAGCGAAGGTGTTGCACAGTATACCTGTGAAGCGTGCGGAGACACGTGGACAGAGGTAATTGCCGCAGACCCGAGCAACGGTCACGCGTGGAAGCAGGACCAGAAGCTTTCCGACGCTACCTGCTATACAAAGGCTGAAAAGTGGACTTACTACTGTACGCTTTGCGGAGAGCGTAAAGAAGAGGACGTAAAGATCGACGAAAAAAATTGGATCCACGATTACGACGAAGGCGTAAGGACCGAGCCTACCTGCGGTAAGGACGGAAAGATAGTCTACACCTGTAAGAATCCCGATTGTGAAAAAACGAAAGAAGAGATCATTCCGGCGACCGGAAACCACGTGTTCGTAACCGATAAGTACGTAACGGATTCCGAGCATCACTGGAATAAGTGCGAAAACTGTGACGCTCAGTACGGTTACGAGCAGCACGAGTTTACTTGGACCGAAGAGTTTGACAACGACGGAAAATCCATAGGTCACAAGGGCACATGTAAGTGCGGATATACCACCTCCGTTGAGGATCACGTCTTGGTAAAGGACGGCGATAACAATAAGATCTTCATGGACGAAGATTCGCATTGGAATGAGTGCTCCGTCTGCGGCGCGAAGGTCAACAAAGTATCTCACACCTTCGAAAGCAAGAAGGACGAGACCCAACATTGGGAAGAGTGCACGGTCTGCGGTTACATTAAGAACAAAGCCGAGCACGATTATAGCGAATGGGCGCGTGACGATGCTCAGCATTGGAAGGTCTGCTCCTGCGGAGCTACTACCGAAAAGGCAGATCATGCTTTCTCCGATGATTACACGACCGACGACAGTAAGCATTGGCACGAGTGCGAATGCGGACTGAAGAAGGACGAAGCTGATCATAGCTTCGAAGATAAGTACGATGAAACCAAGCATTGGAAAGAATGTTCCGTCTGTCATAAGATAAAGGACGAGACCAATCATACCGTTGCAAACAAGTACGATAAGGACTACCATTGGACCGAGTGCGAGGGATGTAAGTATGTCTCCGAAAAGGTCGCGCACAAGAAGGTAAAGATCACGGACGCCATAGAGCCTACATGTACGCACGGCGGTAACTCCGAGGGTCTTAAGTGCGAGGACTGCGGATATGTGTTCGTTCCCGTTGAGTACTACGGACAGCTTGATCATGACGTTATAGACACCTGGGTAAGCGACGCAAACGGTCACTATCATGCTTGCCGCAACTGCGCGACTAAGCTTGACTACACCGCTCATATCTTCCCCGATGAGTTTGAGGTCAACGATAAAGAACATAAGAAGGTATGTACAGTCTGCGGAGCGCGTTCTTCCGATAGCGGAGCGCACGTATATCCCGAAGATCAGTACATAAATCTTGATGACGAAGCCGGAACGGCGACCGGAGTATGTAAGGACTGCGGACACACGACCGATAAGACCATAGAGACCTGGTACGCTAAGCTTGGCATGATCAAGGTCGACGGTAAGTATTACTACCCCGTTGAAGGCGAGAATGTAAAGAACATGTTCGTTCAGTTCGAGGACGGTCTGCGTTACTTCGATTCCGACGGAGCGCTCGTACTTACGTACACGGCAAGCGGAATCTACTCCATGACCTTCAAGAAGTCGAAAGATATCAACAACGAGGATTGTGATCGCGGAGTCATAGATAACGCGGTAATAAGCTGCGGCGGACTTCTCGTTGACGGTCACGGCGAAGGCACCTACTACGTAGAAAACGGCGCTATCAAGCCCAATCAGTTCGTTATGATAAACAAAAACGCTTACTATTTCGGCGAGTACGGAATTATGGTAACGAATACGTACTTAGATGTCGATAACGACGGCGTAAACGAATACTGGTTCGGCGAAGACGGTAAGGGCTATAAGCTCGTAGCTAAAAAAGAGGACGACGTTACAGAGTAATGTCGGCTGAGTAACCGGTATTAAAAACTCCCTCGGCGGATAAAATCCGCCGGGGGCGTTTTCTTTTTTGTTTTCTTTGCCCGTGTGAAAGCAACGTAGATCCCGATGCTATGTAGCGCCCTCCGCTCAGGATGAAAGAAAAAAGCCTTCTCCTGTGGGAGAAGGGGAACCACGTAGTGGTGGATGAGGAGTAACTAATGACTAATGAAAGATGAATAGTGAAGAACAACTCGTCCGTCACGCGTTCTTCGCTAAAAACCATATCTCTATGCGAACCACTCGGAGTGAAAAAGCGTTCCCGGTGGCGCTGAAGTTCGACAGTAAAGTTTCTTTCTTTTTCTTTGCTTCACTTCTTTTTCTTTCTTTTCAAAGAAGGAAAAAGAAATGAAGTTCATAATATAAAAATAATCGAAAAGATAAACTTTGTAATTGACATTCGATATAATATATAGTATAATTAACGTAGAAAAATTAAGGAATAAGGAGCAATTTGATCAATGAAGATATACCTCCTCGTGATCGCGGTTATGAGCGTTTTGAGCTTTTTCCTCTATGCTTCGGATAAACGCCGCGCAAAGAAAAAACGCTGGAGAATAAAGGAATCCGTCCTTCTCTCATTCGGATTTTTCGGCGGCGCGGTCGGCGCAATTGCCGCTATGAAGCTTTTTCGGCATAAAACAAAGCATTGGTACTTTTGGGCGGTCAATACGATCGGTCTCGTTCTTCAGATAGCGGCGGGAGCGATAATATATATTAAGATAGGAGCGTGAATACCATGGAAGAAAAAAAGAAAGTTTTTTATGACGTAAGAAAAGCCCCGTTCGAAATATTCGGACTTTACGATCCGCTTACGGAAACGGACTGCTTTAAGCGCTTGCCCGACGATGTCGGACAGAACGTAAGCCCGGGAGTTGCCGGACTTTACAGAAATACCGCAGGCGGCAGGATCCGCTTTGCAACGGATTCTGCGACCGTTACGCTTAAGGCAAAGCTCGGTAGGATAGTAAATATGTTCCACGCCACGCCGCTTATGGAAAACGGCTTCGATCTTTATATCGACGGAGGGGATAAGAGCCGTTTTTCCGGCAGCTTCAGATTCGAGCATTCCTCGGCTGAGGAATATGAAAGCACGTTGACCCTGCCCGCAGGCAGAAAAGAGCTTACGATAAATTTCCCGCTCTACGGAGAAGTGAAAACGCTTGAGATAGGACTTGACGAAGGAGCCGAGGTCTGCGCGCATAAGCCGTATAAAAGAAATATACCGATAGTTTATTACGGCTCTTCGATAACGCAAGGCGGGTGCGCTACCCGTCCCGGACTTTCATATCAGGCTCGTATATCAAGAGAATATGACTGCGATTACATAAATCTCGGCTTTTCCGGAAACGCAAGAGCGGAAGACAAGATAGTCGATTATATGTCCGGACTTACCATGAGCGCTTTTGTCTCTGATTACGACTATAATACGCCGTCTTTCGAGCATTTGAAAAATACTCACTATAAAATGTACGAAAGGATACGCTCAAAGCAGCCGAATATCCCGTATATAATGATAACCAAGCCCGATTTCAAATTCCATACCGGAGACAGAGTGCGCCGCGATATAATAATGCAGAGCTATCTTAAGGCAAGAGAGAACGGCGACGATAACGTCTGGTTCATCGACGGAGCGTCATTCTTTACGCTCGGAGACAGAGGCGATTATACCGTCGACAATACTCACCCGAACGATCTGGGATTTGAGCGCATGGCAATTGTAATAGGCGGAAATTTAAGAGAGATAATGAGGTGGTAATATAATGGATAAAAATCTTGAAAGCGTTATAAAGCAGAGAATAGAGCGTACCGCAAAAGCGTTGAACGATAACGGTATGGAGACCTACGTCGTTAAGGACGAAAACGAAGTAAGAGAAACGCTGAGATCGCTCCTTTCCGAAAACGATAAGATAGCGGTCGGCGGTTCTGCGACTCTGAACGAGTGCGGAATACTTGATCTTATACGAGATAAAAAATACCGCTTTATAGACAGATACGAAAAGGATCTTGACGGAGAGGAGATAAGACGCAGATTTGTCGCGTCATTTGATTCCGACGTTTTTATAAGCGGAACAAACGCGGTCACCGAAAACGGAGAACTGTATAACGTTGACGGAACAGGTAACCGAATAGCGGCGCTTGCCTTCGGACCGAAGTCGGTCGTGATAATAGTCGGATATAACAAGATAGTAAAGGATCTTGACGACGCTGTAAAGAGAGTAAAGACGACGGCGGCGCCCGCAAATACCAAGCGCCTGTCATGTAATACTTACTGTAAAGAGTTCGGCGAATGTGCAGCCGTTTCGCAAAATAAGACCGATATGACCTCGGGCTGCGGTTCGGATAACCGTATCTGTTGCGATTACCTTGTGCTTGCAAAGCAGAGAAAACGCGGCAGGATAAAGGTCATAATAGTAGAAAAAGAGCTGGGATTTTAAAATTTAATACGAAAGGAAATCGAAACTATGTTAAAGGGTGTATCTACGCTTATTTCTCCGGAACTGCTTAAGATACTTTGCGAAATGGGACACGGAGACAGGATAGTTTTGGCGGACGCTAATTTTCCTTCGTTATCGGTCGGAAGGAACGCCGAGGTGGTCAGGCTTGACGGTATAAATATGCCGGAGCTTCTTGACGGTATACTTGCCCTCTTTCCGCTCGATACATATGTAGATAAGCCCGTAACTCTTATGGAGGTAGTAAAGGGCGACAATATCGAAACTCCCATATGGAATGAATATGAAAGAATAATATCAAAGCACGACCCGCGCGGTAAGAGCTTGATAGAAAATGTGGAACGTTTCGCTTTTTACGATATGGCAAAAAAATGCTACGCGGTAGTAGCTACGGGCGAAAGAGCGATATACGCAAATATCATTCTTCAAAAGGGCGTTATATAATTTCCGGCTCGTGTTTGCGTTATTGTTTGTTAACATCGTTTCGAACATATATTGCTTTCGAATGTTTCGTGTGTTATAATCATGGCGTATAAATATCTTTTGAGGAAAAGAGGAAAAAGTAAATGAAAAACAAATGCGAGAAGAAGATAATAATCGCCGGTCACAGAGGCGATCCGAAGGCGTTCCCGCAAAATACGCTGAAGGCTTTCAGGTCTGCGATCGATATAGGCGCGGATATGATAGAGACGGATATACATACGACGTCGGACGGAGAACTGGTCCTGATACATGACCACGATGTTAAAGTAACTACCGACGGCGAAGGTCTTGTAAGAAATATGACCTTTAAAGAGGTCAGAGCGCTTAACGCCGGTACAAAAGAAGAGTTCATGAACGTTCCCACATTAAAAGAGCTTCTCACAATGGCAAAAGACGCGGAAGGGCTTCTTCTGGATCTTGAGATAAAGGTGTATTTAAACGACGAGGGCGCGGAGTGCGTAGCGTATACGGTCGATAATACGGTAAAGCTCTGCGAGGAATGCGGTATAGCGGACGATCGTATAATGTTCAATTCTTTTGACGCTTACGTACTTGAATATATACATAAAAAATACGGTAAGAGATTCGTGCTCCACGGATATTACCCGTTCGATATCATGGCTAACAGAACGTTAGATCCCACGACCTATCTTGATTACGCATGCTTTTGGAAAAGCGGCGAGGAAGCAAAAGCGGCGTGCGAGTATCTTATCTCAAACGGTATCGAACCGTGTACCGGCTCTTCTACCACGAGGGAAGCCTTCTTCGAGGACGCAGGCTACGGTTGCTCTATGTTTACCGAAAACGACCCGAAAGCGACGATAGGCTGGAGAGAAGAGCTTTAAAAAATCACGGTCTTATCTTTAAGGAGCGTATATGCTTACATATACATATATTTCAAAAGGAAAATTCGGCTTTGTCAAAAAGCCGAAGCCGCGTTTGCTCAACGAGCGTGACGCAGTAGTAAAGGTGACTCTCGCGAGCATTTGTTCGAGCGATCTGCATATTAAACACGGCAGCATTCCGAGAGCGGTCGAAGGCATTACTGTCGGTCATGAAATGGTCGGTATCGTCGAAGAGGTCGGCTCAGCGGTCACGCACGTAAAGCCCGGTGACAGAGTTACGGTCAACGTCGAGACCTTTTGCGGAGAATGTTTTTTCTGCAAAAACGGGTACGTAAATAACTGTACCGATAAAAACGGCGGTTGGGCGCTCGGTTGCCGTATCGACGGCGGTCAGGCGGAATACGTTCGCGTTCCGTTTGCCGATCAAACGCTTAATAAGATACCGGATAACGTGACGGACAGACAGGCTCTGCTCGTCGGCGACGTCCTTGCAACGGGCTATTGGGCGTCAAGGATCGCGGAGATAACCGAGGACGATGCGGTGCTTATCATAGGCGCTGGACCTACGGGTCTTTGTACCCTGATATGCGTTATGCTGAAAAAGCCGAAGAGTATCATCGTGTGTGAAAAGGACGAGGAAAGGCTAAGGTTCGTAAAAGAGCATTATCCGAGCGTTCTGACTGTCAAGCCTGACGAATGCTTGGATTTTGTGCGGAGTAACTGCGAGCGCGGCGGAGCGGATAAAGTGATCGAGGTCGCCGGGGCGGAGTCTACACTTAGGCTTGCATGGGAATGTGCGCGTCCGAACGCCGTCGTAACGGTGGTCGCGCTCTACGATAAGCCACAGATACTTCCGTTACCGGATATGTACGGTAAAAATCTGACGTTTAAGACGGGCGGAGTGGACGGCTGCGATTGCGAGGAAACTCTCAGGCTTATTTCCGAAGGAAAGATAGATACCGAACCGCTCATAACGCATACATATCCGCTCGGGCGTATCGACGAAGCGTATGAGCTTTTTGAAAACAAACGCGACGGAGTGATAAAGGTCGCGATCGAGTGTTGAATTAAAAAAACATAAGTCTAAGGCAAATTATTTATAGGAGTATTTATGAAGAAAACAATTTTAACGATGATTTTTACCGCGCTTGTCGCCGCGGCAGCCGTATTCGGACTTTCGTCCTGCGGTAAGGAATGTGAGCACGAGTTTTCGGAATGGACGACCGTTTCCGCGGCTTCATGCGAAAATCCGGGAGAAGAGACGCGTACTTGTACAAAATGCGATGAAAAGGAAACTCGGACGATAGAGGCGCTCGGGCATGCCCCGTCTGCGGAATGGCAGACAGACTTAAATAAGCATTGGCATGTTTGCACAAGAGAGGGTTGTACGGCAAAGCCCGACGAAGCTCTCCACGCCTTTGGCGGAAGCGATATGAACTGTAAGAGCTGCGGAACCGATATGAGGACCGTACTGCGGACAATTATAGGCGACGGTTCAGCCGACAGCGTCGAAATAACGCTCGGTCTTGCCGCCGACGCAGACGAAAATGTGTTCGCCGCTATTAAGGAAGAACTTGAAAAAGCCAAGGACGGCTCTGTTTCTCTTACGATCTCGGGCGTAACGAAGATCCCAGACGAAGTCTTTTACGCAAACGATAAGCTTAAGAGTATAACCTTGGGAGACGGCGTAAAAGAGATAGGAGATAGCGCGTTCGGATCATGTTCGAAGCTGGAGACGGTAGTACTTAAGGATACGGAGACTGTCGGAAAATATACGTTTGAGGAGTGCGGCTCGCTTAAAAATGTTGATCTCGGTTCGAAACTTACGAGCATAGGCTACGAAATGTTTTATTACTGCAGTACGATCGAGAAAATAACCATACCGGAAAGCGTTACGAGCGTCGGAGAAAGAGCTTTTTTCAGTTGTGACGCACTTACCGAGATAAATATACCCGGTGCGGTGACGAGCATAGGCGATTCGGCATTCGCTTGGTGCCCCGCGCTTACCGACGTAACTATCGGAAACGGAGATATCGGAGAATATGCGTTCTACCATTGCACCGCTCTTAAAAATCTGACGTTAAAGGACGGAGTAAAGGCGATAGGCGACTACGCGTTTCAAAATTGCTCGGCTCTTAAGTCGTTGACCTTGCCGGATAGCATAACGAGTATCGGAGAATACGGCTTCTACTGTTGTACCGGACTTACCGAAGTGACCGTCGGAAACGGAGATATAGGTAAGCGCGCGTTTTGCGATTGCTCAGCTCTTGAAAATCTGACTTTAAAAAACGGAGTAAAGAGCATAGGCGAATCTGCGTTTTCCGGGGTCGTAATTAAGACTCTTACGATACCCGCGAGCGTCACCGATATCGGTTTATATGCTTTCTCTCGGTTGCCCTCGCTTACCGACGCGACCGTCGAAGGCGGAAATATTGGCGAAAGCGCCTTCTACCATTGCTCAGCTCTTGAAAATCTGACTTTAAAAGACGGAGTAAAGAGCATAGGTGAATCTGCGTTTAGGTGGTGTGAAAAGCTTAAGTCCGTGACTGTTCCCGATAGTGTAACGAGTATCGGCGAGGAGGCATTTGGCAACTGCGGTGCGCTCACAAGCGTGACGATCGGAAGCGGAGTAACGAATATCGGAAGTGACGCGTTCGGTTGGTGTTCCGCGCTTGAAGAGCTTACGATAAAGAACAAGTGCATAGGTACTTCTATGTTTAGATATTGCACGGCTCTTAAATCGGTTAACATTCCGGATAGCGTAACGAGTATCGGGGAGGAGGCGTTTGGATACTGTACCGCGATTACCGACGTGACGCTCGGAAAAGGCTTGGAAACCATATGCAAATCCGCTTTTTACAAATGCAGTGCTCTTAAAAAGGTCGTAATTCCGAATAGTGTGACGAGTATCGGGGAGTATGCATTTTATTTCTGTGAAGGGCTTACGGAAGTAACTATCGGAAACGGAGTAACGAGTATCGGGGAGGAGGCGTTTGGATACTGTACCGCGATTACCGATTTGACGCTCGGAACCGGGTTAAAAACCATAGGCGAGTACGCTTTTTACAGTTGTACCGCTCTTAAAAAGGTCATAATTCCGGATAGCGTTACAAGTATCGAGAATTATGCGT
>CAZFQJ010000038.1:0-12437 GCA_964520875.1 uncultured Lachnospiraceae bacterium
AATCGAAAACATTACGAGCAGTAAAATTGCCGAGATCGAAATTAATATCTTTTTCATAGGAAAAGCCCTCCTATAAGCGCAACGATAGGCGCGACCGCGGCAAATACCGCACCCGATACCGCCAATACCTTCGGAATACTTATCGGGAGCTCACCGTATACCTTGCCGGTATAACCGTTCATGGCGTAAGTGTATGTTCTCTTTTTTGTTTTGTACTTCAAAAGCCAGA
This sequence comes from uncultured Lachnospiraceae bacterium, assembly GCA_964520875.1. Classification (GTDB taxonomy): domain Bacteria; phylum Bacillota; class Clostridia; order Oscillospirales; family CAG-272; genus SIG673. The sequence continues at coordinate 230 of CAZFQJ010000038.1, forward strand.
TAGGCATAAGTGTATATTCCCAGGTGCTTTTACATATGTTAAGCTTGGTCCCTCTTACGCTCGTACTGTTGTAACCTCCGACGGTATTCATAAGCAGTCGGCTTGCGTAATCGTTCATTCGTTGCTTAACTTCCTCGGAAAGCTGATTTCTCTCTATATTTCGTTTTTTGGCGATAAATCCGGCAAGCTGAGGCATGGAAAACGGAACGAGCGCGTCCGAAGGATACGGCAATATACCCTCGAGCATCTCTTTTTCCGCTTCCGAAAAAGCCGAAGTGACTATATCTTCGAAATGTATCATGCCTTTACGTTCTATGATATATCGCGATGTTTCCGTATACTCGGTATTTCCTACCCGCCATATCCTTAATTTTCTGCCTTCCGCGTTCATCTCGGCGTGAGTATCGGCGTCCGTAACCCAGAACGGATAATATATTCCCGTTATCCGCTCCACCTGTTCCTTTCGGGCGAAATCTCGCGGTAAAAACCATTTTTTCTTTGCAAATTCGCGGAACTTCTTCATAGCCTCGTCTTTACCGTATTTGAACGGGACTATCTTATCCGGCATCATCTGACCGCTGAGCTTGCCCTTATGTACCACGGGACTGTGACAATAGACGCATATGCTTGCCGCGGTGTGCTCGTCGGCGATGACCTCCGCGCCGCAGTTCGGACATGAATATTCGTCCATATTACCGCAAAACGCTTCGCTGTTATCAGACTTGGTCCTTGCTTTTTCCTCGGCGTCAGTTGCGGCTATCTCGTCATCTGTGAACTCGGACAGACAAAATTCACAACATAATTTCTGCTTATCGGCATTAAAATACAGTTCCGCGCCGCAATTTGGGCAGTTATACGCGACCGTTGCAGAATTCATTTTATATCTTTCCTTTCCGAATGGTGGTGTTTACGTTCATAGCGTTTCCTTAATTGTATCACATTTTGTTTAAAAAATCAATAGTAACGGGCAGGGTAACAAAAAATTAATTTAACGTAACAAATAATTCTTAGTTTATCGATTGATTTCTGCGTTTAATGTGATATACTTGATACAGAATAATGAAAGGAACAATCCGATAATGTTTTATTTTGACCCGACTTATATAATAATTCTGCCCGCGCTCATATTTTCGCTTTGGGCAAGCGCGAGAGTCAACTCGACCTTTAAAAAATACAGTACAGTCTACAATTCAAGAGGATATACCGGCGCAATGGCGGCTCGCGCCGTTCTTAACGCAAACGGTTTGGGAAATGTCCGCATAGAACACGTAAGCGGACATCTTTCGGATCACTACGATCCTCGCGATAATGTCATAAGACTTTCCGACAGCGTATACAATTCTACCTCTGCGGCAGCCGTCGGAGTCGCCTGTCACGAAGCCGGACACGCGGTCCAGCATGCGGAAGGATACATTCCGATAAAGATACGTCAGGCGCTCGTTCCGGTTACGAATATCGGATCTCAGATAGGTATATGGTTGTTTTTCATCGGCATACTTCTTACCGCGTTTTCTTCCTCAATGGTCATTTTGGCATATATCGGAGTAGCGCTCTTCTCTCTCACCGCACTCTTTCAGCTCGTGACCTTACCTACCGAATATAACGCCAGCAGGCGCGCCCTTAATGCTATTGAGCAAACGGGTATACTCAGTAACGACGAGCGCGATTCCGCCGCCAAGGTCTTGAATGCCGCCGCGCTTACCTATGTCGCCGCGCTCGCGGTATCGCTTTCACAGCTTTTCAGACTTCTTCTTATTCTCGGCAACACGAGACGCAGAGATTAATACTTTAAACATGGAACGGTAAGCGCCGTTCCATATGTTTTAGATATGCTTTGACTTTGACCGATCCGTGTTTTACGGCATACTATGATAACGTAGACCGTCAAATACGTTCAAGCGGAAGGAGCATATCGCGTGAAAAGCTACATAATCTCCGGCGGCAGACCGCTATACGGAGAAACAGATATCGGCGGATCCAAAAATTCAGCCGTCGCCGTACTGATCGCCGCGCTCGCGGTCGGCGAAAAAGTAACTTTATCCGGTATTCCTAATATATCGGATGTTTTGGATTGTATATCGATCTTAAAGCTTCTCGGTTGTTCGGTCGATATAACCGAAAAGAACACCTTGAATATAGACTCATCACATGCTTTTCCCGCCGATATTCCGAAAGAGCTTTCGGAGCGTATGAGGGCTTCGATTTATCTAATGGGAGCAATGCTATCGCGTTTCGGATATTGCGGAAAGCTTACGAGCGGCGGATGCGATTTCGGAACGCGACCGATAAATTATCACTTATACGCACTAAAACGCTTGGGAGCAAAATGCGAATCGGATAACGGCGCGGTAGAAATATCCGCACCGAACGGTCTTAAGGGCGCGCTTATAGAATTTCCGCAAATCACCGTAGGCGGAACGATAAACGCTATCATCGCCGCCGTCAGAGCAGAAGGCTTGACAGTAATAAAAAAGGCGGCAAAAGAACCTCATGTATCGGATCTTGCGGAATTTTTGAACGCATGCGGCGCAGATATCAGAGGGATCGGAAGCGACGAAATACGTATATACGGCGTAAAAAAGCTTCACGGAGCCGCATTTAAAATACGTTCGGATATGATAGAAGCGGGAACGTACCTCTCAATGGGACTTGCATGCGGCGGAAAGATACGTTGCAACAACGCCCCGATAACAGAGCTTGACGCAGTTCTCAAGGTACTGAAAAACATGGGAGCAACGACCGAGATAAACGGCACGAGTATAACCGCATATTCTCACAAGCTCGCTCCGACTGATATCACTACCGCGCCTTATCCGAGCTTTCCGACTGATCTTCACCCGCCTTTTGCCGTGCTTTTGAGCCGTGCGAGCGGAATAAGTCATATAAGAGAGTCGGTTTTTGAATACAGATTCAGATATCTCGATCCGTTATCAAAGTTTGGTTTAAAAACAGAGGTCGATAACGGCGTTCTTCGGATAAACGGCGGTAGCGAGCTTTTCGCTTGCCGTGCCGCGTGCACCGATCTAAGAGGCGGAGCCGCGCTCGTTAGCGCCGCGCTCTGCTCCGAGGGAGAGAGCCGTATAGAAAATACACACTATATTGCCCGAGGGTATGAAGATATGCCCAAAAAACTCTCACGGCTCGGAGCGGATATACGCGAAAGCGAATAATCGGGCTTTTTTTCAGGAAAAATAAGATCAAAGACATATAAAATAACGGGAGAAATATCATGATCTATACGGTAACCTTCAATCCGTGCGTTGACAAAACGGTAACGCTGGAAGCGTTCAGCGAAGGAGCTACGAACAGGGTTTTAAGCTCGGAAAAGAACATATGCGGAAAAGGTATAAACGCCTCCGTAGTCCTCGGAAATCTCGGTCACGAGAGCGGCGCGTTCTTTTTTGAATTCGAAGACGGTCCTTCAGTCGCCGAATATCTTGCTTCGAAGGGCGTAACACCTTATCCCACACGCGTAAACGGCGAATTACGCACAAATGTAAAACTACACGATCTAAAAACCGGTTGCATTACGGAAATAAACGAAAAAGGCAGCAACGTAAGCTCCGAAGCTATAAACGGTATTTTCGAAAATATTATATCAAACACAGAAAACGGAGATACGGTCACTCTCAGCGGAAGCGTACCGCCGGGAGTACCGAAGGATATTTATAAAAATCTTATAACATCACTCAAATCAAACGGCGTTACTACTCTTCTCGACGCAGACGGCGAGCTTCTGCGTTTAGGTATCAAAGCCAAGCCCGACTTTATAAAGCCGAACCGCGACGAGCTTTCCGCTCTTATCGGCGAGAATATAGAGACCGTGCATGACGCCGCAAAAGCCGCTAAAAAGCTTATATCCGACGGAATAAGCGCGGTCTGTGTATCAATGGGAAAGGACGGCGCGGTGTTGGTAACGAAGGATATATGTCTGAGGGCGATAAACCGTGATGTCGATGTCAAGGGAACGGTAGGTGCGGGAGATTCAATGGTCGCCGGATTCGCGCTCGGACTTTCAACGCACACGAACGCAGAAGAGACTCTCCGCATAGCTTCGGCTATGGCGGCAGGCTCTGTCTCGCTACCATCGACTAACCTCTGCACAACCGAATTGTTTAAGGAAACCTACAAAAAAGTTGATATATCGCTTCTTTGATCAAATAACAGTAATATAATAAGGGACTGTCGAAAAACAGTCCCTTTGTGATATTGTAAAATTATTCGCTTATAAGCTTATATTTTAATATCGTATTTTTGCTATATATTCTTGTAATACGCCACGGCAAGATCTACGACGAGACCGTAGCTGCGAGTTCCGCTTACCTGTCCCTGCGAGACAAGATAAGAATTGTTTACCGCGTTTGAAACATCGGAAACTACATTATCCTCGTATTTTTCAAAAAACTCGGAATACGCTATAAGCTCACGTCTTATTCTATCCGGGAGCAATGCCGCTATCTCTTTGTATTTGCTCTTATCCGCCTTATAGAGAGCGTTCGTCAGATATTCGAACATATTAAGGTATGCGCTGTAACGCACATATTCGTCATCGCTTTCGAGACACACAAGAAAAGCAATGAAATTCGCTTCGTTTTCACGCGCTATACCTCTTTGATGCGCCATTTCATGCGCCATGGTATACGGCAGAACGTAGTCGGGAAAATTGATATTAAGGTTGGCTTCGCCTGTAAAGAAGGTATACACACCTGAAATATGAGTGTATGTCATAGGCTCGCTCAGTATTATCCCTTTTACATTACTGTTCATCTTTTGTAAGAACGAATACTTTTCGCAAGCCTTCGAATACGCGGAATTAAGTTTTTCGTTAAGTTCACTCAGGCTATACGGCATTACGGAAAATCCGTTCTCGGAAAATTCTGTGTTTTTTTCAAGCTCGGAAAGCTCTTTAAGAACGATATATGAGGTATCGTAAAGCTCTTCCGCTCCTACCGGCATGCGTTCGAGCGACAATTTCACATCGAGCGTACTTCCCCTGTACGCGGTAGCAAAAGTAAGAACGAAGCTTGAGTAAAAAAACGTTATAGCCGCAAGAACCGACGCTAAAAATCTGATCCTTGCCGCAGCGCCTTTTTTCATCTGCTTTACAGTCATGACGACCAAAAAAGCGAATATGAATGGTAAAAGCACTATCAATACCTCGGCAAGAGAGAATGGAAACCACCCTGTCAATTTAGCGAGTAAAAAACGAAAAAAAGCTCCGAAAGTCATATTAAAAAAGTCTGAAAAAGATACCGAAAAGACAGAAATAGCGTGGATAACGGCGCACAGTAAGGCTATCAACGCCATAATAATACACCAAATCGGCACATATTTTGTTATTTTCTTCATATTCGACCTACTTTTAAAAATTTATATCGAGCGAAAGCTCTTTTGAAAGATTTTTTATGTCATTCGGAACTTCTGCTCTTACCGTGATATGTTCTCCCGTGATAGGCGACGGAAATGTAAGCTCATACGCATGAAGCGCCTGTCTCATTATCCTCTCGCTCGCATTTCCGTACATGGTATCTCCGTATATCGGAGAACCGACCGATGAAAAATGTACTCTGAGCTGATGAGTTCTGCCGGTAACGGGATATGCAAGCACGGCTGAGGCGCCGTTCGATGAGGCAATACGCTTATAACGCGTAAGCGAATAATCGGAGCCTTCGATATTTTCAACGCTAAGTCTGCGCTTTATAACGCTCTCGTCTTCGCGCAAGATATATCCGCTTATCTCTCCGCTCTCCGGTATGTCCCCTTCAAGTAACGCGAGATAGGATTTTGAAAATTCACCGTTTTCGATTGATTTGGAAAGTATATTCGAATAATAACGGTTCTTTGCTATCAGAACAACGCCGCTCGTATCAAGATCGAGCCTGTTGACCGCTCTGAATACAAACGGCATTCCTTTAGCTTTATAATAAGCGCAGACGGCGTTTGCAAGGCTATCGGTTCGATGTCCGTGAGAGGTATGCGTCGGCATTCCCGAAGGCTTGTTTACCGCGATCACCGCCTCGTCCTCATAGAGTATTTCCGGCATCTCGCCTTCGGCGGAGATAAACGGATTCGTTTCTTCCGCTCTGTCCTCAAGCTCAAGCGTAACGATATCTCCGCATCTTATATTGACCGCCACCGTAGTCCTTACGCCGTTTAAAAGTATTCCGTTATCAAGCTTTTTCAGTTTCACAAGGGTACTGCGCGAGACTCCGCAATCCGATCTTATAAATTCCGAAAGCCGCTTTCCTTCATCTTTTTCTTTTGCGTAAAAAGTCATATTTTATCCTTTGCAGAGATTGATCTAAAAATATCCGCCGCAAGTAACATATGCTCTTACCGCGGCGGATATTTAAAATTCTTCATCAGCTTTTTGCGTTCATTTTGAGATACGCGTTTATAAATCCGTCTATCTCGCCGTCCATGACAGACTGTATATTTCCGTCTTCATATCCGGTCCTGTTATCCTTTGCGAGGGTGTACGGCATAAATACGTATGAACGTATCTGACTTCCCCATTCGATATTGTATTTCGTACCCTTTATATCCTCTATTTTTTCAAGGTTTTCGCGTATCTTTATCTCAAGTAGCTTAGCCTTCAGCATCTTCATCGCGGTCTCTTTATTTTGAAGCTGACTGCGCTCTGTCTGACAACCGACGACTATACCGGTAGGAAGATGCGTTATACGTATCGCCGAATCCGTTTTATTGATATGCTGACCGCCCGCTCCGCTTGAACGATGCGCGGTGACCTCTATATCCTCGGGACGTATTTCTATGTTGTTGTCGTCGTCAAGCTCGGGCATTACTTCGACAGAAGCGAACGATGTATGACGTCTGCCGGACGCGTCGAAGGGAGACACTCTTACAAGTCTGTGAACGCCGTTCTCGCTTTTAAGATATCCGTATGCGTTAACGCCTTCTATACGGATAGTCGCGCTCTTGATACCCGCTTCTTCTCCGTCGAGCCAATCAAGAAGCTTTACGTTATAGTTATGTCTTTCGCCCCATCTGGTATACATTCTGTAAAGCATGAGTGCCCAATCCTGAGCCTCGGTTCCGCCTGCCCCCGGGTGAAGCGTAAGTATCGCGTTATTCGAATCGTACTCACCGGATAAAAGTATCTCTATTCTCTGCTTTGCTTCCTCTGCTTCTATCTCAGATACCGCCGCAAGAACCTCTTCGGTAACGGATTCGTCCTCTTCCTCTATCGCCATTTCCGTAAGCACCAAAGTATCCTCAAGCTTTGAAGCGAGGGACTCGTAAGCCGAAACTCTGTCTTTAAGATATTTTACTCTTTTAAGTATAGCGCCCGAATCGTCTTTTCCCCAAAAATCAGGCTCAAGCGTCTTTTTTTCAAGTTCCTCTGTTTCCGCCTTAAGATCATCAAGCTTAAGAGCCGCTTTAAGCTCAGCTATATCCTCTTCCTTCTGCAATAACGTCCTTTTTGCCTCGTCAAGTTGAATTATCAAAGTCGTTCTCCTCTAAGTATATATTCGTTTATGTTATCATATGAAATTCCGTATCTTATATTATACCATAAAATTCGGATTTGTAAACACCTTTAATAAATATTTTAATTTTTTTGATAACAAGTTTACAAGTAATATAAAAAACGGATATCCGTGGTTTCGGGATATCCGCTTTTATATATATTATTTCAGTTCAAAGCTGAACGAAAGTTCCTTATCAAGATTCTTAAGCTTTATATCGACTATATAGACCGTTTCGGGTCTGTGACCGTGTCTCATAAGCTCCTCGCTTGAAAATTCAACGTCCGCTTTTTCCGTATCGAATACGAGAAGCGACTCTCCGCATTTAATACCGCCGCTCGTAAGCTCAAGCGGTGAAAGCGATACGAAACGCTCGGAAATACTGCTCGGAGTCTCGGAAAACTCATACGTATCCGTTATCTTTACTCTGTCTTCAAGACATACGACATGACGCTTAAGAAAGGTAAGCGTATCTATCTTGTAGCCGTTTTCCATAGAGAATGCATATTCGTTTTCTTTTTCAACGAAAACGGTGGATTTTACGTTGTTGGCAACCTGACATTCGCCGTTGATTATCGGCATATTGTGTCCTCTGCCGGAGCACGCTATAAGAGTATAACGTTCGTCAGAGAAATACTGTCTCGTATATTCTCCGGTACCGGGGTCGGTAAAGGTCACCTTGCCGTTCTTTGAGACAATAAACGAACCTACGTCGTTATGGTTATGAGGTTCGTTATTGCTTCCTGCTTTGCAAGCGAAATTATAAGCTTTCGAACGATAGATAAACCATTGATTGTCGTGATATATATGCGACTTCGGATTCATTTCGCTTTCCGCAAGCTCCGGTCTCATCCAGAAAATATAGCGAAGCGGCGCATTTACATCTATCTGGCATTTAAGCGACGGTATCTCCATATCCGGATATTCGTTTTTAAGGAAATGAGATAGCCATGTCGACGGTCTGAAATACTGACCTGCGTCCGAAAAGCTGATAAGCTCGTTTTCGTTTATACTTGCGTTTTGCTGGAACAACGCTATCGCGTGCACCTTCGGCTTTTTGAAAAGATCTATCCTTCCGTCCGTATAATCGCGTACCATGCTCGCGAACAGACAATAGTATGAAAATCCGTAGTTCCAGTATCCGTAGCCTTCCTTACAACAACCGTCGTCCTCAAAGCCTCTGAGATAACATTCCGACGTCTCTATCATTCTGTCAAGCTGAGCGTTTGTCTCTTCCTCGGTAGCAAGATAAGCGTAGGCGGCAAATACGGCGCCGATACATACCGAAGCCCAGTTGTTCTCCGTCTTCATCCAGCCGTATTCTGAATCTCTGTATGATTCTATTACCCTCTCCCTTACCTCGTATTCCGCTCTTTTTCTTACAAGTTCGGGAAGCTTATCGCCTATGTAATAAAGTATCTCGGCTACCCTGAAGCCCATTATGGTAGAAGTAAGATCGAGATTTTGTCTTCTTCTCTTCATGGGCAGGTGCTCGCCGACGTGAGCGGGGATTGACCATGATTCGAAATCGCATATGTTCCACATTATATCGGCAAGCGGACCTATATACTTTTCGTCGTTTGTGAATATGTAAGCGAGAAAATAATTTCTCATTCTCGCCTCATAATCAAAGAATACGTTCTGGAACTCCTCCCTGTTGCCGTCCGTAACGAATCTGTGAATCTGACTGAACTTTATGATCTTCGGTTCGCTGTTCATATTAGCTTCCGCGCGCTTAAGCACCGCAGGTACCAATCCGGCAAAATAAGGATCGTTCTTGATCTGTTCGATCTTTTCCTCGTTAAATTCTCTAAAAAGCTTTTTCATGATCGTATCACCTTTCTTTAATCGTCTATTATCGTGGATTTTGATTCGTTTAACTCTTCTTCGTAAGAACTGCGCTTATATCCGGTTTGATCCTTGTAGAGCATTAATTCGCCGTTATCCATTTTGTATATCTTATCGGCCCGCTCCGCTATCTTAAGATCGTGAGTTACCATAACGAGCGTTTGACCCAACTGCTTCTTTGTGGCAAGCAAGAGTTCAAGAACTTCATCGGCGTTCGCTCTGTCAAGATTTCCGGTAGGTTCGTCCGCAAAAAGCACCTGAGGTCTGTTTATCATCGCACGCGCTATCGCCACGCGTTGTTGCTGACCTCCGGAAAGCTCCGAAGGCAGATGATGAAGTCTGTCGCCGAGATCAAGCGATTCAATGAGCTTTTTGAGATGCTCCTCGTAGCTGAATTCCTCTTTATTGCACATGACCGTCGGAATAAGAATGTTTTCAAGTGCGGTATACTGAGGTATGAGATTATGCTTTTGATAGACAAAGCCTATAAAATTGCCTCTGAAACGGCTTAGCTCGTCCGATTTCATTTGCGTTATATCATTACCTCTTATCAGCACTCTTCCGGAGCTTGGACGGTCAAGACCGGCGCACAAATTAAGAAATGTACTTTTACCGGAACCCGACGAGCCTATGATCGCCACGAACTCGCCGTCTTCTACCTTCATCGAAACTCGGTTTACCGCGGTAACGGTATTATCGTACTGCTTGTACTGTTTTATGACGTTTTCTGTTACAAGTATTGCCATATTGACCTACCTTCTTACTTATCTGACAAAGCGCGTTTTGGCGCTCTTCTTGTTTATAGCGTATGATACCATAGACGAAAGGAACGCGCTCAAAGCCGTTACGCCCATAGCCGCCGCGATCGGTATCCACGGTATTTCAAACGAATATCTTACCGCTGCGCTTGCCGAAACGTATGGCATTATCTTCACTGTGATAAAATATATGACCGATATACCGACGGCACTCATTATCATAAGAGCTATGCAACCGACGATAGCCGCCGCGATACCGTCGTAAATGAATATTTTCTTTATTGTATTTTCTTGCGCGCCTATATCCCGGAGTATCTCGAATTCTCTCGCTCTCTTTTTGTAGAACATTATCTGTGAGAAGAACCAGAAAAGCGGAGTGAGGATAAGAAGCATGGCGGCAAAGGTGTAGAGTATCGGGAGCTTTTGGCTCTCTCTCTCCGTTCTTATCTCGGCGAGAGCGTTAAGATGTATGACCTCGGTATCCGAATATTGCTCCGCCCAGTATTTTATGTCATCGTAAAGAGTATTGGTTTCGCTTCCGTCAAGTCTCGGATCGACATATACCGAAACGGAATTGTATATCGGAGCTTCGCCAGTTATGCTTTCGTAGTCGCTTTCGGACATGAATATCGGGAGATTCTCCGTCGTATTCATATTCTTTATGACCGCGCATACGGTAAATTCTCTCTCCTCGAAAACACCGTTTCTTATAAGATTTTGCAGATATCTGTCTCCGTCTGTTACATTACTCTTGGTCGGATCCTTTGAGTTTGTTTTCGGTCCCGTATATACGCGTATCTTTATTTTATCGCCCGGCTTTATCTTGAGCGCACGGGAATTATTGACGCAATCTGATATTATTATGTTATCTTTAGACTGTAAAACCTCAAGAGCGTTACCGTCATATTCGAAATGAGTCTCTATATACGAAATAACGTCGCCGTCTGCTGCGTAGTAATCGGCATAGAGCGTGACCTTTTCGTCGGATGCGGCAGGGTTTTCGGTAAAACTGCCGAGCTTTGTATCGCTTTTATCAAACGCCACATACGAAGGTACGGTATACGCAGCGCTCTTGCAGTACTTGTATATACCTATGACGCCGGACAGTTCCTTAAGCTCCGTACCCTTATCGTTTGTATACGTATCGCCGACAAGCTTAGTATCCTCTACCTCGGTATAAGTCAGCTTTGCGGCTGAAACCGCTATTCCGTTCGAATTTTTCGTAAGCTTGTATTTTTCGGTATCGAAAAACGCTTCAAGCGCGGTAAATACCGATGAAGTTTCGGTCACTCCGGTCTTAAGGACGGGAGAGCGCGCCGCTATATATTCCGAATAGACATTGTTTCCCGTTTCTATCTCTATTACGCTATCGATAAGCCCGGTAGACACGCCGCGGGATATTGTATATTTCGTAGTGTCGTAGTACTTTTCAAATTCGCCTATCGCGGTTTTTTCTCCAACGTCAAGTCCGGTCTTGTACACGGCGCGGCGCGCAGCGGTAAACTCGGAGGTCGCGTCCGTTTCGGTAACGACGGTACGCGTGGTAGTTACTTCATGACGCGGAAAATTAACCACAAACTCTTCTTTTTCGATATCCATACCGTATTGATACACTCCGCAGTAGAAGGATATCCACACAAAGAGAGCCGACATAAGAACGGAGCTGAGTATGAGCTGCGCGGCATACTTTCTAAATCTTACTACTCCTATTCGCTCGTAAGAGGAAGAAAAACGCTTTGACTTCATGTAAGACGACGTATACGGAGCGCTTACGAGGTTTGAATTGTCTTCGGCGATCAGCAGCTTTATCGGAGACTGAACCGCGGTCGCTTTTATAGGAATAAAAACTGATATCAGCACTATCGGAAGCATGAACAAGGGAGCGAAAAGCATGAGTTGAGGAGCAAACCGATATGCAAGATCCGACGACTTAAAGAATAGCCAATCCGTGACCGTAGCCGCCGCTCCGGACGGAATGAGCGTAAGTACGGATATGAGATATATCTCCCAAAAGCATGTTCCGAACAGTTTTTTACTGTCTGCTCCGAACGACATGTATATACCGTACATGAACTTGAAGTGATTTATCCGTATACCGTAAAGAAGCACGAG
>CAZFQJ010000039.1:0-12310 GCA_964520875.1 uncultured Lachnospiraceae bacterium
AGGTATCGGGAATCATTCTCGAACGGGACAGTATCTCGCGCATTGAGATCGGCACGAGATTCGTTGCGGACTACGAATTAAGAGAGCTTGCGAGAATCTTGAAGGTTTCGCCTGCTTGGCTGCTCGGAATGGAATGATCTTTTTACGGGCATAAAAAAGGCTCGGCACACATATGCCGAGCTTTTTCACTATATTTATATGCTTTTATATATCATGACAACGTTGACACGTAACCTATCGGATTGTTTTCGCCGATCTTGACCGCTGACCACATATCGCACGTTCCGGCAAAGCTTATGCCGTCAAGATAGTCGCAAAACTCAAACGCGGATTCTCTTATAACCCCGAGCGTAGACGGAAGAGAAAGAGTTTCGATATTTACGCAACCGAAAAACGCACGACTGCCTATATACGTCACTCCCTCGGGAATGACGACGCGGACTATTTCGGTATCCATATAGAAGCTGCTATCGCCTATCGCGGTCACGGTCCTGCCGCCTATCTCCGAAGGTATATAGAGTTCCGTGTCCTCGGCGTCATCGGTAAGACCGACGATCATAGCGTTACCGTCGCTTAAGATCGCATATCTGTAACTGCCTTCGCTATAACGCTCGTCGCTCTCGGTCTTCGGCGCATATACCGAAAGATCGTCTTTTTTGTTATCAAGCGCTCCGAAATTCACGAGTACGATACCTGCCGTAAGCGCGACTATCACGAGAATGAGCGCACCCGCAACGAACGGAAAGACTTTTTTCCATATATTATTTTCATTCTGCGCGACCGCGTCGTTATGACCATTTTTACTTTTTTTGTACTTCATTTCACTTTTCATCGACTTTAAAATACCCAATAGCGGAGCGTATTATATCAAGCGCTCTTACACCTACTATACTGCCGACTCTGTCAGGTCTGCTTATCTGAGCCATGACATGACCGTCCGCCGATGTTACAGCGTCAAGAGAGCAAAGCCCTTCCGCGACGTTATCTCCTTCGGCAAACTGCGACGCAACGCGTCCGTTTTTCGCAAGCTCGGTAACGTAATCGGCGTCTCCGAACAATCTGAGTCTCTTTCCTCTTACAACGCTTCTGCATCTGTCGCCCGCTCTTACCGATCTCATAAACGGACTCATTACAGACGATATCTCTATATCGACCGAGGCGTTTTTAAGCCACGGTAAAGGATTCGTGCCTATTTCGAGCTTTTCCGTATCTACATCGAGCATTCCGCTCGCAAGGAGCGCCTCAAAAGAGGTTCCGACGCCGTATATAAGTCCGCCTCTTTCGCGAAGCGCGAGCATTTTTTCCCTGACCTCGGGTCTCATGAGCACCGCTTTCATGAGCATTCCCGAATTAAAGCTATCCGGAAGATACAATATATCGGCTCTGTCGATAGCGCAAGTGAACGCAGAGATATCTTTTTCCGAAAACGCAACCGTCTCACACGTTGCTCCCGCTTCGATGAACTTCGCCTTTATATCGAACACATCTGCGCCTATCGAGGTGACCGGAATGACCGCGTTCACCTTGTCGCCCGACACGGTATCGGCTTTACCGTAACTGTCGCTTATCTTTTTAAGATAGATATATCTTTTCTCAGATTCTGCGTTTTCTGATATTTCATTCGCCTTATCAGCGGTTTCGGGTTCGATCGTGACCGTATCCTCTCTGTACGAAAGCGACTTATCCGCTTTAACCTTACCGAGAAGTATAGCACCCTTCGGAAGCTCCGCGTCGTCTGAAATTTCAAATGCGATCGCTCCGTAGCATTTTCCGAAAATAACGTCTATATCACATTCCGAAGCAAATTCAAATCCCATACCGGAAGCACGGCACATCTTTATCACGCCCGCCGCCGTGGTCTCCGAAGTGATCGAACACGCCGCGAGGACCTTTCCGCCGTTTGCGAGCGCATTAAAGCTCTTTATCACCTCAAGCTGACTCTCCGTTTCCGGAAGTCCGTTGCTCTTTTCATATTCGGGTCTCATCAATACGACCCTGTCGCCCGACTTTTTGAAGTCGCGTGTTATTACGGTATCGCTATGTCCCGTACTTACCGCAAAAGCCGATATTGTAGAGCAATCCTCATATTCCTTGCCGGCGTCCGCCATGGATATCCTTCCGCCGAGCGATATAGTTCCGAGCTTATTTTGCGCTTCAAACGCACCCAGAGTCGCCGATACCGCAACCCCGAGCCGTTTCCCGTTATTTTTATGCTCCGGAAGATACTCAAAGAGCGCGGTATAGCTTTCTTTATCGCCGAAGCCCGAGCTTACGAGTCTCATGACCGCCTCGGTAACGGAGAGATATGCGCCCTTATACGGATCGATATCGCTTATGACCGGAGAAAGTCCGAGAGCTATCGCCGAGCAGAGAGGCTTGCCGTCGGAATACACCTTTTCTCCCTTATAGCTGAGGTAACGCACGGATGCGTCTGATACACGGTTTGAAAAGGGTTCGAGAACGGAATTCCCGCCCGCGGTCTCGTCGAAGCTCATACCGCTAAGCTCTCCCACGGTCCTAAGCTCGTCTAATACTACCGCCACCGCACCCGCAAAGTCGTATTTAATGCCTTTTGAGAAAAGCTTTTTGAGTGAGCTCATACCGTCAAACGGCGCTTTGGCGACATCAAGCGATCTTGAAGCCGGAAGCTCGGGCGCTTTTTCGACCGAAGCTCCGAGGTGCTTTTCCGATCCGCCGCTTATTATAAATTCGCTCGTTATCGAAGCCGCTTTATTTTTGTCGTCGGAATATACGTTAAGCCTATCGTTATCGGTTATTTCGGCTATTTTGGCGCACACCACGTTTTCCTCGGCGCATATCGAAGCAAACCTCTCTGCGTCGTCAGAGCTTACGCATACGACCATTCTGTCCTGAGAGCTACTGAGTATCACGTCCGAAACGAAAACGTCGTCATACTTGAGCGGAACAGCATTACAGTAGATATTCACACCATTAGCCATATCGCCTATCGCGCAAGAGATACCGTCGTTTCCGACCGCGCGTATCGATTTCACGAGCGCCGACACGTCATCTCTGAAGAGCAGACGTCTCAGCGCACCGAGCACGCCGGCGCTGCTGACCGGCACGAATTCGCCCTTCTCGTTTTCCGGGTGACCTTCATCAGACGTATTTATCTCATCAAAGCATTGCGGACCATCCTTACCGGTCTTTCCGCCTATAATGAATACTTGATCTCCGTTCTGCGGAGTCCTCTTTAAAAGCTCCGAAATTGCTTCTCCGTCGGCTATACCGAGCACGGCGCAAATTTCAAGCTGCTTTTCCGCATAAAAATCGTTCATTATACGCGTACATTTACAAGGCACGGACATTTCCGAAGCATTTTCCGCATAGCCCTCAAACGAAAGCTCGCGATCGCATGCGGCGTTCTTATCCGAGCCGCCCGTAACTCTGTACGAATCGTACACATATCCGAGTCTTTCGAGCATACTAAGAGCGGCATTTCCGAGACATTCCGCCGCTCCGTCGTAAGGAACCGCAGAAACGGAATGATTTCTGCTCTCGCTTCCGAGCATGAGTACAAGCTCTTTTTCGCCGTCGCACTTAAGCTTTATACAACGCTCGTCCCCGATATCTATAACGTTTTCCGACGATACGCCCTGCTTTGAGACCTTAAATATATCGGATATGGAATGTTTTTCGTTTGAGCTTGATTTGTAATGCTCCCATGCTTCTTTTACGTTCGGATCAAGTATCGAAACGCCGTCAAGTATGGTGTTACATGTCGTATTGCGAAAGCTCTCCGAAAAGAAATTATCTATTATCTTGATCTCGGCATAGGTCGGCTCGCGGCTTTCGGAAAGAATATAGTTCTGCACGCACATAAGGTCATCTATATCCATTTTAAGTCTTAAGCTCTTTTTGAATTCGGCAAGCTCGGTATAGCTCGCTTTGTTGAAGCCTTCGGATATCTGCGCCTCGGGGATAGGCTCATGCTCTTTCTCTTTTTCTCCGGGCGTTACCTGAGAAAGGGGGTTCTTTACAAACGAAGAAAACACACTATATTCTCTTCCGGTAAGCTGCTTAGAAAAAATATATTCCTTTCCCGTGTTTACACCTATGCTCTTTTCGGGATACATAAGAGCGACTACGCTCTTTATCTCTTCAGTAAATGCGTCCGAACGTCCGGCTCTTTGCATTACCGACATGGAGGTAGATATGGGACTGCGGCGGACGGAAGCGCTTTCGGAAAGCTTCGATACCAGAAGCTCCTTCAAGCCTTCGACGACCGTATCGTCAACATCATCGCCCTTAAGCTCTACTATCCTGCGTACTTTTACGAGCGGGATATCCGTACCGCTTTTTTCAAGTATAATTTTCCTCAAAAAAGCCGTTTCCTTATCAAAGCCCTCGTTTGATTCTATGTATATTCGATTTAACATCAAGCTTTACTCCTGAATTTTTAAAGATCCGAACAGATAATTCGAGATCTTTATATTTGTATATATAAAGTGCCGTTTTTTTCGACACGGTATTCAAGTTAAAAAATAAATGTACATTATATTATACTACATATAGATAAAAAAGTCAATGAGCATTTTCTACAAGTATTATATCTCAAAATATTAACGACGCCCGTATATACGGTAAAACACCCCGTTTTTATTAACATTTTATGCAAGTTCTTAAAAAAGTTTCGTCGTTTTAACAAAAAGAAAAGCCCTCTTTGAGAGCTTTTCTTTTTGTTGCGTATTATTCGGTCGGTCCGTTCCAGTTATGATATACCTGCTGAACGTCATCGTCCTCCTCAAGCTTATCGAGAAGGAGCGTCATATACTTTACGTCATCTTCGTTATCGAGATCGACGTAGTTTGCCGATATCTTCGAAAGGTCTGCGCTTTCAAGCTTTATACCCTTCGACGTTATAGCCTCCTGAACGGCGGTAAGATCCGCGGGAGCGGTGGTTATCTCGTAGAAATCGTCGTCCTCAGCCGAAAAGTCCTCGGCTCCGGCTTCGAGAGCAAGCTCCATGAGAGCTTCCTCATCAAGGTCACACTCCTCCTTATCAACGCTTATAAGTCCCTTTTCCTCAAACATAAATCCGACGCAGCCGGTAGTTCCGAGGTTTCCGTGGTACTTGGAGAAGAACGCGCGAACGTTGCCTATCGTTCTGTTGGTATTATCGGTAGCGGTCTCCACTATAACGGCAACTCCGCCCGGACCGTAGCCCTCGTATGTGACCTCTTTATAGTCCTTCTTCTCTTCGGTCGCTCTCTTTATGATACGATCTATATTATCGTTCGGAACGTTATTCGCCTTCGCCTTCGAGATAAGCTCGCGGAGCTTACTGTTGGAGTTCGGGTTCGGTCCTCCGTCGCGTATGGCTATCGCCATCTCCTTACCTATCTTCGTAAATACTTTCGCACGGGCGGCGTCCGTTTTGGACTTTTTCGCCTGTATGTTATGCCATTTACTGTGTCCTGACATCTTTATATCCTCCGTTTTAGTTATTTTCCAAATTGTATCTTTATATTTTCTCCGGCGCTTTCATGCATATGAGCGCAAATGCGGACTTAAGAACATATCCCGTCGCCTTTGTAAGCATGACTCTCGTTTTACATACATCGTCGTCATCGGCACCGAGCACTTGACAGTTATGATAAAACCTATTGAAGAGCGTAGCCGTATCGAAGATATATCTCGTTATGACGGACGGCTCGTATCCGTCGAGCGCAGCTTTCACCTTTTCGGGGAACAAAGCGAGATCCTTTACAAGCTCAAATTCGTCGTCTGAGGTGATCTTAAAGTCGATATCTCCGTTTGCGGGATATTTTCCGCTCTCCTTAGCCTTAGCTATTATACTGCATGTACGCGCGTAAGTATACTGTGCGTAAGGTCCGGTATTTCCTTCAAAGCTTAGCGCGTCGTCAACGGTGAAGTCTATATTTTTGATCCTTCCGCCGCTGAGATAGTGGAAAACTATCGCTCCGACGCCAACCGCCTCCGCTACGTCCGACTTATTTGCGAGTTCGGGGTTCTTTTCTTCGATTATCGCGCTTACTTTTTCTATCGCCGTTTTAAACAGATCCTTAAGAAGTATGACGTTTCCGGTACGAGTTGCAAGCTTTGCTCCTCCGATCGATACTTTACCGTAAGGAACGTGTACGAGCTGATCCTCCCAATCGTATCCCATAAGCGATATGACCTTGAACCATTGCTTGAAATGCAGGCTCTGTCCTGCGTCCGTAACGTATACGCATTTCGAGAAGTCATAGGTCTCCTTACGGTATAGCGCCGCGGTTATATCGCGCGCGGCGTACAACGTGGAGCCGTCGGACTTAAGTATCAGACAGGGCGGCATACCGTACTCTTCGAGATCTATCATGGTAGCTCCGTCGTCTACCTTCAGTATCTCTTTTTCTTTCATCTTGTCTATTACCGCGGGAAGCTTATCGTAGTAGAAGGATTCGCCGCAGTAGCTGTCGAACTCTATTCCGAGCTGACGGTACGTCTTTTTGTATTCGGCAAGCGATATCTCTATGAACCACTTCCAGAGCTTACGGTTCTCTTCGTCGCCGTTTTCAAGCTTCGTGAACTCCGCTCTTGCCATATCTTCAAGCGCGGGATCCTTTTCCGCCTCCGAATGGAACATGACGTAAAGTCTTACAAGCTCATCTATACCGACATCGACGACTGTTTTTTCATCGCCCCATTTTCTGTACGCGACTATCAGCTTACCGAACTGCGTTCCCCAGTCTCCGAGGTGATTAACGCCGACGCATTTATATCCCGAAAACTCATGCAGTTTCTTTATCGAATGACCTATTACGGTAGTGCCGAGATGACCTATATGGAACGGTTTTGCAACGTTCGGCGAAGAATAGTCAAGAACGACTGTCTTTCCCGCTCCCTCGTCAGACGAACCGTATCTTTCGCCTTTTCCAAGTATCTCCGAAAGCATTACGGAAGCAAATTCGGTCTTGTTGAAGTAAAAGTTCAGATATCCTCCGGCTACCTCAACCCTATCTATCGCGGCATCCGACGAAAGATTAGACTTGATATCCGAAGCTATCATCGGAGGAGCCTTGCGAAGAGCGCGGCTGAGACGGAAACACGGAAACGAAAGATCTCCGTTTTCCGGTGACGGAGGGTATTCAAGCATATCCTTGATCGCGGCTTCGCTCGGCATATCGGAAGCGCCGAGCTTTTCGAGCGCCGACGCTATAAGAGCCGCTATCTTTTTCTTAACGAAATCCATTTTAAAATCAAAATTTCCTTTCTGTTTTGTACTGATTTATTTACTTACGGTAAGAGCGTTTCGCAAGCTCTTTATTGATCTTATTGCGAAGCGAGATATAATAAAATTCGGATTGCGGGTAAGATTCAAATGTAAGCGGCTCGTCAAGATCCTCTTCTATTATACCGAGAACATATTCGTAAGAGGTCTTTTCAGCCAACGCTCTGAGCACCGCAAGATCGTTCTGAGCGGTATGGAACGTTATAAGTCTTATACTTTCCTCGGGCTTTCCGCCGGCTCCGGGATAGACCGAAAATGCGTCTCCGGACGGGAAGGCTCCTCCGGCGTCCGTAACCTTATAAGGATTTATATGAGTCTTCGAGAACTGAGTGTTATAGAAGTTATATCCCCATTGCAGGAACCCTTCGATATGATACTTAAACATCTGTATACCTATCGCTCTGGTCCTCGGCAGCGTCATTGCCATAAATCTGTTGGAGAGCTTATAGCCCTGTGCACAACAATAATAAGTCCAAAGCGGCGTTACCCCGTTTTCTATAAACGGTCCGATATCGCTCGTACAGGGTATCGGGTGTTCGACTACGCCTGTGGAATAAAACTCATATCTTGAAAGGGCGTCGATGATCTTAAAGCCTTCAAGATACGGCGCTATCGCGTTTTTGGCTCTCAGATAATTATCCTTATTATCGATATGAGGCTCGTCGGAAACATGGAAATAACAATCATCGGCTACTCCGAGAGAGCGAAGAACGTTCACGAGCGACGGAACAAATACCGAGAGGAACTTCGGATATTCGCCGTCCTCAACAAGCGTATCCCACCCGAAAACGCGCTTATACTCTCCATCCACGGTCGCCATGACCTTAGGAGCGGCTTTAGCTCCCCACTGAGTAAAGAAGTGGGATATCTCTATCTGTTTAAAGCCGCATTTTTTCGCGAGCTTTATCCACCTTTCAAGCTTATCGTATCCAAACGACCAAACTTCCCCGTCTTTTCTTACATCAACGAGCTGCACCGTGGTACGCTCTCCTCCGATCTCGGTATCGAGTGGCGGAGTAAAGACCGGTGTAAGTATCATCGTGATACCGCGCTTAACCGCGGTCTTCATAAAGTTTTCTATCGCCTTCCAATGCTTTTCGGAAAATACATCGTATCCGTAATAATCGGCTATGCAATCCGTGTGAAACCATTCGGTCCTGATAAGATCGGACTCCGGAAGAACGGCGTCAAAGACTGTTATCTTCTGCGTCTGCTCGCTTACCGTTTCTCCCGCGGAGTTCTTTAAAACGACGGTAATGAATTTATCCCCGGCTCTTTCGTTACGCGGTATCTCCGCCTCAACCCAAAGAGTTCTGTACTTACCCTTAGTTACCTTTATACGATTGCCGCGCGGCTTTCTGAGATAATCGGGAGCTTCAAACGACTCCGTACTTATATAGTTTCCGTCGTCGAGCATTTGTTTTCTTATCCACTCATCTTTCAAAACACCGACCTTTACATATTCGACAGTTCTTACTTCGACGTGCTTTTTAAGTTCGGAGATCACTTCGAACGTATAGGTCTGCGTTTCATCGGAAGAATATACTATCTGAAAAGAAACGTTATCCCCCTTCAGAGCCGTAAGCACTCCACATTCCGGACATGATATCGGGTTTTCGTCTTTAAAGACCTTAACGAGCGCGGAAATCTTTTTTGAATACAACATATTTTATTATCCTTTCGATCAAACGTTTATCGATACGAATATATACAAAAATATTATACTATAATTTGTAGGTATTGTCAATAGAAACAAGCAACAAAAAAACGCCCGTGCGGACGTTTTTTATCTTTTTCTGACCTTGATCAAACGGCTCTCTGAACCTTACCGGAACGCAGGCAACGCGAACAGACATATACCGTCTTATGAGTTCCTCCGACGACCGCCTTGACCTTTCTTACGTTGGGCTTCCACGTTCTGCTGGTCTTTCTGTTGGAGTGAGAAACATTGTTACCGAACGTAACCGCCTTCTCGCAGAATTCACATTTTGCCATCTCTTTATCCCTCCCTATAATCAGTTCATCATGACGCAAAAAGCACTTTCGTGAACATTTCGTCCATGTGAACCTCCGCATCTGACATACACAAATGATATTATATCATACTTTTTTGAAAAAATCAATAGTATTTTCGAATTTTTTACTTATTTTTCTTTTTTATTTTTTGATCAGCTTTTTTATCCGAGACCGTCTCCGTGTTTTCTTCGGCAAACTCCTCGCTTTCTGGCTCGTTCGCTTTTTTCTTAGCGGTCTTTTTGAACGCGAATTTGTTTTCCGTTCCCTCCATTATGCGCTTTATGTTGGAGCGATGCATATACACCACGAGCGCCATAACGGCAAGGGTTATGACAAGCCTAAGTCCTCTGTCCTGCTCCACCGTATCGAAACGGTTAAGAAGGAGCGGAAATATAAGCTCGATCATGACCGAAGCAAGCGAAAGGTACTTCGTTGACGCGACTATCAATACGAATATCACGAACATAACGAGGAATACAAACCAATCTATGTATAAGATCATCATAGCGGTCGCCGCAACGCCCTTACCGCCTTTAAAATGATAAAACACAGGGGCTATATGACCGAGGACACAAAAGAGTCCCGCCACATACGCGCCGTTTATACCGAGCATACATGTCCCGAAAAACATTCCTAAAAGGGTCTTTAACATATCTCCTAACAAGGTAAGCGCGGCGGGTCCTTTTCCGTATGTACGCATCATATTTGTCATGCCGGCGTTTCCGCTGCCTTTTGTACGGATATCCTCTCCGTACATCAATTTCGATAGCACGACCGCGGTATTTACCGAGCCTAAAAGATACGCTATGAGAATAACGGCGAGATAAATAAGAAGATACACGAAAATATTTATACTGTTTCCGCTCTTCAGCACAAGACCGTTATTCCATGCATTTTCCCCGAAAAGAGCAAACACATATTTGAACATATATAATCTTTCTCCTTACGTTAATTCGGAGAATCCCCTTTTTCGCGTATTATCAACTTTATAGGCGTTCCTTTAAAACCGAAAACATCGCGCAAGCAATTCTCTATATATCTTTGATATGAAAAATGGAACAATGCCGCACTGTTGCAGAATATCACGAACGAAGGCGGTTGCACGCCGTTCTGAGTCATGTAATATATCTTCAGATGTCTTCCTTTATCCGACGGCGGCTGCACTCTCGATATGGCGTCTGTAAGCATATCGTTGAGTATTCCCGTAGTGATACGCTTTCTCGACTCTTCGTATACCGCCTTTATCTCGTCAAACAATTTATCTACGCGAAGCCCCGTCTGCGCCGAGATAAACATAAGCGAAGCATAACTCATATAGGAAAGAGCGGTACGTATCTTTTTGGTAAACTCCGAGGTGGTCTTGTTATCCTTTTCTATAAGATCCCACTTGTTTACGCACACTATGACCGCTTTTCCGGCTTCGTGCGCGATACCCGCTATATGCTCGTCCTGTTCGGTTATTCCCTTCGAAGCGTCTATCATAACTATGCACACGTCCGCTCTTTCTACTGCGAGCTTAGCGCGCATAACGCTGTATTTTTCTATCCTGTCGTCTATCTTGCTCTGTCTGCGTATTCCGGCGGTATCTATAAAATTGAACACGCCGTGTGAATTTTCCACTCTGCTATCCGTCGCGTCGCGCGTAGTTCCGGCGATATCGGAAACTATCATTCTTTCCTCGCCCAGTATCTTATTCACAAGCGACGACTTACCTGCGTTCGGTTTACCGATAACGGCTACCGCTATCGGAGCTTCCTCTTCGTCTTCCGCGTCATTTTCCGGAAAATAACTCACCACTCTGTCAAGAAGATCGCCCGACCCCGTTCCGTGAAGCGAAGAGAGCGGTATCGGATCTTCGTCAAAGCCGAGACCGTAAAACTCATAAAATTCAAGCGGAGGCATGCCCACGGAATCTATCTTGTTCACGCAGGGAATTACCGGTTTTCCGGACTTCAAAAGCATGGTGGCTATATCGCGGTCGTCGGCGGTCATTCCGGAACGAACGTCGCACATAAAGATTATAACGTCCGCCGTCGCTATGGCTATCTCCGCCTGCGCGCGCATCTGCTTAAGTATTATATCGCCGGTCTTAGGCTCTATTCCGCCGGTATCTACGAGAAGCATATCTCTTCCGTTCCAGCTCGCGTCGTAATAAACACGATCGCGTGTAACGCCGGGAACATCCTCTACTATCGATATACGCTTTCCGGTTATTTTGTTGAAAAGCGTGCTCTTACCTACGTTAGGACGCCCGACTATTGCAACTATGGGTTTCATAAGACTACCTCAACATTAGATTTCTCAAAAAAACGAACGCACCCGCAAACGCGGATCCGATATTGTTTTACTCATTCCCGACCAGAGCTTTCAAAAATCCCGCTCCGTCCGACTCCGTGAATCCGATATCGACTCCGAGCGCTTCCGAAAGCTCCTTCGGGGTCATATCGTCTAAGAAAACATCTTCATCGGCGCGCAACATAACCTTCGGAAGCAGAAGCTTTTCGCCGAGTCCGCCGTTTTCCGATACGGGCTTCAGCTGCTCAAGCAGATCCTTTCCGGTCAATAGTCCCGCAACGGTTATCTTCTCGCCGAAAAAGTTATTCTTTATCCTATAAACGTTCACCTTAAGTCCGGGAACCGACGCCATGGCTTTATCAGCCATTTCTTTTATACATTCATACGCCGCATATCCCGTAGCACAGGAAACGACGCGTTCCGATTTCAAGCTATCGGACAGATCATGATCCTCAATAGCATAATCGAATTCGGTACGCATGGACGTTATCATGCCGACGCCGTTTTCTATCTGAGCGTAGCCTTCATAAAACTCTTCGCTCGGAAGCTCCGCGCCGGCGTTGACATAAAACTCATCTCCGAGGAAGAATATCCTGCTTCCGAAGCGTTTTACGCAACCGTCTCCAAATTCGGTGACCTGTCTTATAACTTCCAGACATTCCTCGGGAGTAAACGGCTCAAGCGGATAGAGCTTTTCTCTGAACCGCGTCATTCCCGCGGGAATGACGCGGTTCAGAGAAAAGC
>CAZFQJ010000040.1:0-12274 GCA_964520875.1 uncultured Lachnospiraceae bacterium
CCATTACGCAGACTACCGGCGCTCTCTTTACAAGAGACTCCTCTGTATCGGCTTCGTCGTCGAACAGTTTTTCTTCTATCGTTACGACGACCTCTTTCGTTACCTTCGCGCCCATTTCATCGGCTATAAGGTACGCGGTATCGAAGTCGACAGTCTGATTGACATTTGCCATTACTCCGAGCATAAAGAGCTTCTTTATGAGGTCCGCAGCGGTTATCTTAAGTCTGGAAGCAAGCTCTCCGACAGTTATCTCTTCGGGAATGGAGACCGAAACGGGCAGACGTCTCGCCTTTTCCATTTGTTGCTTGCGAAGCTTTTCAAGCTCTGCTTTTTCTTTATCCTTTTCCTTATCGAATCGTCCGTTCTTCTTTCTTCCGTCGACGACTCTTCCGCCTCTCGCGTCATAATCCTTGCCCGCCTTGCTTGCGAGATGCTCAAGCTTCTCGTCATACTTCGAAAGATCGACGGACGATCCTCTCGTATCGACTACCTTGGTACGCGGCTTTTCGTTACGCTCGGGTTGTTGAGCGTTCAGCGCTATACCGCCCTGAGGCTTCGGACGATTGAGGTTGTTCTGGTTTTGCTGAGGCTTTTGAGGCTTTTGCTGCTGAGGCTTTTGGGGCTTCTGCTGCGTAGGCGGAGTAAATACTCTTTCCTTTACGGGCTGCTGAGGCTTTGAAAGAGGCTGAGACTTCTGTTCCGCCTTCTTCTCCGTCTTGACCTCGGGCTTTGCTTCGACCTCGGTCTCGGGTTTTGCCGCCGGCTTTTCCGATACCTTGACCTCGGTTGCCTTCTTAGGCTCGGCTTTGACCGCCTCGGGCTTCTTTTCTTCAGCCTTGGGGGCGGTCTGCTCGCTCTTTACGGGCTTTACCGCCTGCTTCGGCTTTTCCGGCTTTTGAGGAGCCTTTTCGGAGACGGGTGTTTCTTCCTTCTTCTCCTTCTTGACTTCCTTCTCGGAGTCCGCCTTTACCTCTTTTTTCTCCTTCTTTTCGGCAGGCTTTTTCTCCACCGCCTTTTCGGTCTTCTCTTCCTTTTCCTCCGGCTTTGCCGCGGAAGAAAATTCGGCGATGACCGCTTTTCCGCTCAGATAATCATCTATACTTATGCTCGCCGTATATCTGTCCTTTATGCTTTCAAGAAGGATGTTGAACACGTCTCCGGATATACTTGAGGACGTTGATTTTATCTCCTCATATCCGAGTGCCTTGAGCTTTTCGAGAAGCTCCTTTCCGGATTTCATCTTAAGCTCTTTGGCAAGACTGCTGATTTTTATGTTCGATTGATTGCTTGCTGCCATTAATTGCACCTCCCGCGGATCTGACGGCATACTGCCATACTGCCCGTTATCCGCTTTCTTCTTATCATACTGCTTTAGGTCAATCAGGATAAAGCTTCGATCATCGCCTTTGCAAATCCTATGTCGGTTATACCGATAACGGAAAGCTCGCCGCCGTATCCCGTGATACGCGCCAGCTCATCTTTACCGAAG
Organism: uncultured Lachnospiraceae bacterium; assembly: GCA_964520875.1. Lineage (GTDB taxonomy): Bacteria > Bacillota > Clostridia > Oscillospirales > CAG-272 > SIG673. The sequence goes on from CAZFQJ010000040.1 coordinate 1,490, forward strand.
CTCAAAGTATTCATCGGCACGCCATAATATTTTGAGCCGTTTTCGATACGCTTTAAGGTATTTTGCGAAGCATCTGCGCTGCAAAGCAGAAGCTTGACGCCGTTTCTTCCGCCGCTTCGGACGCTTTCAAGCGTTTTGTCCGAGCCGCTCGTTACCTTACCGGCTTTTTTTGCTATCCCTATAAGTCCCTTTATCTTTTGTTCGTTCATTTCGGATCACACACCCGAAAGCTCGTTTTCAAGCTTTTCGTATATCTCCTCCGGTATCTGTATGCTGAGCGAGGATTCTATGCGCTTGCTCTTTCTTGCTTTTTTAAAGCACGAAAGCGAATGGCATATATACGCGCCTCTGCCGGATCTCTTTCCGGTAGCGTCAAGACATACCTCTCCTTCGGGCGTTCTCACAACCCGTATGAGCTCTCGTTTGTCCTTGCTCTCTCCGCATCCGACGCATCTTCTCTCCGGAGATTTCTTCTTTTTGTTTTCCATACTTATTCCGTAGTCTTTATATCTATCTTCATTCCGGTAAGTCTCGCCGCAAGACGTGCGTTCTGTCCTTCCTTACCTATTGCAAGCGAAAGCTGATCGGGCGCTACGTACACCTTACACGAACGTTCTCCGTCCATTTCGACGCGCTCTGCGTTTGCGGGAGCGAGCGCCGCTTTAACATACTCTTCGGCTTCGTCGCTATATCTTATTATGTCTATCTTCTCGCCGCCGAGCTCGTCGGTGATCACCGCCTTACGCTGGTTCTGAGGACCTACGCACGTTCCTATCGGATCAACGTCGCCGTCTCTGCTCATTACCGATATCTTCGTTCTCGATCCGGCCTCGCGCGCTATGTTCTTTATTATTACCGTTCCGTCAGCTATTTCGGGTATATTAAGCTCGAACAATCTCTTTACGAGACCCGCATGAGTTCTGGAAAGCGTAACGAACGGACCCTTTGCTTCCTTCTTGACCTCTATGACGTAGACCTTTACGTGCTCGCCGGCTTCAAAGCTTTCGCCGGGGATCTGCTCCGATTTAAGAAGGGTAGCGTATCCGTTACCCATATTAAGTCTCACGCTTCCCGTCTCGGGATCCACTCTGTCGACGACCGCGGTAACGATCTCCTCCTTCTTCTCCTCGTATTCCTTTATCATCATTCCGCGTTCGGCTTCTCTTATAGCCTGAACTATAACCTGCTTACCGGTTATGGCGCTTAAGCGTCTGAATTCGTCGGGCTTAAGCTCTATTTCGACTACTCCGCCGAGAACGTTTCTTCTCGACATCTTCTTTGCGTCCTCAAGCGATATCTGAGTTGCGGGATCCGTTACCTCCTCGACAACGTCAAGCCTCTTGAATACTCTGAAATCGTATTTTTCCTCGTTTATGTGAACTCTTACGTTGGTGCTTCCGCCCATCTCGCGTCGATACGCGCTGATAAGCGCCGCCTCAAGCTTCTCAAACATATAAGCCTTAGGTATTCCCTTTTCGCTTTCAAGCATATCAAGAGCCGCAAACAATGCCTTATTCATTTTACTATCTCCGATCCTCCGATTTTATTCTTATATTTCAAAATATATATTCGCTTTTGATACCGTTTTTCTTGCGAGAGTATATTCGTTTCCGTTCTTTTCCTTAATAACAATCTCGTCCTTTTCCTCATCGTATCCGACAAGCTCGCCGATAATCGTTTTTTTACCCTCGAATGCGGAAAACAACTTGATCTCTATCGTCTCGCCGATACACGCCTTGTAATGCTCTGGAGTTCTTATGACTCTTTCAAGTCCGGGAGAGGAAACGTCAAGATAATAGAAATCCTCTATCGGGTCGGCTTCGTCTATCGGACCCTCTATCGCTCTGTGTACCTTTTCGCAGTCCGTTATCTCTATCCCGTTATCTCCGTCTATCGTTATCTCAAGATGTCTTTCGACGCCTATCTTTGAATATTCGATATCCCATATACGGTATCCGAGCTCGGTTATTATAGGCTCCACTATCTCTCTGACCGTCTGCGCCGTATTCTTTTTCTGTGCCATAAAAATCCTCCATGACGCCGCAGGCGGCTCAAATAGGTATGAATAATTTTCGTGTTTTGCAAACTCTATGAGTTTACAAAACAAAAAGCGTTCGGCTTTTTAGAAAATTAAGGCGTGAAATCGCCCATATTCTGATACGATTAAATTAATTTTTCACGCCAATTTCCTTTCCCGTCCGTTATCTCGGCATACATATAATAAACAGAAAAGAGCAGGTTTTACTTTATCCTACTCTTTCTATACTATATTATTGTAATGTAATTATATCACATAATGCGAAAAATTGCAATAGACAGAGCGGATTTTTATATTTTTCCGCTTTTTAAACAAAACAGACCTGTGATTTCTTTCGTTATATGTCTACTTTTACCATTAAATATCGTCTATCTCGCGAACGTCGTCAAGCTCGTCTGAGCTTATGTCTGACTCGTCATACTCCGCTTCTATCGACGTAGCGCGGCCGCACCAAGGACAGTACACATATTTTTCCGACATAAAGCGTCCGCAGCCCGGACATATGACCTTTCCGCAGACTATTCTGAGCTGCTTTTGAAGTCCGTCAAGGAGCGACTCCTTCGCCTTTATCCTCGTACAAAGTCCGGTTATCTCCTCGGCGCTCGACTCCTCTCTTCCACTTTCCGAAAGAGTTTCGTTATAGAGTATCTTCCCGAGAGTCGCGTAAAGAGCGTTCAGCTCGTTCCTCTGCGAGGTTATACGATACTGAAGCTTAGCGGAATCGACCGCGGTCACTACCGTTTCCTTAAGATTTTCGGCGGTATCTTCACAAAAATCCTTGCCGTAAAGAAATGCTCTTCTGATAAATTCCATTACTTTTCCCGTCCTTTTCGTTATCGTATACACTATACGCACGTCACGTACTTGTACGCGTTATTCCCATATGTATTTGTATACATTGGTATTGGTTAGTCCTTTCAACGTCTTTACGTCATATCTTTCGATCACGTCGCGAATGGCCGCCACTTCTGTACTGTCATAAAACTTATTAGCTTTGTCGTCCAGAACGTATGTGTCGAACTCATTCATCACGCTCAGATCCTGTTCGCTGAGTTCCGAAAACGCCGCGAGCTCCTTGCGAAGAATTATATAAACACCGTCTCCGTCGCTATACTCCGCGTATTTTCCTATATCAAGGCTCTGCACGGTCTTTAAAAACTCTATACCGTAATCCAGATCGTTGGAAGAAATATTGATATTCGATATATATTCGTATTTTTCAAGCTCTTCCTCGGAATATTTCTTTTTCAGCGTGCCGAAATTCTCGCCCGCGTCTATCTTTGCCTTTATCTCGGCTACCTTTTTCGCCTGCTCCGTCTTTTCATCATCTGTCATTTCTTCAAGGATATAATTTCCGCTCGAATCGACTTCATATCCGCCGTCCTCATTTTTTTTGAGTTTATTTTCGGTATACACGTATATCCAATCCACGCAACGGTAATTATCTTTATAGTAATTTTCTCTGTCCGTATCCGTTACGGCATACAGTCCGTTTGTACCGAAAAGATACGAGATGACGACATTGTATTTTTCCTCAACATAGCAGATATGCTCCAGCGTATTGATGTTAAGCCCGTAATTGCCGAGATATGCGTTAAGCTCCGAACGCGAGCCGTAAGCCTCGATCAAGCCATTCAAATATTCGTCAAGCGATTCTTTAGTATCGCTTGAGATCGTGAGAGCGTAATCGTCGAATAACTTCATCGATATAAGCCTCTCTTTTGCGTAACCGTACAAGAATTCGTTAAAAAAGTCCTCATACGTCATATCGTCGCTGACCTTTGTGTTCCAAAAGGTCTCGGTATCCCTTGAATTGGCGTACATATACATGAATTTCGTCTTGTAAGCCGCGGCCCACAAGGAATACATAGCCTCGGTTATCTTATAATCGCCGAGCTGCATGACCGTATCGCCTTTTATCACTCCGCAACCGACAAGAGAAGGCAGAAGCATAACAAGCGTCAAAATCATACAAAAAGATCTTTTCAGAAATTTCAAACCGATTTTTCGTCCTTTTCAATATTTTAAACAATCCGAGAACATTCGTCCTCCTTTAAGATTATACCAACAAAACGCGCTTTTGTCTACACATTTTCCTCTGTCAATTGTATATATTTCTTTAACAATTCTTTTATTTCAAGCGCTCTGTCGGCTTTTTCCGCAAGACGTAACGTAACATACGGCGTTCCGCCCGCCGAAAGAAGCAGTCTTCCCTTGTATTCTCCCATAAGAGCCTGCCATGCGGCAACGCTTATGCTCTTTGTGAACATGACCGCGTTTCCGTTGCGATATTCTATCTTCTCAAACCCGGCCCGGCTTCCGAGCGACCTTATAAGCGATATGGAAAGAAGTATCTCCGCCTGCTTCGGAAGAGTACCGTAACGATCGGTGAGCTCGTCGTAAACGTCTTCAAGCTCCTCCTCCGTCTCAACGGAAGCTATCTTCTTGTAGGCGTCTATCCTCTGCGCGGTACTGCGTATATATTTTTCCGGTATATACGCGTCGGTAGCGAGGCTGACCGTACACTCCGGACGTTTTTCGGGCGTTTCGCCCTTTTCTTCAAGCACCGCTTCGCTTAGAAGCTTCATGTAAAGATCGTATCCCACCGCTTCTATCTGACCGTGCTGCTGGCTTCCGAGAAGGTTGCCGGCTCCCCGTATCTCCATATCCCGCATAGCGACGCGGAATCCCGATCCAAATTCCGTAAAATCGCGTATAGCCGCCAGACGCTTCTCCGCGATCTCTTTGAGCACGGTACCGCGCTTGTAAGTAAGATAAGCATACGCGCGTCTTCCCGAACGTCCCACACGTCCGCGTATCTGGTGGAGCTGGGCAAGTCCGTAACGCTCGGCGTCGTCGATTATGAGAGTATTGGCGTTCGGAACATCTATTCCGGACTCTATAAGTGTAGTACAAACGAGTATATCTATCTCTCCGTCAAGCATCGATTTCCATATATCGGAAAGCTCTTCCTTGTCCATTTGTCCGTGCGCTACGGCAATAACGGCGTCGGGCGCAAATTCCGAGAGTTTTGCCGCTATATCGGGTAACGTCTCCACCCTGTTATGCAGGTAGAATATCTGTCCGCCGCGGCGCAGCTCCTTACGCACCGCTTCGGCTATTATCGTCTCGTCATATTCGAGAACATATGTCTGGACCGGAATTCGGTCGACGGGAGGCTCTTCAAGCACCGACATGTCTCTAATTCCGCTCATCGCCATGTTGAGCGTTCTCGGTATAGGCGTGGCGGTAAGAGTGAGTACGTCCACGTTCTTTGAAAGCTGCTTCAGTTTTTCCTTTTGCGCGACCCCAAAACGTTGTTCCTCGTCGATTATGACCAGACCGAGATTTTTGAATTCGGTATCCTTTGAAAGCATTCTGTGCGTTCCGATAAGTATGTCCGTTTCTCCGCGTTTGACCTTTTTCAGCGTTTCCTTTTGTTCTTTCGGTTTTCTGAAACGAGAGAGCATGTCAACGGTAACGGGGAATCCCCTCATTCTCGAAAGCACGGTTTGATAGTGCTGAAAAGCGAGTATCGTCGTCGGAACGAGTACAGCGACCTGATATCCGCTCCTTACCGCCTTGAAAGCAGCCCTTAATGCGACCTCGGTCTTTCCGTACCCGACATCACCGCAGAGCAATCGTTCCATCGGAACGGCTCTTTCCATATCGTCCTTTATTTCTCTTGCCGCCTCAAGCTGACCGTCCGTCTCTTCGTATTCGAATGCGCTTTCGAATTCCTGCTGGAGCGCGTCGTCCTCGTCGAAGGCTATTCCGCTCTGTCTCATTCTTTCGGCGTAGAGCGTTATCAGCTCCTTCGCCATTTCCTTGGCGGCGGCGCGCGCTTTTACCTTAGCCTTTCCCCATTCCGCACCGCCGAGCTTGGAAAGCTTTACGGCTCCGCTCTCCGCTCCCGCACCCATATATTTCGATAACTTATCAAGCTGAGTGCAGGGAAGATAAAGACTGCCGTCTCCCGCATATTCTATCTTAACGTAGTCGTTCGTGACTCCGCCCATGGTAACCGTCGAAAGTCCGCAGTAACGTCCGACTCCGTGGCTCTCGTGGACGACGTAATCGCCTATCTCAAGCTCGGTGTACGACGATATCTTTTCCTTTGCGCTCTTTTTGCTCTTATGCTTTCTTGCCGAATTTATCACGCGACCCGCGGAAAACATCGAAGCATACATGGAAAGACAGACGTACTTCGAACCCGTAAGCTCAAATCCCGGTATATTTATACCGCTTATGAAATTCGGAATCCCCGCCTTAGGCTCTCCGTTCACGGTGGAAGCGATACCGAAATCGAGCAGGACCTCGCAGAGCTTATTCGAAACCGTCTCGTTCTCCGTCATGATGTTTATCTTGTACCCGAGCGAGATATAATGCTCCAGATCCTCGCGAAGGAGCGGAAGGTTATCCTTATAGGAAACGTTCTGCTTGCACTTAACGTTATAAAGCCCCGAAAGACGCTCCGAGGACGAGGTGAACATATTACAGTACACCGAGGCTCTTTCGCAGATGAAGTCCTCAAGATCCTCCGCGATCTTTCCGTGCTGAGCATATGTGCCGGAAAGAAGTCCGGACGACATAAGACTCTCCTCCGTCTCCCTTTGGTGATATTCATAGCTCTTCACTCTGTCAAAGACCGCGTTCTTTTCCTGAATTATGAGCAAGGTATCTTTTCCGAAATAATCGAGAAAAGACTCTCTTTCGGGATATATGAGCGATATATATTTATCGAGAAACGTTACCCCTATCCCGGTATCCAGCGCTTCAAGCTCTTTTTTCAGCTCCTCTTCCGAGGGCTTGCCGGACGCTTTTTTGATCTGAGCCGAGATGACAGACAAAAGCTTTTCTTTTTCCGCTTCGCCTACCGTGATCTCTCGTCCGGGTGCAAGTGATATCCCGTCAAGCATACGGACTGTACGCTGAGACAGTACGTCAAATTCCGCTATACGGTCTATCTCGTCGCCGAAATATTCTATTCTCACCGGCATATCGTACTCCGGGGGAAAGATATCGCATATACCGCCGCGCACGGAGAAGGTTCCCGCCGCTTCTACAGTATCGACTCTGTTATATCCGAGACGCAAAAGCCTTGCGGTAAGCTCATCGAGCGGAAGCTCGCTTCCCTCTCCTATGTTCACGGTTATCTCCGACAAACGCGCCTTCGGAACGGTATATTGCAGAGCCGCGTCCGGCGTTGTTATAAAAACGTCCGCTCCGTCCGAAAGCGCTTTATCGAGCACGGATAACCTTTCGTGCTCGTAAGAGTGCGACGAGCTCACCATACCGTACCCGAAATCTCTGTACGGAAACATAGCCGCTTTAAGCCCGCATTCGGTAAATATCTTCGATATCAAAAATCCCGACGCCTCGTCCGGGACGACTATCAGCGTATTTCCGCCCTTTTTCTTTTTCCAATCGAGCACCGCAGCCACGTAAAACGCACATCTTGCGCCGTCCGTAAGCCCCGTGAGAAGCGCGGGAAGCGGTCTTTTGGAGGCGCTTTGCGCGATAAGCTCCGAAAGCAGCTCTTTATATTCCTTTTCGGCGCTTATCGGCCGTATAAGTCTTTCCATGATTCTATCCCTTACTACGAAAAATTATATTTTCAGCCGTTATATCGGTTCATAGCCTCTGTAAATCTTCCCTCGGCTATGAGTTCTGCGGCGGCTACGGCGCGTTCAAGCCCGTTAGAAAAACGCTCTCTTTCGTTTTCCGGTATCCTTCCGAGTACCCAATCGGGCATCGAATAACCGACGGGCGGCTTTCCGACTCCGATACGTATCCTCGCAAAATTTTCCGTTCCGGTATGAGCGATTATGCTCTTTATACCGTTATGACCGCCGGCTGAGCCTTTTTCTCTTATACGAAGCTTACCCGTATCAAGGTATATGTCGTCGTAGACAACGAGAAGCCTTTCCTCGGGATCAAGCTTATAAAACGACAAGGCTTCTTTTACCGACTCTCCCGAAAGATTCATGTACGTCTGCGGTTTAAGGAACAGTACCTTCTTCCCTCCGAACGAGGCTTCGCCCGTAAGCGCGCGGAATTTCAGCCTGTCCATAGCTATGCCGTATTTTTTCGATATATATCCCGCACACATAAAGCCTGCGTTGTGTCTCGTTTGTACGTATTCGTTTCCGGGATTTCCGAGGAACGCCATAATAAGCTCCGGCTTACCTACGGTCGTCTTTTCCTTTTCTATGCTCTTAAATATGTCGAATATATCGGACATTTCGATATTCCTTTCTCTTTTAAGCGGACCCGAGCGCCGCTATATGTTATGTCAAAGCGGAAGGCGGAGGCGCACAAACGTCTCCGCTTTCTTTATATCCTGCACCTTGTATTATACACTTTTTGCAAGCGATTGTCAATTATAAACGGTAAAAAATATGTTAATAAAAGAATATTGTGTTGACTTTTCCCTCTGCTTATGATAGAATACAAGCGTGAGCGGTCATCATTTTCCGCCCACATTACGAAAGGATAAAAAGAAATGGATATTGTCCGACAACTTATACTCCAGGTCATACTCATTGCCCTGAACGCCGTGTTCGCCTGCGCCGAGATAGCGGTGATCTCCATAAGCGACGCAAAGACCGCTCAGCTCGCCGCAAAAGGAGACAAGCGCGCGATCAGACTCTCAAAGCTAAAGAACCGTCCGGCGCGTTTTCTCGCGACCATACAAGTGGCGATAACTCTCTCCGGATTTCTCGGAAGTGCGTTTGCCGCCGACGGATTCTCCGATCTTCTCGTAGACGCTTTGATCTCTGCCGGAATAAAGATCCCGATAGCGACCTTAGACACGATATCCGTAATACTTATAACGCTGATTCTTTCTTATTTCACACTTATTTTCGGAGAGCTGGTTCCGAAGCGAGTAGCTATGAAGAACGCGGAGAAGCTCGCTCTCGCGCTTTCCGGTCTGATATCGATAATATCGAAGTTATTCGCTCCCATAGTATGGCTTCTCACAGTTTCGACCAACGGTATGCTCCGTCTGCTCGGTATAAATCCAAACGAAGCCGACGACGAGGTGACCGAAGACGAGATACGCATGATGGTGGACGCGGGAAGCGAAAACGGAGCGATAGACACGGAAGAAAAAGAGCTTATACAGAACGTTTTCGAATTTGACGACACGACGGCAAACGAAATAGCGACGCACCGCACGGGAATAGCGATACTTTGGACGAGCGAGAGCGTTGAAGAATGGGAAAAGACGATATTAAAGAGCCGTCACACGTATTTCCCGGTATGCGACGGCACGATAGACAACGTAGTCGGAGTTTTGAGCTCAAAGGATTATTTCCGTATCAATAACAGGACGAAGGATAACGTTATGAAAAGCTCCGTCAGAGCACCGTATTTCGTACCGGAATCGATGAAAGCCAACATTCTTTTCAAGAATATGAAGAAAATGCGTTGTTACTTTGCGATAGTAATGGACGAATACGGCGGAATGAGCGGAATAGTGACCATAATGGACCTACTGGAATGTATAGTCGGAGATCTGTACGACGAGCACGAGACTCCTCCCGCTCCCGATATAGAGCCGCTCGATTCGAAAACATGGAAGATAAAAGGCTCGGCTGCGATAGACGAGGTGGAAAAAGCGCTCGGTATCTCGCTTGACTGCGATTCCGATACGTTCGCGGGATATGTTCTCAACTACATAGGCTCTATTCCGGATAACGGCACGGTAATGACCGTGGAATCGGAAATCATGTCCATAAAGATAACGCATATAAAAGACCACAGGATCGACGGAACAATGGTGACCTTAAAGAACGCACCGACGGCGACCGAATAAAACCGACAAAAAACTCCCGTTGCAAGCATGCAACGGGAGTTTTGGGTTTTATTTTACAAAAGCACGAAACGCTTCGTAAGCGGAATACACATCTGCTTTCGAAACGACTTCGTAAGGAGCGTGCATGGATATAACCGGAACTCCGAGATCCACCGTATCTATATTGAGATTGGCTATATACATAGCGACCGTTCCGCCGCCTCCGCCGTCGACCTTACCAAGCTCCGACGTCTGCCATTCGACTCCGTTTTCGGAGAAGAGCCTGCGAACATATCCGACAAACTCCGCGGAAGCGTCGCTCGTGCTCGATTTTCCCCTTGCGCCCGTGTACTTTGACATCGTGGCTCCGCAGGATAACATCGCGCTATTACGTTTTTCGTATACGTCGGCAAAATTCGGATCGAACGCGGCGTTTACGTCGGCGGAAAGACATTTCGACACGGCTCTTACCGCTATCGGAGAATATCCCATAGACGCCGATATCTCGGTTATCATGTCAAGAAGCAGCATGCTCTGCATGCCGGTATTGCCCATACTTCCGACCTCTTCCTTGTCCGCAAGAACTCCGAGCACCGTCTTTGTCGTATCTACATCCGTCAACGCTCTTATGAGCGGATAAGCGCAAACTCTGTCGTCATGTCCGTATGCGCCGATAAGCGCGCGATCAAATCCGACGTCTCTTGCCTCAAATGCCGGAACGCAGGAAAGCTCCGCGCTTATGAGGTCGTCCTCGGTAATACCGTATTTTTCATACAGTATGTTAAGAACCCCGAGCTTTACCGAGCCTTCGGCTTCATCTCCGTCCTTTAACGGCATTCCGCCGACAAGAATATTAAGCGACTCTCCCGAGATCGCAGAGCCGAGCGGCTTTTGCGATTGCTCCTGGGCAATATGAGGAAGCGGAGCGTTTATATAAAATACGGGA
>CAZFQJ010000041.1:0-12267 GCA_964520875.1 uncultured Lachnospiraceae bacterium
ACGCGGACTGTGGTTTAAGGATAATCGCAGCACGATAATCATTCAGGACGAAGGCAAGTACAATCAGGCAATGGATATATGGTGGTTCGCTCATACGAAGGGCAATATAACCGTAGCCGAGGACGGAAAGAGCGCCGTTATAGAGCAGAACGGAATATGCCTGTATGCGGAGTTTGTGACCGACATAGAAAACGCTACCTTCTACGTTTCCGACGCGGTATCTCTTGACGGCGAGTACGTCGGAGACTCTACCTCAAGCGAGTACTTCAAGGATGATACCGAGCTTAGCAGGACCGGTATAACGAAGCTCTGCGTAAAGGCGGAGAACGTTACCGAATATAAGCTTGCGGTGGTATTCAAGGTGGTAGCCGGCGTATATAATACCCCCGAAAGAGGTACTACGTACACTTGGACCGACATAAAGGACTGGAAAGTAGACTGACATTCTGAGATAGCTTAAAAATCAAAAAATGACTGCCGCGTTTTCGGATCGTATCGTGGACCGTAGACGCGGCAGTCGGCATTAAGGAAATTAAATTGTTATGAAAAAATTGATCGGTGTTATTTCGGTAGTTTTCGCTCTTACATTGTTTTCGATATCATCGGTAGCCGTTTATTCGGATATTACCGATTACGAAGAGGCGCCGGGCGGCGCGGTCGAAAGTGCAGCGGATCTTATTAACGCGCTCGGCGGAAAAGAAAATGCAGAAGAACAAAAATCGGGAGCGATAGTTCTCCGGAATAATATAGTTTTAAAATCGCCCGTCGTTATCAAAGAGGGGAGCTATACTATCAAAGGCGATGCGTGCTTTATATATCGCGGATTTGACGGAGACGCACTCATAAAGCTTGAAAACGGAGCTTCCCTGACGCTCGAAAAAGACTCTTCTTCGGAATACGGAAAAGGAACGATAGAGCTTACGATAAACGGAGATTCGGGAAAATATCCGAACGGCGGATCGCTCATATCGCTTAGCGGAGATTCAAAACTGACCGTTAACAGTAACGTGTTGTTCAAAAACGCTTCGTCGTCCGGTTACGGCGGCGCGATATATGCTTCGGAAAACAGCAGTGTAACGCTTACGAACTGCGGATTTGAAAACTGTACGTCCTTGCTCGGCGGAGGAGCGGTAGCTTTTTATTCGGATAAATTCGGAAGCGAAGGCGGAAAGCTTACGGCGAGCGGAGTTTCATTTACCGACAACAAATCGGAAAACGAAACCGAAAATGCAAAGGGCGGCGCTATATATGTTCGCGGCGGAAATTTCGATATAAAAAACTGTGTTTTCGAAAAAAATTCCGCGGATATCGGCGGAGCTATATGGGCGTGCTCAAAGGGAACGGTTTCCGATTGCAATAACGTCCAGTATAATAAAGCGAACGTTAGCGGCGGAGTGATATGCGTTGCAAGCGACGGCGAGGATATGATCGGCGAAGTAATACTCAGCGGCGGAAGTTTTATGTATAATTTCTCCGACGGAAACGGCGGATTTGCTTCGAATTTCGGTGCCATGATTATATCCGGCTCGCTTACGTATATATCCGAAAATACCGCGGCAAGCGACGGCGGTGCCGTATATAACGAAGGAAGTCTTGCGTTTACCGAAGGAATGATCCTCTGCAATACCTCGGGATATCGCGGAGGCGGAATTTGCAGTATAGGAAGCGGAAGTGTGCTTGTGATGAGCGGCGGTGAGATAAATTCCAATAAAGGACTTTTCGGAGCCGGAGTATTTTGTCAAGGGACGTTTGCAATGAGCGGAGGTACCGTCTACTATAACATAAGCGATGAGCCATGCGTTGCGGTATACCGCAATATGGAGCTTAGCGGCTCTGCCGTGATAGGTGAAACGATCGCGCTTTGTATTAACGGCGATGTGGTACCGAGTATAAATATAACGGGAGAGCTTACGTCCGGAAGCGGCTTTAAAGTGATGTTCGTAAGCGAAAAAACGGATAAAAACGGAAGACTCTCAAGGTATTCGGTCGAAAATTCCGTCGGAAACGCAGTTATTACCGGAGATGTAAAAAATAACGCCGATAAATTCGACGCTGTATCTTCGTTTTTCAAGTATAAAATAAACGCCGAAGGCGAGTTCGGCATGAGCTTTCCGTTCTTTCCGACATGGATCTGGATATGTGTGCTCGTTATACTGATTTTGGCGGCAGGCGCGGTATTTTACTTCAAGGTCGGTAAAAAACTGATCGCGGATAAGATAGCGAAAATAAAAAATAAAGATAAAGTATAAAAAACCATGCGGATCTTTTAAGATCCGCATGGTTTTCATTATACGGCTTTACTTAAGCGGATCGATCTTTGTTTTTACGGTATTTTTCAAAATAAACAAAGAGATGACCGCGGTCAAAAGCTCCGCTATCGGGAAGGTCCACCAAACGATATTTACCACATTATCCGATAATGTAAAAAGATATGCTATCGGAAAGACGAATATTACAAGTCTACAAAGCGCGCTGAAAAACAGTCTTAAAGCATAACCCATAGCCTGAAGCACGCCCTGTATCGCAACTGTGAGTCCCATGAATATATAGCCTAACGCCGCTATCCTCGTTGCTTTTTCGCAAACGTCGATAAGCTCGCCGCCACCCCCGCCGGATAATGAAAAAAGCTGAGACAGGGGCTTTGCGATGATCTCAAACAGGACAGTGATTATTACGGTCACGATCACGGTGTCCGCAATGCCGTATAAGATAGAATGCTTTGAGCGTTCTTTATCCTTCATTCCGTAATTGAATGAAAGTATCGTAATGATAGTGTTGGATAACCCGAAACAAGAAAACAGGGCTATCTGCTGGATCTTGTAGTATATTCCGAAGGCTCCGACGAGTATCGTCGGGTCTGCGTCAGCCGAGCCTAAGATGATATTCATTCCCGCCATCATTACGGAAAGAAGGCCTTGCATGAGCGCCGCCGAAACGCCGATCGAATATATTTCCTTTATTATTTCTTTTTCGGGGCGTATGTATTTCAGCTTTCCGCTGATCTCTTTGTTTTGAGTATAGTGTAATATCATAGCGATGATTAAAGAAACGAATTGACCTAAGACCGTCGCCCAAGCCGCGCCGCTTACCCCCATACCGAACGGAAAGATGAAAATGTAGTCAAAAATAATGTTTATCGCCGCACCGGATATCTGCGCGATAGTGGAATAGAGCGTTTTTCCGGTCGATTGCAAAAATCTTTCGTAGACCGTAAATCCGATAGAGCCGAGCGAGAGCGAGGAGCATATGGTAAGATACCGGGTGCCCATATCTATGACGCTTTCGTTATCCGTGAAAAGTCCTATAAACGGTTTAGAGAAAAACAGTCCGAATATGAAAAAGACCGAATATATGACGAGCGCCAAAAATATTCCGTTGCCCGCGACTCTGTTTACCTTTTCTTTATTTTTTTCACCCAAGCTTTTCGAAAGCAGAGCGTTGGTTCCCACACCCGTTCCGACGCCTATCGCGATGATAAGGATCTGTATCGGAAAAGCATATGTCAGAGCTTCGTTTGCGATCGCTCCGACGCCTTCTATGTTTGCTACGAAGACGCTGTCTACGACATTGTACAAAGCCTGCAATATCATCGATATCATCATCGGCAGTCCCATTTTCCAAAAAAGCTTTTTGATCGGTTCCTGTGCCATTTTGTTTTGTCTTATATCCTTCATAAATTCCTCCCGAAACGAAAAAGGTGTGTAAGCCCGATCCAATTGGACTTACACACCTTATTGTTGCTCATTGGTTTTAAATTTCCTTTATTATACCGTAAAAAAAGCTTTTTGTCAATGGATTTCGGAAAAATTTAAAATTCTTTTTCTTACTATGAGCGGTATCGAGAAAAATATAATCTTTTTAAGTATTTTAGACGTTGATCCGTTTTTCATTTAGGAATATTTTATACCTCCGTTTTATCGTTACTGCCGTATGTAAAAAATAAAAGAGGCATATTAAAGTTACCGTATAGCTGTGAGCCATACCACAGGGGTAACTTCAAAACGCCTCTTTATATAATATATTTTGTTGTTATTTAAGTGTTTTCTATCGGTCAGTTTTTGGTTTTCTTACTTTTGGCGGGAGAGCCTTCTTCGGATTTTTTATCGGTTGCGGGGGCGCTGAACGAAACGACGTCGGCAGCCTCCGAGGCAGTCTCGGAAAGTACGGCGGGGGTGTTTTTCGAAGCCGAAAAATTCTTCTTTATGAACATGTCATAGACAAGTATTACCGCCGCCGAGAGTATCGCGCCGATAAGCAGTCCCAAAACGGTGTACATTGCTACGTTCGGAGACGAGGGTGATGTCGGAAGGCTTGCGGGGGTGGTAACTATGATCCTTATCTTTGCGTGATCGTGTATTGTCGGAAGTATCTGCTCGCATTGCTTTACAAGCTCTTCGTTTATCTTGTATGCCGTTTCGGGGGTCGTTGCCGATACCGAGATGTCAAGGATACGAAGGTTAGATCCGGGAGTCGATACCGATATCGATTTCGAAAGGGAGTTCGCCGAAACATTGAGTCCGAGCGATTCCACAACGGGTTCGAGCACGATAGGCTCTTTTATAAGATACTTGAATTCCTGAGTAAGATCCGTTGCTATATTCAAGGTGTTTATTGTGAACGAGGTCGTAGTGTCTCTCGGGTCTTCCTCTCGTCCGACGAGTATGCGCGCGTTCGATACGTAAGTGGGGGTGACCAAAAAGGCGAAATAAATGAACGCTATCAGCCCTGCCGCTACCGTGGAGACGGCTACTATCCACCACCTTTTGATGAGCGAAGAGAATATATCGACGAGACTGATCTCGTATTCGTTTTCGCGGTTTTCCGAATTTTCCATTAATGATACCATACCTTTCGTAAAATATACACGGTCGATTATAACATGTTTTTGTAAAAAAATCAATACTTTTTGCTAAATATTTTATATTTGTCGGCAAAAAACATTCCTTTGGAATAAACGCTTCGCGACTTTCATAATCATCTTAGTAAAACAGTATGAAAGGATGATGACGTATGGTAAAAGAATATATTGGACTTACCGATGAAGAGGTCGAGCGTTCTAAGGAGCGATACGGTGTGAATTCGTTTACCGAAAAGAAACGCATATCGTTTTTCGGAAGATTTTTGCATAGCTTCGGTGATCCGATAATAAAGATCCTTCTTTGCGCGCTTGCGGTGACCCTTATATTGCCGGGAGGCGGGATATACGAAGCCGTCGGTATCGCGGTAACGATAGCAGTATCAACATTTGTTTCGACTCTGAGCGAATACGGCAGCGAAAAGGCGTTCCGTAAGATGCAGGAGGAGGCGAGCATGGGAAAATGCACGGTACTTCGCGGCGGAAAACGTAAGAGCGTGTACATATGCGATGTTGTGGTAGGTGACGCCGTGTGCGTTGCGGCAGGCGACAGGATACCCGCCGACGGATTTTTGATAAGCGGCGGCGTGTCGTGCGATCAGGCGGCGCTCAACGGAGAAAGCGAGGAATGTTACAAAAGCGCTTCGGCTTCAAAGACCGCGCCCGCAAAGCGCGATCTTCATGATAACGTATCGCTTTTCAGGGGAAGCACGGTAACCTCGGGCGAAGGTATTATGACCGTTACCGCCGTGGGAGATCTTACCTATTACGGTAAAATGGCAGGCGAGGTCCAGAGCGATAACGGCGAAAGTCCTCTTAAAAAGCGTCTTTCGGCGCTTGCCGGAACTTTGAGCAGATTCGGATATTTTTGCGCCGCGCTTGTTGCCGCCTCGACGCTGATAAACGCTTTTGTGCTGGATAAGAGCTTCGTTTTCAGTACGGTAAACGTAGCGCGTGAACTGATACATGCCGTAACGCTCGCGGTCTCCGTGGTCGTGGTAGCCGTTCCTGAAGGACTTCCCATGATGATAACCGTAGTACTTTCTTCGAATATGGTCAGAATGCAGAAGCAACATGTTCGTGTAAGAAGAGCGATCGGAATAGAGACCTCGGGAAATGTCAATATACTTTTTACCGATAAGACCGGCACTCTTACCTACGGAGCTCCGAAAGCGGCCTGTTACGTCACCGGTGATAACGGTTCGGCGGCGCGTGCGTCAGACCTATCAGAAAGCTTACGCTTTCTGATAGGAGGGTGCGCGGTCTACGCGAGCGGCTGCTCCGTTGAAAAAGCTTCTCGTGTAGGAAGCAAACGTGCCGTCGGCGGAGACGGCACGGACCGCGCGATCCTCGACGGGTATCTCTCCTGCGGAGAATACCCGAAAGGTCTGACGCTTTTGTCCCGGCTTCCGTTTGATAGCAAAAGGAAGCTGACGGCCGCCGCCGTATCGCTCGAAGGAGTGCCGGGCAGAGCGAGAAGGTTCGGAAAAACGCTCACATTCATTAAGGGAGCGCCGGAAATATTGCTTTCGCGGTGTACGGGGTATTACAGAAGCGACGGAAGCGTCGGTAAGATAAACATGCCCATGCTTTCGGAAAAGCTGGAAAGGCTCATGTCCGGCGGAATGAGAGTGCTTGCGCTCGTTACCTCGGGAGCTAACGGCGAATGTATCGAAAACATGTCAAAGCAGGCGTCCATGAACAAGACGGTAGATACGGAAGCACTTTATACAGACATGAATTTTATATGCTTTATCGGAATAAGAGACGAATTAAGAAGGGAAGCCGCAGGCGCGGTCGGAACGCTGAAGGAGTCCGGAATACAGGTGGTCATGGTGACGGGAGACAGTAAGAGGACCGCGGAAGCGGTTGCGATCGAAGCCGGCTTGATCGAAAAATCTCAATCAGCGGACTCGGTCATAGACAGTAGCGAGCTTTCGAAAATGTCGGATGCGGAGCTTAAGAACATGTTACCGAGACTTAGGGTCGTAGCGCGGGCAATGCCTGCCGATAAGAGCAGACTCGTCAGAATAGCCAAAGAGATAGGTATGGTCACCGCGATGACCGGAGACGGAATAAACGACGCTCCGGCGCTCAAAGCCGCGGACGTGGGCTTTGCAATGGGAAGCGGTACGGAGGTTGCAAAGGAAGCGTCCGATATAATAATAACCGATAATAACATAGCTTCCGTAGTCAGAGCGGTGCTATACGGAAGAACGATATTCCGTTCGATAAGAAAATTCATAGTTTTTCAGCTTACCATGAACATCTGTGCGGTCGGAATAAGCGTGCTCGGACCGTTCATAGGCTGCGAATCCCCCGTGACCGTTATCCAAATGCTCTGGATAAATATGATAATGGATACGCTTGCGGCATTGGCGTTTGCCGGAGAAGCTCCTATGGCACGGTATATGAAGGAGCCGCCGCTGCCGCGAAACGAGCCGGTGCTGAACGGAGATATGATAACGAGGATATTCGTCATGGGGACGTATACCGTGATGCTATGTTTGTTTTTCCATAACAGTCCGTGGATAAGAAGCGTGTTCAGAGAGTCTGAAAACGATATATATTTTCTTTCGGGATTCTTTGCGTTGTTCGTTTTTTGCGGAATATTCGGTGCGTTCAACGCTCGGAGCGGAAGGATAAATATATTTTCCGGGCTTTTCGTAAATCCGGTGTTTATAACGGTCATAAGTACGGTGTTTACCGCTCAGCTCGCCATGATATACTTCGGCGGCGAGGTTTTGAGATGCGCTCCCTTGACCTTTTCGGAGCTTGTAACGGTCATGGTCTTAGCGTTCAGCGTTATTCCGGTCGGTATAATGCTTGAGGTGATCATGAAGATCGGAACTAAAAAGCATGTGCTCGTACCGAGGGGCCGGTTGGCAACGGGCGAGGCTTAAGAAGCGATATAAATAAAATCACGGCTTCGGAGACTTTTGTGTCCGAAGCCGTGATCGCGTTAAAATATGTAAAAGCCTTAAGAGAAAGTTCCTTTTCCGTATATCTCGCCGTTTATCTCGGTCATTCCGTCAAGAGCGATCTTTTCTATCTTACCGCGTATGTCGACGTCGCTCTTTACGGCTACCGGAATGAAGTTTTCGGTATGGCCGAAGAATATACCGCGGTCTTCCGTTTCGAAAAGCACGGAGAATACCGTTTTGCTTTCGGTAAATTCGGATATGATGCGTTTTTTGTTTTCGTTTACCTCTCGCGAAAGTATCTCGCAGCGACGGGCTTTTACCGTTTCGTCTATTTGTCCGGGCATCGTCGCGGCGGGAGTGCCCGGGCGCTTTGAATACGGGAAAACATGCGCGTGGAGAAGTCCGAGCTTTTGTATATTCGCCCGAGTCGTCTCAAAGTCCTCGTCGGTTTCGCCGGGAAAACCGCAAATGACGTCCGCGGTGAAGCATATATCCTTAATGTTAGCTCTCAGCGCTTCGCAGTTTTCAAAGATCATACGTGTGTTGTATTTTCTTTTCATGTCGGCGAGCGTTTTATCGCAACAGCTTTGAAGAGAGAGATGAAAATGAGGACAGAGCTTCGGAATATCGGCTATCGCTTCCGCGAATTTTTTGTTTATGAACGAAGGATTTACCGAGCTTAAGCGTATCCGTTCGATACCGTCGGTTTCGCTCAGCCTTTTTATGAGCTTTGTAAGTCCGTATTGATACGAGCAGGTCTCAATACCCGTGAGTACTATCTCCTTATATCCGAGCGCGGCAAGCTCTTCGACTTCGCTTACTACGCTTTCAAAGGGCTTTGAGCGTATCGGTCCGCGGACTTTAGGAATGACGCAGTATGTGCATTTGTTTTCGCACCCGTCCTCAATCTTTACGTATGCGCGTGTGTGGTCTGGGTGCTTTACCGAATAATTTTCATATGTATCGGTTATTTTTCCGACTGTGCAGATACATTCATTCGCAACGGCTTTTTCGACCGTGCATGTACATTCGTCTGTTTTCATTTTGAAGTGATCGATCACCGCCCGTGCGGCTTCAAGCTTTGAAGCGTTGCCGCAAACGTATTGTACCCCCGGAAGCGCTTTTGCGGATTCCGGATGGAGCTGAGCCTGACAACCTGTCATTACTATGAAGGCGTCGGGGTTGAGCTTGAACGCTCTGCGCGCCATTTGACGGCTCTTTCTTTCGCTTTCGGCGGTGACGGCGCAGGTGTTTATTATGTAAGCGTCGCATGTTTCGGAAAAATCGCATATATCCGCGCCGTTTGCTTCAATATATTCGGATATTGCTCTGCTTTCGTACTGATTGACTCGGCAACCTAACGTGCATATCGCCGCTCTCATTCTGTTTGGTCTTGACATCTCGTTCTCCGTATCGTGTATTTTGATCATATCGTGCTCTTGTATTTTCCGGGAGGAACTCCCACGGTCTTTTTGAATACTCTTATAAAATTCGCATAGTCGTTGAATCCGCACATAAACGCCGTATCAGTTACGCTTTTTCCCTCTCCGAGAAGCTTTTTCGCTTCGGTTATGCGCTTGCTTACGATATATTTTGCTACCGTGGTACTGCAATACTTGTTAAAAAGACGGCATAACTGATTTACCGAGACATAAGCGTTCTTGGCTATCATATCAAGAGTGAGCTCTTGAGAATAGTTACTGTTTATGTAGTCGATCGCAAGCTGCACCGTGCGGTGGCGTTTCCCGGATTGGGACGACCCTGCCGTATGAGTGGCGAACAGACGATTTGTCACTATCAGTATCTCAAGCGCGCGTATCTTCTTGTACAGAGCGTCTCCGTAAAACGTGTCTTCGCGCATGGCTTCGAATAGGCGCTTAAGCTCTCTTATCTCGTCCGGCATAAGAGAGATGCGGTTCATTCCCTTTTCGGTATAGAAGCAATCCGAAAGATTTACTCCCGTGTCGGAATTCGAATATAAAAATGTCGGGTGTATATGCATTATGTATCTTACGAAGCGTGTGTCCGTATCCGGAGTTATCTTGTGCGCTTCGAACTGATTGATTATGAAAAGATCTCCGTCTTTAACGTCGTAGACGCTGTCGTCTATCAAAAAGCTCTTTCCGCCGGAAAGGCAAAGAAGAACCTCGCAGCACTCGTGAATGTGTATCGTAAGGTTCGGATCGCGCTTTTCCGAAAAGTATACTCCGAAGCTCTTGCTCTGTGCGGCATATCGTTCCGCCTCCGTGCAGGTCTCGAAAAAACATTGCATGTTACGAATCCTCTCGCGTTTATATCATAAAATATCTCGGTTTATTAAGTATTATAACATAGCATGGTGATAATTGCAATAGTTTTATTGAAAAATGCGATAAATGTGCAAAAAATATATGGTATAATATTTTTGTATAAGGAGGATTTCAGATATGCTTACCTTAAAGATCATAGGCTCAGACGGAGCGGTAAGGTTCGAGCAGAAGGGCATGAGCATCGACGCCTGTTTCAAGGGCGAGCTTAAAGAGGGCGATAAGATAAGAGTTTCCCTCAGCAACTGCGATTTCATAGCCGTAAAGCTTGACGAGACGCTCGCGGAGAGCATTGTCTGGGTGCCGAACAAAAGCTTTGATTTTCCTATCCCCACGGCACATCAGCTCAAAATGGGTTATCATCCCGACGCTTTCAAAGGGGATACGCACGTCATAAAGGTACGCGAGCCCGAGGACGAAGAGATCTACGGATACAGGAACATCGCACTTAATTCGCACGACAGACACGCGCAGGTAAAATCTTATCCGCATGCGAGCGCGAATTTCGTAACGAGAGAAGATCCGTGCTTCTACGAGAGGAACGCTATCGACGGAGTCATGAACAACCAGGGACACGGACCGTATCCGTATCACTCGTGGGCGGGCGGAGCGAGGAACGATATAGAGTTCTTCCTCAATTTCGGACGCGACGTGGAGATAGACAAGCTCGTGTTCTTCCTCAGGGCGGATTTCGCTCATGACCCGAAGACCGACATACCGCACGATTCCTATTGGAAGAGCATCGATATCGAATTTTCCGACGGCGAAGTCATACACGGAGAATTTGAGCTCGACAACACCGACCTTAATCCCAAAAATTCCGAGGGTAAGGTCATAGCATTTGAGAAAAAGACTACACGCTCCATACGTTTATTCAATTTCACACAAGTATCCGAGGTACTATCTTTCGCCGCGCTTTCGCAGATAGAGGTATACGGAAACATAATTAAGGAGGATTTAAGTAAAATGGAAGTAAGACAGGCATCTAACGCAAAAGACGTAAAGCACTACACAACGGAAAGACTTCGCGAGGAGTTCCACATAGCGAGCCTTTTCACAAAGGACAATATAAGAATGGTATACAGCCATATCGACAGAATAATCACCGCCGGACTTATGCCCGTTCGTCAGGTACTTAAGCTTGAAGCAGGCAAGGAGCTTGCGGCTGAGTATTTCCTTGAAAGACGCGAAATGGGTTGTATCAACATAGGCGGCAAAGGAATCATCACGGTAGACGGCGTAGAATACGAGCTTAATCCCCGTGACGGTATATATGTAGGTATGGGCAATAAGGACATCACATTTAAGAGCGTAGACGAGGAGAATCCGGCTAAGTTCTACGTAAGCTCCTGCCCCGCGCACACTCAGTATCCTACCGTCAAGATAGACATAACAAAGGCGGCAAAGCGTCCTCTCGGTACCGTTGAGGAGTGCAACAAGAGAGTCATCAATCAGTATATACATCCTTCCGTACTCAAGACCTGCCAGCTTTCCATGGGTCTTACGCAGCTTGACGTCGGTTCTAACTGGAACACCATGCCCTGCCATACTCATGACAGACGTATGGAGGTCTATCTCTACCTTGATATGGGCGAAAACGACGCGGTATTCCACATGATGGGCGAGCCGAACGAGACGAGACATATAATCATGCACAACGAGGAAGCGGTCATATCTCCTTCTTGGTCCATACATTCCGGAGTCGGAACGAGAAACTATTCCTTTATATGGGCTATGTGCGGCGAAAACCAGGACTTCGACGACATGGATCATATAGAGACCAAGGATCTTCTGTAATCAAATACCGATACGGATATCGGGAAAATAACAAATAAACAAGTAAACGAAAGGAAAAAACAAAAATGAAGAACATGTTTGATCTTACCGGCAAGGTCGCTCTCGTGACCGGTGCCTCTTACGGTATAGGATTTGCTATCGCAACTGCTCTTGCAGACGCAGGCGCAACTATCGTTTTCAACGATATAAAGCAGGAATTCGTAGACAAGGGACTTGCCGCATACGAGGCGGCGGGATATAAGGTACGCGGATACGTTTGCGACGTCACCGACGAAGCTGCGGTCTCCGAGTTCATACCCAAGGTAGAAAAGGAAGTCGGAGTTATCGACATCCTTGTCAACAATGCCGGTATCGTAAAGAGAATACCCATGCATGAGATGAGCGC
>CAZFQJ010000042.1:0-12127 GCA_964520875.1 uncultured Lachnospiraceae bacterium
AAAGTGTTGCACTTGACTTGACAATTTGCCGACCACGTAGTGGTGGATGAGGAGTGAATAATATATCGAAGAACACCTCATCCGTCATGCGTTCTTTGATCGCAAGCGATCTTGAACGCACGACACCTTCTCCTGCGGGAGAAGGCTAAAAAGATCCCACCTCGCTTCGCTCGCTCAGGATGACACGGGCAGGGCAGTTATTGTTTATAGAGACACACAACGGTCTCGACATGCCCGGTCCTCGGAAACATATTGAACGGCTTTGCCTCGTCGAACGTATAACCGTATTTACAAAGCGCGGCGCAATCGCGCGCAAGCGTATCCGGAGAACATGAGATATAGACTACTCTTTCGGGCTTGATCTTACCTATATATTCGATAAGCGACGTCGCACAACCCTTTCTCGGCGGATCTACCACCACAACGTCCGCGCGTCCGAAATCCGTATCCTCCGCCGCCGAACAATAAAATTCCGCGTTAGTCACGCCGTTTGCTTCGGCGTTGCGACGCGCGTTCTCCACCGCCTCGGGTACTATCTCTACGCCTATAAGCTTCCTCGCCGGCGTTATCGAATTGATACAGAGTCCGACCGTTCCGGCTCCGCAGTAAAGGTCGACGAGCGTTTCCGTCGGCTTTACATTTGAAAGTCTTGCCGCTTCTTTATACAAAAGCTCGGTACAATCGTGATTGACCTGGTAAAACGATAGGGGGTGTATTTCGAACTTAAGTCCGCAAAGAATGTCGGTTATCGTATCTTTTCCGACAAGTATTCTGCATTTTTCTCCGAGTATAACATTGGTGTCCTTATCATTTACGTTCAGCACGACGCTCTTTATCTCGGGGAAAGCTTTTACAAGATCGTTTGCGAGCTTCGCGTCTCCTTCGAAGCCGTCGTTTCGGCAAACAAAGCAGACCATGACCTCGCCGGTACTCTTACCGCACCTGATATATATATGTCTAAGCCCCTTTATCGGGCGTTTTTTTATGCGCTTTCGCAGGTAGTCGAAGATCGGCTCGGTAAGCCTTTCCTGCAAGACGCAGGCGTCTATCGGAATTATATCGTGTGTGCGCGCGGCGTAAAAGCCTATCTCACCGCTATCCGAGACCGGGCATTGAAGTTTATTTCTGTACGCTCTGCGATCGGCGGCTATCGGCGTATGTACCTTTATATTTTTAAGACCGAAACGGGCAAATTCGTTTTCCACTCTTCTCCGCTTCTGTTCCTGCTCTAACTCAAAAGTGACATGCTGATACGCGCAGCCTCCGCACCTTTTGAAATTAGGACATTCCGGCTTCTCTCTGTAAATGGAAAATGATATCATGCTTTCTATCCGCGCCACAAAATAACCCGAAGCCGCTTTTATTATCTTTACCGTCAACGCGTCTCCCGTTACGCCGCCGGGTATCACTACGATCTCTCCGTCGTGATCTGCGACTCCGTGACCGAGATAGTTCATATCAATGACCTTAACGTCTATGATATCGTTCTTCTTTAACATAGTTTAGCCCCCTACTCAGAAAACAAATCGGGGTCGCAGTACGATAGCACAACGACCCCTTTTCTATTGTGTTTAAAACACCGCCCGTAGATATTATGTACGGACGCGCCGAAAACGAAGAAACGCGTATTACTTATACTTGCGCTTTCTTGCAGCCTCGGACTTCTTCTTGCGCTTTACGCTGGGCTTTTCATAATGCTCTCTCTTACGCATCTCACCCATTATTCCAGACTTGGTTACCTGTCTCTTAAATCTGCGTATTGCGTTTTCAAGAGATTCATTCTCTTTTATTCTGACTTCTGCCACTTTATATCCCTCCCTTCGCTGCCTGCAAAGGAACATCATATTTTCCATATAATTATACAACACCGAAATACTTTTGTCAATACTTTTTAAGTATTTTTCGAAAATATTTTCAATTTTTACCTCGGCTCGTTCTTTTCTTTTCGAAAATCAGCGCTTTTTCCTTATCACTTTCGCTATCGCTTTCATTTTTCTCGGTACGAAACCGCTCCGAAAGCCTTTCAGGAAGAAGATGAACTATCATCACGGTAACGAGCGGAGAAAAAAACAGACCCGTAAATCCGAAAAGCTTGAATCCGACGTACATGGCAAAAAGAGTCGTAAGCGGAGAAAGTCCCATTCCCGCTCCTATTATCCGAGGCTCTATGAACCTTCTTACGACTGTCACGGTAAGATTGACCACTATAAGTCCGAGCGCGGTATAAGCGTCACCGGTTATCCATAACCATATCGCCCACGGGATAAGCACGGTTCCCGCTCCGAGTATCGGGAGCATATCGACCGCGGCTATAATGAACGCCAACATAAAAGCATACTGTATATCCAGCATCAAAAATCCGACAAGAAGCTCCGCGAACGTTACGATGAGCAGTATGAGACAAGCTTTAATGTAAGAAAGTCCGCTATCGGTCAAACGCGTTTTGAATCTTGAGACCGCGCTTATCGCCTTAGGAGACATAAACGCTCTTATCTCGTTCATACCGTTTTCAAGATCGGCGCAAAAATAATACGAAGCCATTATAAGTATAACGGTAAACAACAAAACCGACGGCAAGATACCTATAATATACGCTATAAAACCCGGAAGCTTCGACGCCGCCTCCTTTACCATGGCATTTACCGCCTCGGAAACAGACTCCGAAAGATCCGTACCCATAGCGTCGGTAAACGGAAGCTTCGCGGCAAGCGAATCGATCACGCCGAAAATGCTCTCCACGTACCGTCCCGAGTTTTCGGATATGGCGTAAGCAAAGCGTCCCACTTCGCTTACGAGCCTTCCGGCTATTAAAAATATGACAAAGCCGAAAAGAAGCACGACGGCTATTACCAAGATCGCGCTTATGACCCTCTTTTTTATACCCGTTTTCGAGTTAAGGAACCTTACCGCAGGCTGGAGCGCATACGCGATGATAAAAGCTATGATGAACGGGAGCACCAAAGGAAGTATGAACTTCAAAAAGAGATAGCCCCCGACGGCATAAAGCGCAAGTATGCCGATATTTTTAAAGACCGCACTTCTTTCCATTCCCGTGCCTCCCGTAATAATATAAGGTATTATACTTACTTTTCGGGCGGATTATTCACAAAGAACATATTCGAAATGCGGTCTTTAAACTGTTTTTATCCTAATTTGTATTCGGTAAGAGTAAAGGTGACCGTAAGAGTCTCGGAAGAATATTGAGTTCCCCACATACTTTGGCTCTTAACGGTATAGCGCTTCACGACGAATGTGACGGTATCTCCGATCTTAAGCGTATCAAGGTACATATTGAGAGCCTCGGCGCTCGTAAAGGTCTGTTCGTTCACCGAAACTATCTGATCCTTAGCCTTGAGTCCCGCTTTTTCGGCGTCGGATCCGCTTTCTATCGCCGTTATCCAGTTGGTCTCTCCCACACTTGAGATATACGTTCCGTATTCTGCCGTGATACCGAGATTCGGTCTGCCGGTAACGTAACCGTTTTTGATAAGATCCTCGATTATGGGCTTAGCCGTATCTATCGGTATGGCAAAGCCTATACCCTCCACCGCCTCGTCGGTATATTTCGCATTGACTATACCGATAAGATTTCCGGAAAGATCGAACATAGCTCCTCCCGAGTTTCCGGGATTGACTGCGGCGTTCGTCTGAATGAGCGTCATCATCTGTCCTTCCACCGAGATCTGGCGCGCGGTAGCGGAGATTATACCATTACTTGCAGAGCCTCCGAGAGAGCCGAGAGGATTGCCTATTATGAGCACCTCTTCGCCGACGAGAATATTCGAAGATATACCGAGCTTCGCTATATCCGGTTCAAGCGTTTTGTCGTTTCCGTCGGAATCTTTTACTTTGAGCGACACCGCTATTACCGCTATATCGGTCTTTTGATCCGCGCCTATAACGGAGGCGGAAAGCATGGTCTCGTCGCTTAAGGTTACCGTGATCCTCGTAGCGCCGTCTATGACGTGATTGTTGGTAACTATATACGCGACCGCCCTTTCTTTATTTACGCCTATTATGACTCCGGAGCCTGCTCCGGTAGTGACATACTGTTGCATGAACGAACCCGTAGTTACGGATTCCGTAGTTATCTCAACCACCATATTCTTAGTCAGATTAAATACGGAGGAAAAACGATAGTGCTCCTCCGAGGTCACCTGTTCAAGCGTAAAGTTCTCGTCAAGCAGATCGTTTGACGGAGTATTTCCGCCGGACGCGCCGTCGTCGTTTTTATCGTCCTGATCACCCACGAGGTCTTCGCCCGGGGTATTATCAACCTCGGGTTCGAAATTGAGCCAGAAACCGATAACGAAGCCCAGAGCGCACATAATCAGGCTCGCGGCTACGCAAACGGCTATTATCAGCGCTATAAGGTTACTCTGTTTTTTCGGAGGCTTTTGCGGAGCACCGAAGCCCCCTCCGTTGCCGTACGGATTTTGATCGTTATACGTTCCGTTTCCGTTATAACCGTTATAGCTATAATATCCGCCGTTCTCCGGATATACGCCGTTCGGGCGCGTTCCTTCATCGTTACGCGAATCGTAACTGCCGCCTTCGCTATACACGTTGCCGTAATACGGCCCGTTATCACTTTTGCGTTCTTCTTCGTCTTTCTTGTTATTTTCTTCCATGATATTCTCCTCTCTTCGAGTTTATGACATGATTATACCTCGGTAATGTGACGATTGTATGAAATACCGCTGAAAATATCAAAAATATTTTTATGACGTTAAAAACAAAAGTTTCCGCCACATATTTCATAGACTAAACTCTTTCGGCTTTCGCAAACTACGAACGTAAAAGCATTTACCAAAAGATCTCGGGAGAGAAAACAAATGAAAAACAGATTTATAAAAATGATATCCTGCGCCATAGCCGCGATCACGTTACTCAGTACGGTGATCTCAATGCCGGCGCCCGTTTACGCCGCAGATGAGACGGCGGCTTTTAATTGGTACGCAAAACGAAATACGAAACACGTCCTTCCCGATATAGAACCGAATATGCGTTTCATCACGGAGCACAATGCGATCTACGGAGATACGGAAGCCGCAAAAAACGGCGACAAGGTGATATACCTCACCTTTGACGCCGGGTACGAAAACGGAAATGTCGAACGAATAGTCGACGTACTGAAAAAGCATAGCGCGGTCGGAGCGTTCTTCGTGCTTGAAAATTTTATAGTACGAAACACCGAGCTTTTAAAACGTATGATATCCGAAGGACATCTCATATGCAACCACACGAAAAAGCACCCTGACATGACAAAAATGACGTCAAAGGAAAAATTTTCCGAGCAGCTTACCGCGCTTGACGACGTAATGACAGAATACACAGGCGTTCCGTGCGCGAAATTCTACCGTCCTCCGGAAGGAAGGTTCAGCGCTCAAAATCTGAGATATGCGGACGAGCTCGGATACAAAACGGTATTTTGGAGCTTTGCATACGCGGATTGGGACAATTCAAAGCAGCCGTCGCCCGAAAAAGCGATAAAGACAATTTTGGACAACGTTCACCCCGGAGAGATAATGCTCCTTCACCCAACCTCAAAGACCAACGCCGATATCCTCGATACCGTTCTTACGACTCTCGAAAACGACGGATATCGCTTTGAGTCGCTTGAAAAATTAGTATGAAGCGTTTTACAGCGCGCGCACTCTGTCTGCTCCTGTTGTTTATGGTTTCTTTTTCAAGCGTGAGCGCGGCGTCAGACGAACCGACATGGGGAGGCTTCGGTAAAAAGGACAATGTCTATTTTTGTGCCGGAACGGACAAAAAGACCGCCGCTCTTACGTTCGACGACGGTCCGCACCCGGTTCTTACCGACGAGATACTTGATATTCTCGGCGAATACGGGATAAAAGCCACCTTTTTCGTAATAGGCAAAAACGCGGAAAAATACAAAAAGCAGCTGCTCCGCGCGTATTCGGAAGGACACGAGATAGGAAACCACACGTATTCACACTTGACCGCGTCCGAAAAAAATCGTGTATGTCTTACCGAAGAGCTTAAAAAAACGGATAAGATCATTTACGATATCACGGGGCAGCATCCGACTCTTTTCAGACCGCCTACGGGATATTGCAATTCCGTTGCGGTACAGAGCGCCGCGGAGCTTGGGTACAAAATCATACTTTGGACGGTAGACACACGCGACTGGGCGCACACATCGACCTTCGCCATACAAAAAAATGTTTCGAAAAATATAGGAAACGGATCCATAATACTGTTTCATGACTATATCTCGGGGGCTTCTTCTACCGCAAACGCACTTCGTGCGCTTCTGCCTAAGCTGATAGCGGAAGGTTACACCTTCCAAACGGTAAGCGAGCTACTTTCGTAAAAAAATAACGGCGTCACGAGACGCCGTTATTTTTTACTATTTAAGTAGCAAGATAAGCGCCATAAGTCCGGCGCAAACAACGATATTTACCGCGGTACCGAAAATAAAATACGGTATCTTGAGCTTAGATCTCTTAACGATAAAGAAATTCACATACATAGCGATAGCGGCAAATACGACCGCAAGCACGATAAACAAGACTATATAAGCTCTTACGGGCAAGAGCAAGAGCGCGGCTATCGCTCCGAGTATGAGATTGAATATCGTCGAAAAACCGAAAAATCTTCCGTTTGCTTTCATTTCATCACCTATCCCTTCAGACAATCAAGTTTATAATGATTTTAGCACAGATACAGTTTTTTGTCAAGAGATATCCGCGTAATAAAAACGATATTACCCACTTGATTTTTGAGATATAATATGGTATACTAAGGCTACGCACTTCGCAGAACATATAAGAACATATAAAAGGAGAAAACTCATGATAACTTCAAAAGCTCTTACTGCGCTCTACACCGATCACCCGTTCTGTTACAACAGACTCGACACCGACAAAATGTTCCTCTCGCTTCCCGGAAGCTCCGATATAAGCGGAAAGCTTGATCACGCCATACGCTTTATAGAAGATTATCAGCTCATGGATCCCGAGCTTTGGAAAAGATTTGTTACGCAGTTCCGCGCGACAGATCCGAAAGCCGACGACGCAAATCTCGGCTGGAGAGGCGAATATTGGGGAAAGATGATGCGCGGAGCATGCTTTACATATCAGTACACCAAAAACAAAGAGCTTTACGATATTCTTGCCGACACGGTAAAGGATATGATGAGCACACAGGACGAATACGGAAGGATATCCAGCTACTCAAAGGGTAACGAATACCGCGGCTGGGATATCTGGGCAAGAAAATACGTGCTTCTCGGTATGCAGTATTTTATGGAGATATGCGAGGACGAAGCCCTGAAAGCCGAAATAACGGAATGTATGTGCAAGCAGGTAGACTACATGACCGATACGATAGGCTATGAAAGCGAGGGAAAGGTCCTCATAACCAAGACCTCGACGCATTGGCACGGAATGAACGCCTCCTCTATCCTCGAACCCGTCGTCCGTCTTTACAATCTGACCAAAAAGCAAAAATATCTCAATTTTGCGATGTACATAATCGATTGCGGCGTCATATACGACGAAGGGATAAGCATATTTGAGCTTGCTTATGAAGATAAGCTCGATCCTTATCAGTACCCGATAGTCAAAGCATACGAGATGATGAGCTGCTTTGAGGGACTTCTCGAATACTACCGCGTCACAAAGCTTGAAAAATGGAAGACCGCGGTTATCAATTTCGCACGCCGCGTAATAGCGACCGATATATCCGTTATAGGCTCTGCGGGTTGCACGCACGAGCTTTTCGATCACACTCTGGTACGTCAGACGAACACGGAATACAACGGCGTACTTCAGGAGACCTGCGTAACGGTCACATGGATGAAATTCTGCTTCCAGCTTCTCTGCCTTACGGGTGATCCCAAATACGCGGACGAAATGGAAAAATCGATATACAATGCGCTCTTAGGTGCGATAAACTTCAAAAAAGACAAGCGAAACGGAGATCTTCCGTTTGACAGTTACAGTCCCCTTCTCTTCAACACACGTCTGCGCGGCATAGGCGGAAAGCAGATAATGGCGGACGGCACGTTCTACGGTTGTTGCGCTTGTATCGGCGCGGCGGGAACCGGACTTATAGGCATGAGCGCCTTGACTCTTACAAACGACGGCGCGGCGATAAACCTTTTCGCAAACGCAAAATACGATGTCATAACCCCGAACGGGCTTCGCGCTTTGATAAAAACGGAAACCGAATATCCGCTCGACGGAAACGTTAACATAACGGTAGAAACGGACTCCGAGGAAGAGCTTTCGTTATACGTAAGGATCCCCGCATGGTCCGAAAAGACGCTTGTCTCGTTCAACGGAGAAGCGGTATCTGCCGAAGCGGGCACTTATCTCAAGGTATCAAGAGCTTGGAAAAAGGAAGATTATCTCACGCTCGAATTCGATATGAGATGTAAGCTTACGGAAGCGGTTCCCGATCCCGAGGACAAAAATTCCGGATATCACGTTTCGCTCCGCCGCGGACCTATCGCGCTTGCACGTGACAGACGTCTGGAAGGAAACATAGAGAGTATAGTAAAATTCGCTCCCGATAAGGACGGATACGTTCCCTGCGAGCTTTCGGACAAAGCCGATTTCGAACACGACATATGCGTCGGCGTAAAGGAAGCAAACGGAAACGAGATAACAATGGTCGATTACGCTTCCGCCGGTCAGACATGGGACGAGGAGTCAATGACAACGGTCTGGCTTCCCACAAAGAACTATTGGTATACGGATCTTTCTTCTTCCGTTCATATCTCCTGCCCGAACTTCTGGGATTCTTCTCCCTACACGTTCTATTTCGTGATAACGGAGGATAACAAGCTTGCCGTAAGCACCGAGAACGCCGCAAGCTTTACGCTCGAAGCCGCGGGCGAAAGCAAATTCAGAATACGCACGGAAAGCGGCGCATATCTTGCGCTTTCCGAGGATAAGGAATACCTCGTTACCTCCGAAGAAGGAGAAGTCTTTACCGTCGTTTGTTACGCGCAAAACCGCTACAAGCTCTTCACATCGGACGAAAGAGCGCTCATAGGCTCAAACGATCCGAAAAACGCTCCCTTGATAACTCTCGGTGAGCCTTCATGGCTTCCCAACAGAACTCTGAGGATCACCAACGTTTAAGGAGGAGCACCCGTGAACGTATATGAAAAATACGGTCTTTCTCCGTTCGGCGCAATCCCAAACGAACGTCAAAAGGAGCATTTCGAATACAAAAAGGCGTTCTTTCATTTCGGCGTAAACACATTCACAAATGCCGAATGGGGCGACGGCACGGAAAAGGAAAAGGCGTTCTCACCCACGGATCTCGATATCGGACAATGGATCAGAGCTATAAAGGCGGCGGGGTTCGATCTTGCGATAATAACCGCAAAGCACCACGACGGATTCTGCCTTTGGCCGTCGGCTTATACCGAGCATTCGGTAAAAAACAGTCCGTATAAGGGCGGAAAAGGCGACGTTATAAAGGAATTCACCGACGCCTGCCGTAAATACGGCGTAAAGGCCGGAGTGTACATATCGCCCTGGGACAGAAGCTCCCCTTATTGGGGAAGCCCGGAATACAGTAGCTACTATGCCGATCAGCTTACGGAGCTTATGACCGGATACGGAGAGATAAGCGAGGTATGGTGGGACGGCGCGGGAAGCTCCGAGACCGTTTACGATTGGGGACGCTGGGCTTACATAATACGCGAGCACCAACCGAAAGCGGCGATATTCGGCTCTATGGGGGCTTCTCCTTACATAGATTTCCGTTGGGTAGGAAACGAGATCGGAAAAGCGGGAGATACACATTTTGCCTGCATAGACGATTCTTATATCACATGTGAAACTCCCGAAAAGCTAAACACCGGAACAGCGGGCGCTTCAAGATATATTCCGTCTGAAACGGACGTTTCGATACGTCCGGGCTGGTTCTATCACGAGGACCAGGACGCGCATGTCAAGAGCGCTTCGAAATTGAACGAGATCTGGTTCGACTCCGTCGGAAAAAATTCGATGCTCTTACTTAATTTTCCTCCCGACAGGCGCGGACTCATAAATGAAAAGGACGCAAAAAACGCGCTCCTCTCTCACAGATGTATCTCGAAAATGTTGTCCGTAAACTACGCCGCCGGCGCCTCTTTAAAGGCAAGCAGCGTGCTTTGCGACGCTCTTTCCCCCGAACGGGCCGTTCTTGACGGCGAGATGAATTTCTACGCCTCCGAAAAGGACTGTCTCGATCCCGTGATAGATATCATTCTCGACGGCGAAAACGAGATAAACGTTTTCATTCTCGGAGAAGTGATCAATCTCGGAGAACGAATAACGGGCTTTAAACTCGAAAGCGTTACGGAAGAAGGAACGACCGTTCTTTTTGAAGGGACCTCGGTCGGACATCTGCGCGCGGTACGCATACCGAGCGCAAGATACAAGCATCTGCGCTTAAGTATAACGCATGCGCTCGCTTCTCCCGTTATCGCGCGTTTGGGGCTTCATTATTTTGAAGATATAACGGAAGAAGGATCGGTGATCGAAAAGCAAAACCTCGCTTCGGGGTGCAATTCATCGATAGAGCTTTCCGATGACGGAAAAACGGCATATATCTCGTTCGGCGGAATATTCGATTTCGACACCGTAGGTTTCGCTCTTTCGGAGGCTTGCGAATTTCAAATACGCCCCTTCAACGGCGCTACATACGGAAAATCAATGGATTTCGTCTCGGAAACCGATAAGGTCCTGATAAAGCTCGATAGCAAGATAAGCGGTTGTTACAGACTTATGATAACGGCAAAAAAGCCGTTTGCAAACGACCCGAAATTCGATATAAGGTGAAAATATAACGTTCTGCATCTTCCGCGCTCCGTTCCGAAAACGGAGCGCGGAAAACGGCAGGCGTTTTTATTTTACCGCGAACAATTCCTTGATAAGCTCTTTTGTAAATTTCTCCTTTGCCGAAAAATCCATAGCCTCGGAATATATCCTTTCAAGCTCGATATGCAGATTTTTGACGGAGGCGGCGTCGTGTTCAAGCTCGGAAAGTACCGATGCGCGAAGCCTGCCCGCGGCTCTTATGCGCGGTTTATAAGGTCTCAGCTTGATATCGTTTACAAAGCGGCGCATGTTTATGGTCCTTTCCTCGAAATCCCCTTCGCTTCCGACATAGAACGCAGTATCGCGCTCGGGATAATATACTGCGTCCGGATACTCCGGAAAGAAAGGATCATAGCTTACGTAAGCCTTTAAGCCTCTGACATCGGTTTCGGCAAGCAGTTTTTTCATAAATATCCCCGAAATTCCGCATATGTCAAGAACGGCAAAGCGTTTTTCGGCGGCTCTTGCGTAAGTTCCGAGAGTTATAACACCGTCCGTGCTTATAGCCGAGCGTATCCGTACCGTATGCTCCGCCGTACTTCCGTTTCCGAGGTGATACGCCGTGCGCTTGACCGCATTTTCCAGCTTTTCGTTATCAAGCGCGGCTTCCGCCATGGAATATGTCATGTCGTCAAAACGACGTATCACGCTCAGATAACCGTATATCGCGCCGTACAGTCTTTTTTTTGCTCCGCCTATACCTTCTATAATCTCAAAATTATCCGCAAGCTTTTTTCGATCCCAAAAAGCCCCGAGGTCTATTATGTTCTCTTTGGCGCCCGGAAAACTTGCCTCGTAAGTATGCGGCGCGGTACCGTCGATCACGCCGAGCGAAAGACTCGGTATCATGATCCCGTCAAGCGAAGAAGGATCGGAAGAACAAAGAAATCTTTCCGTTACGCATCCCCTTTTTTCCGCTTCCGAAACGATCTCCTTCATAAGTCGGCTCTTTCCCGTTCCGGGACCGCCCTTGATTATAAAGAGACGTTCAAGCGCTCCGAATATATCGGGAAAAAAGCTTTTAAATCCGTTTGCCGTATTCATAGCGGCAAACCAGATACCGCCATGCCCGTTTTTATCCATAGCAACACTCCCGTAAAAAAGTACCGTTTTATTCGGTCTGTTACAGTTTATGCTTTTCAGCGTTATAGGTGAATCGCGTTATCTTCTCTAAAATTTATTTTGCGAAAAGTAATATTTTTACTTGAAAGCTATTGACAAATGCGTTTTTTTATGCTATAATATTTTCCGTTACTAATGAGTACCTTTAGCTC
>CAZFQJ010000043.1:0-12114 GCA_964520875.1 uncultured Lachnospiraceae bacterium
CGACGATTATGGTGTTCTCCTTGGAGATCTTTACCTGTCTTGCGCGTCCGAGCATCTGGATATTAGCACTCTTAAGATCGAGTCCGAGATCGTCGGAGATGACCTCTCCTCCGGTAAGGATAGCTATATCGCGGAGCATTTCCTTTCTGCGGTCGCCAAAGCCGGGAGCTTTGACCGCAACTGCGGTGAATACACCCTTGAGCTTGTTGAGAATAAGAGTGGTGAGCGCTTCGCCCTCAACGTCCTCTGCGATTATAAGGAGCTTGTGGCTCATGCCTGCCTGTATCATGCTCTCAAGGAGAGGAAGCATATCCTGAATGTTGGATATCTTCTTCTCGGTTATGAGTATCATTGCGTCGTCGATAACGGCTTCCATTTTGTCGGTATCCGTTACCATGTAGGGAGAGATATAACCGCGATCGAACTGCATACCTTCGACTACCTCGCAGTAAGTCTCGGCGGACTTCGACTCTTCAACGGTTATAACGCCGTCCGCGGTTACCTTCTTCATAGCGTCCGCTATAAGAGTACCGATTACTTCGTCGCCGGCGGATATCGTTCCTACTCTTGCGATATCCTCCGTTCCGTTTACCTTCTTGGAGTTTTCCTTAAGAGCCTCTACCGCGCAGTCGACTGCCTTCTGGATACCCTTACGTATTACCATGGGGTTAGCTCCGGCGGTAACGTTCTTCATTCCGGCGCGTATGAACGCCTGAGCGAGAAGAGTAGCGGTGGTCGTACCGTCTCCGGCGGCGTCGTTGGTCTTTGTGGCGACCTCTTTTACGAGCTGAGCGCCCATATTCTCCATGGGATCGTCAAGCTCTATCTCCTTTGCTATCGAAACGCCGTCGTTGGTTATGAGGGGAGAGCCGTACTTTTTGTCGAGAACTACGTTTCTGCCCTTAGGACCGAGAGTGATCTTTACCGTGTCGGCGAGCTTGTCGACGCCGCGGAGAAGAGCGTTTCTTGCTTCAATTCCGTAAATAATATCCTTTGCCATTTTAAATCAGATCCTTTCGTTATTTGTGTTTGATCATTCTGTGACTATCGCAAGAATGTCGTTCTGCTTAACTATTATGAATTCTTCACCGTCGCATTTTACTTCGGTTCCGGAATACTTGCTCGTTAAGACCTTGTCTCCGACCTTAACGGTCATCTTTACTTCTTTTCCGTCGATATTTCCGCCGGGACCTACCGCGATGACCTCTGCTACCTGCGGCTTCTCCTTTGCGTTTCCGGCGAGTATTATTCCGCCTTTGGTGGTTTCTTCTGCTTCCTCCATTTTAATAACAACTCTGTCAGCAAGTGGTTTGATCTTCATTTTCAAATACCTCCGATTTATATTTAGCACTCAAAGTATCTAAGTGCTAATGCTATATGATATTTTACTCACATTATTTGAAAATTCAAGGGGTTTTGGATATATTTCACATTTATTTAACAAATTGACATAAAAATAATGACGAAAAATGATCTTACGATAAAAAATGAAAAATATTTCAAAAACTATTGACAAATACGGAGACGCGTGATATAATGAACACATGAACAGTTATTCAGGTGTTCAAATGTTGAAGGGAGATGAAAGCTTGGAAAAAGACAGAGTTATAAATATGGAAACGGAAAACGGCGATGACAAGCTTTACAGGACCGCGGAGCTTTTTAAAGTGTTCGGAGATATATCGAGAGTGAAGATAATGTACGAGCTGATGAAAAGCGAGCTTTGCGTAAGCGATATAGCTTCAAAGGTCGGAATGTCCGGATCTGCGGTATCGCATCAGCTTAAGGTACTGCGTTCGGCGTATCTCGTGCGGTACAGAAGAGAAGGGAAAACGCTCTATTATTCGCTTGCCGACGATCATGTCAGCACAATGCTCGGTCAAGCTATGGAGCATATTTCCGAATGATACGGCGGTAAAAACAACACACAAAAACAAGAGGAGATAAGATGATGAAATTCGTTTACAAGATCGAAGAGCTTGACTGCGCTCATTGCGCGGCGAAAATGGAAAAGGCCATATCTAAAATAGACGGAGTCGAGAGCGTAAGCATAGCGTTTCTTGCACAGAAGCTTACGATAGAGGCGGACGAGAGCAGGATAGACGAAATAATGACGAAGGCAAAGGAAGCATGCAGAAAGGTAGAGCCGGACTGCAAGATAATAGTCAAGTAAACGGTGAATGAAAATGAAAAGAAAACATAAAAAGCTGCTTATAAGGATAATAGTATCGGTTGTGATGTTCGTTACGGCATGTATAGTAACTTCTGTGATCAAAATGCCGATACCTCTGAAGTTGGCTATATTCATGATCCCGTATCTTACCGCGGGATATGATGTTCTTATCAAGGCCGCGAGCAATATACGCTACGGACGGCTGCTTGATGAGAATTTCCTTATGTGTATAGCCACGGTAGGCGCGCTTATCATATCGGAATATCCGGAAGCGGTGTTCGTAATGATCTTCTATCAGGTGGGAGAGCTTTTCCAGAGCATAGCGGTCGGAAAGAGCAGACAAGCGATCTCTTCGCTTGTCGAAGTCTGTCCCGATGAGGCGAGAGTCTTAAGAGAAGGAAAAGAGACGATAGTATCTCCGGAGGAGGTGCGTATAGGCGAGACGATCATAGTAAGAGCCGGAGAGAAGATAGCGCTTGACGGAATAGTAACGGAAGGCGAAACGAGCGTCAACAATATGGCTCTTACGGGAGAGAGCCTGCCGCAGGAGCTTTCCGTCGGAATGAAGGCTATAAGCGGTTGTATAAACCTTACCGGTACGATAAAAGTGGAGGTAACCGCGAGATACGAGGACAGTACAGTGGCAAAGATACTTGATCTCGTTGAGAATGCGTCCGCCGCAAAGGCAAAAACGGATAAATTTATAACCCGTTTTGCGAGAGTCTATACGCCGGCAGTCGTGATCGGCGCTTTGCTCCTCTTTATCATACCTTCGCTTATTACGGGCGATTATTCTGAATGGCTCGGAAGAGCGCTCATATTCTTGGTCATATCCTGTCCGTGCGCTTTGGTCATATCCGTTCCGCTCTCCTATTTCGGAGGACTCGGCGCAGCTTCCAAGAAGGGAATACTCATAAAGGGTGCGAACTATCTTGAAGCCCTTGCCGAGACGAGCGTGACGGTATTCGATAAGACCGGAACTCTCACAAAAGGCGAGTTTGCCGTATGCGAAACGGTGTTGGCGGAGTCAACTAAGGAAGAACTACTTAAGGTCTCGGCTTCGGTTGAAAAAAATTCCAATCATCCGATAGCGAGAGCCGTGTATTCGTACTGTGTAAAGGAGCTTGACGGAGTCGGAATTTCGGCGGCGATAGACGTAAGCGAGCATTCGGGTATGGGTGTGACCGCGGTGATAGACGGTAAAACGGTCGCGGCAGGTAACATAAAGCTTATGGAAAAGCTCGGGATCTCGGCAGAGCCGGTCGCTACCTCGGGAAGCGTGATATACGTAGGACGCGACGGTAAATTGCTCGGTCACTTTGTCGTAAAGGACGAGATAAAGCCGTCGAGTGCCGATGCGGTTGGCGCCTTGAAGAAGCTCGGAGTCGATAAAACGATAATGCTCACGGGAGACCGCGAGGAGAGTGCAAAAGAGATAGCGAAAAATGTCGGACTTGACGGATATTATTCGTCTCTTATGCCGGCGGATAAGGTGGAAAAGCTTGAGGAACTGCTTTCGGGAGAACGCGGTAAAGGCAAACTCATATACGTCGGAGACGGTATAAACGACGCTCCGGTCCTTATGAGAGCCGACGTCGGAATCGCCATGGGCGCTATGGGAGCTGACGCGGCGATAGAAGCGGCGGACGTCGTGCTCATGGACGATGATCCGAATAAGATAGCGGAAGCGCTGAGGATAGCTAAAGCAACGAAACGGATAGTTATAGAAAATATAGTATTCGCTCTCGGTATCAAGGTGTTCTTTATGATACTCGGCGCTTTAGGAGTCGCAAATCTTTGGGAAGCGGCATTCGCCGACGTAGGAGTTTCCGTAATAGCGATATTTAACGCCATGAGAACGTTGAAGATAAAATAAAGCGCAAATTAAAATCTCGGTTTTAAACGTTAACACGTTCAAAACCGAGATTTTTTATATCTTGCTTATCAGCTCTTTTAATTCGGATAGCCTTGTGACAGTTATGTCAGGGGTGATATCAGATGTATTTTCCGCGCCGTAGCCGCGATCGAAATAACAGGTCTTTATACCGTAAGCCTTGCCGCCGCTTATATCGGCGCTGAGCGAATCTCCGAGCATGAGGATCTCGTCTTTTTCGTAATGTCCTATCTCCTTCATGCATTGTTCGAAAAACTCTTTACTCGGTTTTACGTATCCGACGCTTTCCGAGGTAAATACCTGTTCTATGTAACTTAAGAGATCGGCTTTGGTAAGACGTTCTATCTGTTGATCGTAAGAGGCGTTGCTCGCGGCAAAAAGACGGTAGCTTCGGCTTAGGTCCGCAAGCATTTCTTTTGCTCCTTCGACCGGGATAGCCACATGGCGGAAATTCGTCCTGAACAGTTGGTCGAAAAGCTCTCCGTTAAAGTCTATACCCAGCTTTGAGAATATGAGAGTCCAGCGTTTCTTGTAAAGCTCGGGCTTTGTCAGCGTTCCTTTTTCTATCATTGACCAAAGCATGGCGGTCGTGTCGAAAAATTCGAGACGCATTTCATCGGAGTAGGGAACAGACTGTTCGAGACAGGTCTGTCTTATAGCCTGCTCGGCACACTTACGAAAGTCGAGCAGAGTGTCGTCTATGTCTATGAGTATTACTTTAATCATTATCGTATTCCTTAACGATTGGAGAGAGAGGCAATACCGTTTTCGTTGAAAACGTATCCGACTCCGTCTATAACTGCCGATTCGGAGACGAGCATTCGTCCGGTCACGGGCTGAAAATAATATTCGTTTCCGTCTAATGTGATCCAACGTGCGGATACCTTTTTTCCGTCCTCTGTGTAGTAGTAACTGTATCCGTCCGGCGCTTTGTAAAGCCCGGTCCTTAACGCTTCGCTTACGTTACCGTAACTGTCGGCATGATATTTTTTTCCGTCGATCTCAAAGTCGGCGTTCTTTTTCAAAACGTGGTCGTCGGAAGGATCCGCGTAGTAAGCTTTTCCGTTTATTTCGGTAAGTCCGTCATACGGCTCGCCGTTCTCGTCGAAGGCATAGAGCTTTCCGTCTATGCACCTAAGACCGTTATACGGTGCTCCGCCGATATGATAGTACTTTATGACGTTTCCGTCTCCGTCGATCCTTTGCATGTAACCGTGAGCGCTTTTGAAGATACAACAAAACAGTACGACTACGGCAATGACGCCGCTGAGGATTATGACGATCAGGATGTCTTTTGCGAACCGTTGATTTGTTATATCGGAGCGCGTGCTCTTAGCGTTATCGTTCAGAATGTTACCTCCGAAAGAAATCCGATCCCGTGAGATTTCAATACCTTTTACGGCAGAAAACAACGGGATCGGACGTTATCTCATGAGTTGTTTTTACGCACCGAAATGCGTTTGTTCTTGCTTATAAGACCTTATCAGCGGTCGAACTTCTTTGTCGCAACGCTCTGAATGAACTTGAATTCAAGATCGGAGAGAAGAGTGTCGGGACGTACCGCGGTCTTAGGCTCCTGAGGCTTCACCGTAACAGGCTGCTGCTGAGGAGCGGGCGCTGTATTGTGAACGGGGGCAGCCGCAGGCGTGGGGATAGGTCTCGCGTTCTGCTGAGGGGCGGGCGCGGGATTGGGAGCAACAGGGGGAACTACGGGGTTCTGCATAACCGGCTCTTCCTCGATAGCGTTATTGTTCATGGGATAATCGCGAAGCCCGCCGCTTCTCGTGGCTATAACGGTTATTTCGATCTTGTCGCCTATGTTGGGATCGAACTTAAGACCCCAGATTATCTTAACGTTCTTAGCCGCTTCTTTTCTTATGCTATTGGTGGCTTCGGTTATCTCGGAGAGCGCGACGTTCTCGTCGGCTATGATGCTTATGATCATGCCGTCCGCTTCCTTGATAGAGGTCTCAAGAAGAGGACTGTTTATTGCGTGCTCGGCTGCGAGCATTGCCTTGTTGTCACCGGAAGCTATACCGACTCCGATATGAGCGTCGCCGGAATTCTTGAGAATGGTGGTAACGTCGGCAAAGTCAAGGTTTATGTAGCTTTCGTCGTTTATAAGGCTGCAGATGCTCTGAACGCCCTTGATGAGTATATCGTCCGCGGCTTTGAACGCCTCGGATACGGGAAGGGGCTTGTCCGAAAGAGCATTAAGACGCTCGTTGGGAACTACTATTACCGCGTCAACGTTCTGACGGAGCTGGTTGATACCGTCTTCTGCCGCCGCCATACGGGATTCGCCTTCGAATTCGAAGGGCTTCGTAACTACCGCTACGGTAAGGATATCCATTTCCTTTGCCGCCTTGGCTATAACGGGAGAAGCACCGGTTCCGGTTCCGCCGCCCATACCTGCGGTTATGTAGAGCATATCTACGCCTTCGAGCTTCTTCTTGATGAGATCGATAGACTCCTCCGCGGCTCTCTTTCCGCTTTCGGGATTAGCTCCGGCTCCGTGACCTCTCGTGGTCATCTTACCTATCGCGATCTTATGCTTTACGGGAGAACTGCGAAGAACGGGAATATCGGTGTTGACCACTACCATTTCCGCGCTCTTGTCGCCGCTGAGGAACATACGGTTTACCGCGTTGTTTCCGCCGCCGCCGACTCCGAATACTTTTATATTTATCTTCTGAGCAAATTCGTCAAGATTATCGTCCCAACCTTCGATTCCGTCGTCTTCTTCTTCGATGTTGTCGTTTACGTTCTGAACGTTCTGAGCATACTCGGGTCTCGCCTGCTGAACGGGAGCGTGGGGAACCGCGGGAGTGCCTGTTCCGAAGGGGGTGTAGGAGTTAGACTGATTGTTGTTGTAGTTATCGAAAAACATTTTTATATCCTTTCCGCCAAAATCACTTTTAGTGTCGTACCGTGATCGGCTACCGAAAAATTTATTCAAATTCAGAGTATATTCTAATCATACAACAAAAATTCCGAGATTGCAATACTTAATTTATAAAGTTTTTAAAATGTTCACAAAATTTTATGTCAAGATAAAGAAATATAGGTGATTTTACCAGAAAAATGTCTGAAATAGTGGCTTTTGAGGATAAAAAAGTAGTCCGGACGTACCGTGAGAAGGTTCAGACCGTACCATTTTGCCGAGAGAATACGGTCCGAGCAAACGACTATGACGGGGTGATCGTATGACGCCGCTTCTTCGGAAGCGCATCTCAGAAATAACGGTTTGCGGGTCTTGCCGTAGCATTTTTCCGAAGTCAGGTATACGGAGGCGCGCTCGGCGCCGTATATCCAATTTTTTACGGTCTTGTGTAGGCTCATGTATCGAAATATGCAAAAAGCCGAAAATAATACGGCGAAGACCGATATCGCCGGAAAAAGCACGAAGAGAAAAGAGACCGCAAGAAGGAGCAAAGCGCTTTTTTCGAGGAGCGAGATCACAAGCGCAAACGTTCGCACGATCCTTGAAATAAAATTGAACTTTCGTATTTTTCGGTATATTCCGGTCACGGTGTTCCAAACGCCGCCTCCGCGCAGCTTTCGGATCAGGTATCCCGCATACGTCGATGAAGAGAGTCTTTCGTCGGGACAAGGCATTTTCAATTTTTTTACGTTCCTCCTTGCTCGGATACTGTGTTTCGGTTTATTTTGGGTGAAGAGGGGTAAAATTATTCCCGAAAATATTAAATTTACAACTTACCGCTTGACAAAAATGCTTTTTGAGTGTAAAATTAACTGATAAACGTTTGAAAGGACGAGGAAAATGCAGAAAGAAAATACTGATCCGGAGTACGGCAACCACAGTATAAGCAGTCTTAAAGGTGCGGAAAGAGTACGCGAAAAGCCGGAGGTAATATTCGGCTCAAAGGATCTTGAAGGTTGTATCCACGCATTTTTTGAAATACTGTCGAACGCGGTCGACGAGGCAAGAGCGGGATTCGGTAAGGTCATCAATGTTACCGCATATACCGACCGTTCGATAGAGGTGGAGGACTACGGACGCGGAGTTCCTCTCGGTTACAACGAAAAAGAGGGAAGATATAACTGGGATCTGATATTCTGCGAGCTTTATGCCGGAGGAAAGTATAAATCTTCGAAGGATAGCGCGATGTATGAGTATTCGCTCGGAACGAACGGACTCGGCGCTTGCGCCACGCAGTATGCGTCGGAGTTCATGCATGTGCGTTCGTACAACGGCGGAAAGCTTTCGGAGATAGATTTTGCCGGAGGAGAGCCAGTATCCGAGCTTAGGGTGCGCGAGCTTGAAAAGGGCGAGAAGAGAAGCGGTACCGTCATACATTGGAAGCCGGATAACAGGATATTCACTTCCATTAGAATTAAAAGAGAGCGTTTTTCCGACATACTTCGCCGTCAGGCGGTGGTAAACAGCGGAATAAAGTTCCGTTTAAGGTGGCAGGAGGAAGACGGTAAATTCTCGGAAGAAGAGTATATATACGAGAACGGTATCACCGATTATGTCAAAGAGATAGCGGGCGAAAATACGATAACCGCACCCGTATATTGGGAGGAGACCGTAAGCGGTAAGGTCGTAGGCTCAAACGACGGCGAGGAGGAGACGGACGAGGACGGATCCGATATAGCCTCCGGTGAGGAAAGCTATACTCTGAAGATGTCGGTAGCGTTTTGCATAAGCGCGCATAAGAACGCGATAGAATATTACCACAATTCAAGCTATCTCGAACACGGCGGTTCTCCGGAAAAAGCGGTACAGACCGCATTCGTATACGCCGTGGATAAGTACTGCCGCGATAACAGTAAATACACAAAAAACGAGAGCAAGCCCGTTTACAAGGATATTCTTGACTGTATAGTCCTCGTAACGAACTGCTTTTCGAATATAATCTCTTACGAAAATCAGACGAAAAAAGCAATATCGAATAAGTTTATACGTGACGAAATGATCGCCTTCTTCAAGAAGAATCTGGAGATATATTTCACCGAGAATCCTATGGAGGCGGAACGCTTTATAAATCAGGTGCTTATCAACAAACGCAGCCGCGAGCAAGCGGAGAGCGCGAGGATAGACATCAAAAAGAAGCTTACCGGTAAGGTAGATATAGCGAACAGAGTCGAAAAGTTCGTCGGGTGCAAATCAAAGGACCCTGAAAAAAGAGAGCTTTACATCGTTGAGGGGGATTCGGCTATGTCGTCGTGTAAGCTCGCGAGAAACGCCGAATTTCAGGCTATAATCCCCGTAAGAGGTAAGACTCTCAACTGTCTTAAAAGCTCTTATGACAAGATCTTTTCAAGCGATATAATAACGGATCTCATAAGAGTCATAGGCTGCGGAGTGGAGGTCGACAAGAAGATAAAGGGCGATATACCGCGTTTTGACCCGTCGGCTCTTCGTTGGAGCAAGATCATACTTTGTACC
This sequence comes from uncultured Lachnospiraceae bacterium, assembly GCA_964520875.1. Lineage (GTDB taxonomy): Bacteria > Bacillota > Clostridia > Oscillospirales > CAG-272 > SIG673. Next base: position 9,484 of record CAZFQJ010000043.1, read on the forward strand.
GATGCGGATGAGGACGGATTTCAGATAAGAACCCTGTTGCTCACTCTCATATACAGACTGTTGCCATCGCTCATACCTATGGATAAGATATTTATAGCCGAATCTCCGCTCTTTGAGATCACCGTGAAGGATAAGATATACTTTGCCTACGACGAACGGGAAAAGCTCAAGATATTGAAGGATATCGGAGATCAGAAATATACTATCCAGCGCTCGAAGGGTCTGGGCGAGAACGAGCCGGATATGATGTGGCAGACGACCATGAACCCCGCCACGAGACGGCTTATAAAGGTCACGGAGGCAGACGCCGCCGAGACCGCCGAAATATTCGATACTCTGCTCGGAGATAACATTGCCGCAAGAAAGGTATACATTGCCGATAACGGCAGTAAGTATCTCGCAGACGCGGATATATAAGGCTAAAAGACACCGGACTTACATTCGGTGTCTTTTTCGGTTGAAATATGTCTGATTAATATTTAAATTATATTCACATCAAATACACTTTTTGGCGATATAATTATAAAATAACGGAAGGTAGGCAGCCGCATGCGGCTGCACTCTGCCGAGCGTAAGCATAAGAAAGGTCACGGTTAAACCATATGCTGAATATAGGACTCGATATCGGATCGACAACGATCAAAAGCGCAGTGCTTGACGAGAACGGAAAATTGCTTTTCAGCTCTTACGAGAGACACTTTTCTCAGATACCTCCGAAGGCTACCGCGCTCATAGAAAAAATAAAAGAAAAATTCGAACTTACATCTGACGATGAGGTCGGAATATGTATATCAGGTTCCGCCGGAATGGGCTTTGCGGAGGATTCGGGACTTCCGTTCGTTCAAGAGGTCTATGCGACGAGAACGGCGGTAATGCGTTACTGTCCCGAGACCGACGCCGTTATAGAGCTTGGCGGCGAGGACGCGAAGATCCTTTTCCTTACGGGAGAGGACAGCGGCGAAAAGGAGCTTGAGGTAAGAATGAACGGCTCGTGTGCCGGGGGCACGGGAGCTTTCATAGACCAAATGGCGACTCTTCTCGGTATAACGCCCGACGAAATGGAGGAGCAGGCTAAATCTTACGAAAAGATATACGTCATAGCTTCAAGGTGCGGAGTTTTTGCAAAGAGCGATATACAACCCCTTTTGAACCAGGGAGCGAGGATACCTGATATCTCCGCTTCGATCTTTTACGCCGTGGTAAACCAAACGGTAGCCGGTCTTGCCCAGGGCAGACAGATAAAGGGCAACGTGCTCTATCTCGGCGGACCTCTGACGTTCCATTCTCAGTTAAGAGCGGCGTTCGATTCGACTCTTAAGATAAAAGGCACCTGTCCCGAAAATTCGCTCTGCTTCGTTGCAATGGGCGCGGCTCTCGCTCCCAAGGATAAGAGCTATACCGTAAACGACATAATGAACGCGATAGCGTGCAGAAAGCATAAAGGAACTTACAAATCCGTTTCTCCGCTGTTTGCCGATGAAAAGGAATACGAGGAGTTTCTCGAAAGGCACGGAAGAGATAAGGTCGAAAGAGGCGATCCCGAAAATACGACGGGAGACGTGTATCTCGGTATAGACGCCGGATCCACAACGCTTAAGTGCGCGGTCATAGACGACGAAGGCAGACTTCTTTCCTCCGTTTATATGCCCAACAGCGGCAATCCCGTTCCGCTAGTTCGCAAGTTTTTGAAGGAGTTTTATGAAAAATATCCGTCTCTTCATATAGCCTCGTCCGCTTCGACGGGCTATGGAGAAGAGATAATAAAGAACGCGTTTGGTCTCGATACCTCTACCGTTGAAACGGTAGCTCACTTCTACGCCGCAAAGCATTTTAAGCCCGATGTCGATTTCATACTCGATATAGGCGGTCAGGATATAAAATGCTTTAAGATAGCCAACGGCACGATAGATAACATATTCTTAAACGAGGCTTGCTCGTCCGGTTGCGGCTCGTTCTTGCAGACGTTTGCCGGAGCGCTTAAATACGATATAGCAGATTTTGCAAAGCTCGGACTCTTCGCCGACGCACCGGTCGATCTCGGTTCCCGTTGTACCGTTTTCATGAACTCATCGGTAAAGCAGGCGCAAAAGGACGGCGCGACGGTAGAGAATATCTCGGCGGGACTTTCCATGTCCGTCGTCAAGAACGCTCTCTATAAGGTCATTCGCGCAACCACAAAGGAAGCTTCCGTATCTCTCGGTAAGCACATAGTCGTTCAGGGCGGCACATTCTTTAACGACGCGGTGCTTCGTGCGTTTGAAAAAGAGATAGGAATGGACGTCGTAAGACCGGATATAGCCGGTCTTATGGGAGCATACGGAGCGGCTTTGTACGCCATGGAGAACGCTCCGAAGGAAAGCACGCTCATTACCGCAAAGGCGCTTGAGGGCTTTGAACACGATGTGAAAGCCGTTACCTGTAAAGGCTGCACCAATAACTGTAAGCTTACCGTAAATACCTTCTACATAGACGGAAAGAGCACCGGAAAGTTCATAGCCGGTAACAGATGCGATACGCCGGTGTCCGGAAAGAAGGATCAAGGCGAAGCGCTCGATCTCTATGAGTATAAGCTCGGACTCCTTAATTCTCTTGAATCAAAGCCCGGAAAGCTCGGAAGAATAGGTATTCCGC
>CAZFQJ010000044.1:0-12013 GCA_964520875.1 uncultured Lachnospiraceae bacterium
GGGCAAGGCTATAGAGATACTCGCCTGCTACCATAGCTTCTTTACGATGACCGCCGAATGGTGGAAGCAGCTCTACGGCGAGAGCGAGGGCAAGGACAATAAGGGAATATTCCCCGCGTCCGTCATATTCTCGACCGACCTTCACTCAATGGGTCAGATGATCCAAGAGGGACAGAGAAACATATTTGAGACCGTAGTCGATATAAAGGATACGGGAGCGAAGAGCCGTGTTCCGAATGACGAAGCTAACCTTGACGGTCTTAACTTCATCGCCGGTAAGGCGCTTAACGACGTCAATCGCGAGGCGTTCCGCGCCACGGCGCTCGCGCACTGCGATGGCGGAGTACCGAACATAGTTCTTGAGCTTGACAGTAAGTCTGAATACGACTTCGGATACATGGTATACTTCTTTGAAATGGCGTGCGCGATCTCCGGCTATATGCTCGGAGTCAACCCGTTCAATCAGCCCGGAGTCGAAGGCTACAAGAAGAACATGTACGCTCTTCTCGGTAAGCCGGGCGAAGAGAACGAGGCTCGCAGAAAAGAGCTTCTCGCAAGACTCGGAGAATAATATCGCAAATTACTTATAAAATGACCTCCGGCATTGATGCCGGAGGTCGTTTGTCTTTACGGCGCCTTCGTCTTGACCGCGCGATACGGAGTTTTTCCGGTAAGGGATCTGTATACGCTGATGAAATACGAAACGCTATTGTATCCGCACGCCGAGGCTACCTCGCTTATCGTACTGTCGTTCTTGAAAAGCAGCCGTTCCGCCTTGCTTATCCGTATACGGTTCAGGTAGCTCTTGAACGTCATTCCGGTTACGCGCTTGAAGCTCCTTGAAAAATAGCAGTAGCTCATACCGTGCTCGCGAGCCAGAGCCTTTTCGTCTATATCTTCGGCGTAATGACGCGAGACGGTATTCATAACGTCGTATATCTGTTCGGAGACGCGGTCGCTGAGCGCCTCGTCCGCGGCGGAGGAGACGTCCTCGCGCATTATGGCGAGAAGCAGCTCGATCATCTTCAGGCGCATGGCGATCTCCGCGGCGTAGCGTTGCTCCTCGTACTCGCAAACGAGACTTTTAAGCACGTTTCCGATCTCGCTTGCGTCAAGCTCGCTCTTGCGCCAAAGGCAACGTCTTGAAGCGTGGTTGACGGAAAAACGCATAGCCGCTTTGACTCCCTCGCGCTTCGAAAAGTCGATGAAGACAGACGGCGGGATCTTTATGACGTAATAACTGTTCTTCGGCATCTCCCTTGCCGCGCCGTGATGTATCGCGCCGGAGCAGAACAAGATAAGATCTCCTTCCTCTACCTCGTACCGAACGTCGTCCAAGCTTATGACATAGCTTCCTTCCATTATGTATAACAGTTCTACCGCGCTATGTATATGCGCCGTGAACGCCGACGTAAGGGGAGCGTTTTTCTGCAAGAAGAATTCCGTCTCCTCGCCGATCTCGCGCGGCTTTTCCCGTCTGATATCATTCTTCATCTCCGTAAGTCTCCCGTGAATATATATTGTATGACAAATTTTTTATATTTTTCGGCAATTCTATTATAGCATATCCTTTCGCGTTTGTCTATAATAAAATTACAGATCTTAAAGATCTTTATCCGAAGATTCGAAAGGAGAAACAAAAATGGACAGAATAGTGAAAATAGGTATCATCGGTTGCGGCGGTATCGCAAATGGAAAGCACATGCCCGCTCTTTCCAAGATCGCAAACGTGAGAATGGTCGCCTTCTGCGACCTCGTTATCGAGCGTGCGGAAAAAGCGAAGGAAAAGTTCGGAGCTCCGGACGCAAAGGTGTATACGGATTATAAGGAGCTGCTTAAGGATCCCGAAATAGAGGTGGTCCACGTCCTTACTCCGAACCGCGAGCACGCGGATATATCCATCGACGCGTTGTACGCCGGAAAGCACGTCATGTGCGAAAAGCCCATGGCAAAGACCGCCGCGGACGCAAGAAGAATGTACGAAGCGGCAAAGGCTACCGGAAAGAAGCTGACGATAGGTTATCAGCACAGACAGAAGGCACAGAGTATATATGCCAAGAAGTACATAGAGTCCGGCGCGCTCGGCGAGATATATTACGCGAACTGTCTTGCGCTCCGCCGTCGCGGAACGCCTAACTGGGGCGTGTTCCTTAACGAGGAGGAGCAGGGCGGCGGTCCGATCATCGATATAGCTACGCACAGTCTTGACCTTACTCTTTATCTTATGAACAATTACGAGCCGGAAATGGTCGTGGGAAAGACTCATAAGAAGCTTGAGCACCCGGAAGCCGGAAACATCTGGGGAGACAACGGCGTCAGCACTACGCCGCTTGAAGAGTCGGCATGCGCCTTCATACGTATGAAGAACGGCGCTACCATAATGCTTGAAACGAGCTGGGCGCTCAATACCGCAGAGCCTATCGAAGAGGGCAGCTGCGTGCTTTGCGGAAGCCGCGAGGGACTCCAGATAAAGAACAACGTTTTGAAGATAAATAAGGTCGAATTCGACCGTCAGACCGACACGGTCGTCAATACGGCGTCCGGCGGAGTCGCGTTCTACGACGGCGCTTCCGGAACTCCCGCGGAGGTCGAAGCGGCGAACTGGATACGTTCGATAGTGGACGATACCGCGCCTGTGGTACTTCCCGAGCAGGCTCTCGTCGTATCCGAGATCTTGGAGGCTATATACGAGTCCTCCAAAACGGGAAAGCCGGTGTATTTCAAATGAAGGTAGCGATTTTCGGAGCATGGCATGTCCATGCAAGCGATTATACAAAGCATGCGCTTAAGTTTGGCGAGGTCGTCGGCTTCTACGAAAGAGACGACGATATCGCAAAGGGATTTGCCGAGCAATTCGACATTCCGAGATTCGCGACTCCGGAGGAGCTTCTTTCCTCGGACGCCGAAGGCGTCATAGTTTGTTCCGCGACCTCGGATCACACGGAGGACATAATCCGTATAGCAAAAGCGAAGAAGCGGATATTTACGGAAAAGGTCCTCGCTCTTACAAACGAGGACTGTGAGCGTATAGAAGAGGCTCTTAAAGAAAACGGCGTGGATCTTACGATCTCTCTGTTCCAGAAGTATCTTGCCTCACGTATAGCGGTCAAGGAGATCGCTTCGAGCGGAGAGCTCGGAAAGATCAACTACGTGCGCTTCCGTAATTGCCATTCCGGAAGCACGAGAGACTGGCTCCCGAAGCATTTCTATAACGCGGAGCAATGCGGCGGCGGCGCTATGATAGACCTCGGAGCGCACGGAATGTACCTTACCGAATGGATACTCGGAACTCCGATCGAAGCTCATTCGGCGTTCACCGTGAGCTGCGAAAATAAAAACGCGGCATTAAAGAATACGGACGGAGTAGAGGATAACGCGGTCACCGTCATGAGCTTTGCAAACGGCGCGGTTGCGGTAAACGAGACGGGCTTCGTTTCGAACTGTTCGCCCGTGGTGTTCGAGGTGCACGGAGAAAACGGTTACGTGCGTATGGAAGATAATAAGGTATGGAAGCGCACCGAGAAAACGAACGGAGAGCTCGTCGAGGTAGAGATCGGAGAGGATAAGCCCCTGCCTATCGTTCAGTTCCTTACCGGAAAGCCGCTTGAGGGTTGTTCGATACGCGAAGCGTGCGCGCTTACGCAGATGATGGTAATGGCGTACTCATAATGTAAAGAATAAAAAATATCGGCGGAGAGCATTCTCTGCCGATATTTTTTGTTTTTGTTACCGTTATTCTCCGATAACCTATCCGCCCGCACAGAATGACAGGGAGGAATCGTCGACGGGAGCAAGCATTCGAAGAATGCAAGCCCCACGCCCTACAATGATAGAGGAGTATGAAGAAGGAAAAAGAAACGAAGTATCGTCAATCCTCGTCCGTAAGCTTTGAGGCAAGCTCCGCATTGAGCTCGGGGTACGCCGAGAGCATAGGTTCTACGTCAAGTCCCTTTTTGCGATCGAAGTAGTTCTTTGAGATCTTTACTATAAGACCGCTCATGAGTATCAGCGCGATAAGGTTCGGTAATGCCATCATGGCGTTGAACATGTCGTCAAGCGCCCAGACAAGGTCGGAGCTTACGAGCGCGCCCACCGCAAGGAGTCCGACGTAAAGGACCTTGAAGATGTTTGCCGCGATCTTGCTTCCCTTGCCGGCAAGATATTCGATTGCCTTTTCTCCGTAGTACGCCCATGCGAGTATGGTCGTGAATGCAAAGAGAGGAAGGACTATGGAGAACACAACCGAGCCGACGGTGCCGAAGCGCTCTGTGAAAGCGAACATTGCGACGGTGTTTTTGTTGAGACCAGCCGCTGCGTTTCCGGCTATATCGGTAAAATCGTACTTTCCGGTCTTTATGCTCGTGGTAAGGAGCGTTATCGCCGTAAGAGTGCAGATGACGAAGGTATCGAAGAATACCTCAAAGATACCCCAAAGACCCTGTCTTACCGGTTCTTTCGTTTCGGAAGCGGAATGTGCTATAACGGAAGAGCCGAGACCCGCTTCGTTTGAGAAGATGCCTCTTGCAAAGCCGTAACGCATGGACATCATTATGGTATATCCGAGTATACCGCCGACAACGGACTTGAAGCTGAACGCACCCTTGAAGATAAGAGCGAACGCGGTCGGAATGGCGGTGAAGTTCGTGAATATTATAGTGAGCGCCATTACGATGAAGAGGACGGTCATGAAGGGCACTATGAGAGAAGCGACCTTACCTATTCTCTTTATACCGCCTATGACTATCAAAGCGGTGAGAATAACCACGACTGCCGCAACGACTATGCTGACGATGTTTCTGACGCTTTTGTCGCTTCCGCCGATAGAGCTTTGAAGCGTGCCGGAAATGGAATTTGCCTGAACCATTCCCATACCGACCGCGGCAAGCATACAACATACGGCGAATATCATTCCGAGCCATTTAAGCCCGAGGCCGCCGGATATGTAATACATCGGTCCGCCCGATATGTTTCCGTCCTTGTCTCTTTTGCGGAAGTAAAGTCCGAGCACGTTCTCGGAATATTTGGTCATAAGTCCGAAGAACGCGGACACCCACATCCAAAATACGGCGCCGGGTCCTCCCGAGATGATAGCGCTCGTTACTCCGACTATGTTTCCGGTGCCTACCGTTCCGGAGATAGCGGCGGAAAACGCCTCAAACTGAGATATGGTGTTTGCTCCGTCGGAGCTTTTTTTATCCTTTTTTCCCATTTTCTTGAATGTGGGAACTATGGTAGTCGAAAAAGCTTTTCCGAATTTTCTGACCTGCAAGGCTCTCGTGCGAAGGGTAAGCAGTATTCCGGTGCAGAGGATCGCAAGTATCATCGGTATGCCCCAAAGTATGTTATCGTTTATGAAATTGATACCTTTTAACAGGGCGGAAAGAAAATTATCCATTTGGCGGTGATCCTTTCGTTCTTTTGGTTTTGTTAAAACAATACGAACAATTATAACATAAATATTTATAAATTGCAATATATATCGGAAAAATTCGCGCAATATCGGCAAAAAAAGCTCCGTGCACGTATTTTTCGTGCACGGAGCTTTTAAGTTATTTTCCGTTTTCGGAGTCTTTGGCGAAAAACCCCAGATCGAAAAGCTCGTTTATCCGCGCTTCCTCGTTTTTTAAGTATAGATATCCGAACAACGCTTCAAGCCCGGTCGCCTTTTTGTATTCTCTTTCCGTTGCGTGCTTGGGAACGGAATTTACGTGAACGTTCCTTCCGCGCTTGTATACGGCAAGCTCTTCCTCGGTAAGCACGTCCCTTAACCTGTCCGCCGCTTTGCTTTGGTTTTCGGCTCTTACGTACCCGTCCGCCGTCTTGTTTATATCCCCGAGCTTACCTCCGAGAAGCACCAGCTTCTTTCTTACGAGAAGCTCCATTACGGCGTCTCCGAGGTATGCGAGGTTAGCTCCGTTTATTTCGGTTACAGTCATATCTCTTGTCCTTTGCTATCGGACGTCCTCCATACTATGAGGAGCGTTCCTTTTTTTACGCGGATATACGCGCTCTTTCCTTTAATGAATTCATTCGATGTGCCGACAGGAAGGCTCGGCGTCAGGAGCGCGTCGTTAAGCGTATATTTGACGTTTTCAAGCGTTACTCCGTAGGCTTCCCCGCCGAACGCGAATACTGAAAGATAACCGCTAAGATCGTTTTTCAATATAAGCTCGCCGTCGCGGATCGCCGTTATACGGGCGTCATTATGGTAAACGGTGCCTTTTGCGCCGTTTTCGGTTATGAAAGCAAGCGTTTGAATGGTCGCTATACTGTGATCTATCCGTTCTCCTCCGAGACAACCGTAGAGCGCAAAGCTCCTATATCCCCGAGAAAGCCCCAGCTTTACCGCGAGCATGGTGTCGGTATCGTCCTTTTCCGGCGGATATCTTAATATCTCCGTGCTTTTGCCCGATTCGCTTACAAGCTTGAATTCGCGAACGGAATCGAAATCCCCGAGAATTATGTCTGCTTTTATGCCGAGCTTATCGAGCGTGTCGAATCCGCCGTCGGCTGCTATGACAACGTCGTTTTCGCATATCTCTATACCGGTTCTTACGTCGATCGGTACCGCGCCGAATATACGGCAGGTCTTTTCAAAAATATTTACGTTTTCGGACATCGTCAGACCTTTGAAAAATGAATGATCTTGCGCGGACATTTAGCCGCACATTCGCCGCAACCGACGCATTTTGAGTAATCTATCGACGCGACGAAATCCTTTACGCTTATCGCTCCGTACTTGCAGGTCTTTTCGCAGAGCTTGCAGCTTATACAACCGGCGTCGCAGTACGAACGGGTCACGGCGCCTTTGTCCACCGACATGCAACCGACCCAGACCTTGCTTTCGAACGGGACGAGCTTTATTATGTGCTTCGGGCAGCTCGCAACGCAGACTCCGCAGCCCTTGCACTTGTTATAATCCACGGAAGCCACCCCGTCTTTTACCTGTATGGCGCCGAACGGGCATTTCGAAGCGCATGTTCCGAGACCGATACAACCGTTCGGGCAGAGCTTGCTTCCGCCGCCGAGCTGGATAGCGGCGGTACAGTCCTTTATACCCTCGTAATCGTACTTCTTTTTGGCGACCGAGGACGTTCCGCTGCACATCACCTGCGCTCTCATACGCATTGTCTTTTCCGCTTTTATACCCATTATCTCGGCGGTCTTGCGCGCGACCTCTTCTCCGCCGACGGTACATGCGCCGGGCTTTGCCTCGCCCTTTGATATGGCGTCGGCAAGCGCGGCGCAACCTGAATATCCGCAACCGCCGCAGTTTGCCCCGGGAAGTATCTCGGCTATCTTTTCGGCTTTCTCATCGACGGGTACGGCAAACGCCTTTGAGGCAAGAGCGAGCAAAAGTCCTATTGCGCCTCCGAGAACGGCGAACATCACCGCCGCCCAAATAATATTCATATAATCCATTTTAATCTCCGTTCCGCTGCCATAGGCAGACGCACAAACAATCAACGAATTTTTTCAGATCCGATATTTACGCTATCGACATTCCGGAAAATCCCATAAAAGCCATGGCGATCAGCCCCGCCGTAACGAGAGCTATCGGCATGCCCCTAAAGGACTTCGGAGGCTCGGCAAATTGCAGACGGACTCTGACTCCGGCGAATATTACTATCGCCATGGTAAAGCCTATCGCCGCGGAAAAGCCGAAGGCGACGGACTGTATGAAGTTATAGCCGTTATTTATGTTTACGAGCGACGAGCCGAGCACGGCGCAGTTCGTTGTTATCAGGGGAAGGAATATTCCGAGAGAGCTATAAAGCGTCGGTACAAAGCGATGAAGGAACATCTCTATAAACTGTACCAGACCCGCTATGACCAATATGAAGGCTATCGTCTTAAGGTATTCGAGCGAGAAGGGGACGAGCACATATGTATAGACGAGCCAAGTTGCGGCGGACGATATCGTCATGACGAATGTGACCGCCATGCCCATGCCGAGCGCAGTAGAGGGATTTTCGGAAACTCCGAGGAAGGGGCAGCAACCGTAGAATTTAGCGAATATGAAGTTCTCTATGAATACCGCAGAGAACATGAGTATGAGTATCTCTTTCAATTTACGGGCACCTCCGTTTTCTCAGTCTGTTCCTTTTCGGCGACTTCCGCTCCGTCTGCGACGGATTCCGCAGGCGGAACTTCCGCCGCCTTACGCCGCTTTGCCTCGGAGGTGCGCGCCTTTATGTAATTTACAAGAGCTATAAGGGCTCCGAGCGTTATGAACGCTCCCGCAGGCATTATAAAGAGCCTTGCGGGCTGAGAGATGACGGTTATACCGAACACGGAGCCTGCGCCTATCAGCTCGCGCACGAACGCAAGGAGAGACAGGGCCGCGGTAAATCCGAGTCCCATGGAGATACCGTCGACAAATGACGGCAGGGGCTTGTTCTTCGAAGCGAATGCTTCGGCTCGGGCAAGTATTATACAGTTTACCACTATCAGCGATATGAATACTCCGAGCGATTCGTTAAGCTCGGGAAGATACGCCTTCATCAGCATTTCGACCGCGGTAACAAATCCCGAGATTATCACTATGTATGCGGCTATACGTACCTGTTTCGGGATAAATTTACGCAGAAGCGAGATAAAAAGATTTGAAAACGCAAGCACCGCGGTAGTGGCAAGTCCCATACCGAGCGCGTTCACGACCGACGTGGTGGTCGCGAGAGTCGGACACATACCGAGTACCTGAACGAAGGTCGGGTTTCGGTCGATTATTCCCTCTTTTAACTGCAAAAGAGCCGAACGGAGGGTGTATTTTTTATTCGTGCTATCCATTTGTCAGCCTAAGACCTTCCTTTCTTAAGATCCCGAAACGTCGTTTCCGAGATCGCAGTACGCGACCGCCTTGAGGGCGGCTTTGACGCCGTTCTTTATCGCCTTTGATGTATATGTCGCTCCACTTACCGCGTCTACGTCCACCGTAGGGTCGCTTCCCGCGACGTAAATACCGTTAAACTTTTCGAAATAATCGTCGCTCAGCGCCTTGTCTCCTATGCCGATCGTCTCGCCGTGGCTCAGCAGGCGTATTCCGCAGACCTTGCCGTCCGATATACCGATCATGAGCTTTACTTCGCCCTTAAATCCTTTCGGAACGACTATCGCGCAAAATCCGACGTTTTCGTCTCCGTCGGAAACGACATAAAGAGCGTCGAGATCGTCTATCTCCTCGGTCGTCGCTAACTCCTCGGTTTTCGGGTCGCTTGCCGAAGGGAAAAGCTCTTTTATCGCTTCAAGCGTCGCTTTTTCCTCGCTTGCGGCTATGACGGGGGCGGTTATTCCGTTTACGAACGCCAAAAGCACCGCAACGAATGTGGTTATTACCAAAAGCACCGCGGTCAGCCGCAGAAAATACAGAACGTCTTTCTTTTCCACTTTCATATCCGTCCCTCCTTTCACGCTCCGAATCGCTTCGGAAGCGTTAAGCGGTCTATGTACCATACGAGCAGATTCATGATCATAACGGCAAACGACGCGCCTTCCGAATATGCGCCGAGGAAACGTATGGCGACGGTTATGAGTCCGCAGCCGAAGCCGTATATCAGCCGTCCCTTGGAGGTCACGGGAGAGGTGGTATAATCGGTAGCCATGAATACCGCGGCGAGCAGAACTCCGCCGGAGAGCACCGAGTATGCGAGATATTCGAGATTTGTACCCGCCTGCGGGAAGATGAACGAGAAGAGAGCGACCGTTCCGACGAACGCTACGGGTATGTGCCAGGTGATGACGCGGCGTATAAGAAGATACGCAAGACCTATCAGCAGCATCAGCGCCGACACCTCGCCTATACACCCCGGGGTACGTCCTATGAACATATCGAGAAGGCTTTCTTTCGGAAGAGAGCCTGCCTTCATTGCGGCAAGCGGAGTTGCCGAGGATATCGCGTCGCTTCCAGGCTCGGTGAACAGAGTCATCTGAGTCGGCCATGATACGAACATGAAGACTCTCGCCGCGATAGCGGGATTAACGACGTTTTTTCCTATGCCGCCGAAGAGCTGCTTTACTATGACTATCGCAAAGAACGCGCCGGGTATAAGCACCCACCATGCACATCTTGACGGAACGTTGAACGCGAGCAGAACGCCCGTGACCGCGGCGGAAAGATCGGATACCGTTATAGGCTTTTTCATGAGCTTTTGATATCCGGCTTCAAAAAACACACAGAGAGCGACGGAAAACAGGGTAAGAAGGAGCGCCCTGAATCCGAATACGACGACCGACCACAAAAGGGCGGGCGTAAGAGCTATCAGAACGTCCCGCATTATGACGGACGTTGTGTTCTTGTGCTTTATGTGAGGCGAAGCGGAAAGAGAAAAAAGCTCGTTTTCGGTCGTATTCATTTGGTCTTTTCCTCCTTTGCCTCCGCTTTTGCCGCCGACGCCGCGAGCGCCGAAGCCTTTGCGCGTTTTTCTTCGTTTATCTTTGCTTTGGTCATACGCACGAACTGTACTATCGGAACATGTCCGGGACATATGTAAGCGCAGCTTCCGCATTCAACACAACTCATTATGCCGAATTTTTCGCACATCTCGTAGTCGGAATTCTTGGCGAACTGGGCGAGATAGAGCGGCGTAAGATGCATCGGGCAGACGCTTACGCATTTTCCGCAGTGCAGACATGCGTAAGGGTCCTCGTATCTGTGCGCGGTCTTTTCCGTGAACGCGAGTATACCGTTGGTTCCCTTGGTAACGGGAGCGCCGATATCCCATTGAGCGACTCCCATCATGGGACCGCCCATTACTATCTTCGCGGGTCTTTCTTTAAAGCCTCCGCAAAATTCTATAAGCTCAGACATAGGCGTGCCGAGCGGAGAAAGCACGTTTTTCGGAGTGTTCACGGCGTCGCCGGATACCGTTACCACTCTTTCTATCAGCGGCATGCCTTCGTATACCGCGCGGTAGATGTTGCAGCAGGTCTCGACGTTGAATATGACGCAGCCGAGATCCGCCGGAAGCTTTCCGGCTTTGAGCTCCTTACCCGTAAGGGCGTATATGATCTGTCTTTCGTCTCCCTGCGGATATTTGGTCTTAAGCAGCTTTATGCTTATCGCTTCGTCTCCGCCGCTTGCTTTTTTAAGCGCTTCGAAAGCGTCCATTTTGTTGTTTTCTATCGCTATCGTTCCGCTTTTAAGTCCGAATACGCGCATGAGAAGTCTCAGTCCGAGTATGACCGTTTCGGTATCTTCAAGTATCAAGCGGTGATCGGCGGTGACGTACGGCTCGCATTCGGCGCAGTTTATTATCAGATGTTCGACCTTGCCGAGAGCGGAGGATATCTTTGCGTATGTGGGGAAGGTAGCTCCTCCCATTCCGGATATACCGGCAAGCCTGACGGCTTCTATGCATTGCTCGGGAGTTACGGTGTTCGGATCAAGTTTTCCCGGTCTTATCTCGGGAGAAAGTCTTTCCTCGCCGTCGCTTTCGATCACTATCCTGCGTACCTTTCTTCCCGAGGGCGTCCAGACCTCGTCGATAGCGACTACCTTTCCCGAAACGGTTGCGTGCACGGGACAACCGAGTCCCTGCTCGACTACCCCTATTATCTGTCCTTTGTCGACGGTATCTCCTACGCTCACTACGGGAGAGCAGGGCGCGCCTATATGCTGGGAAAGCGGGACCGTTACCTTTTTCGGCGACGGCAGCTTTTGTATGGCTTCGGACGCGGTATATTTACAGTCGTCTATATGTACGCCGCCTCTGAACGTATATGCCAAGCCTCTCAGCTCCTTTCAACGGTTTCGAATTTGTTGTTTTCATTTTAATTATACAACAGATCTTTTCAAAAATCAATACCTATCTGTCCAAAATTTATTACTTGTTGATCGGACAAAATGCACATGCCTCAATGATATTATATCAAATCTTCCACAATAACCAATGTAGAAGAAGTTCTTTGCCTACTTTCTTTCAAGAAAGTAGGTTCTTTTGCTTACTTTTCTTTCAAGAAAAGTAAGTGCCTCCGTGATGTGATAGCAAACTTTACACAATATCCAATGTAGGAA
>CAZFQJ010000045.1:0-11986 GCA_964520875.1 uncultured Lachnospiraceae bacterium
AATTTGATAAGGCAATTTCAGAACGGCATATTCGGGCGTACTGTAAATAAACGCTCTGCCGAGCGAATATCCGACGACCATGATCACGGCGCCCAACGCAACACCTATCCCCGAAGATATCACGGGGTGTTTTTTCAAAACATAGTGCGAAAAGACGGAAATAACTATCGCCTGAACTCCATGTGTAACCAGCGAAACAAACATAGGCGTGGGATAAAAGAGCAGGTCGCCCAAAAACGCTCCCACTCCGCCTACCATGAACGCCGCAAACGGGTCTAACAAAATCGAAGCGGTACATATAACTATATCATTCATGTAAAGATGTCCGCCGGGCACGGGAACTCCGAACGAGCTCATAGCCACATTGAGAGCCATAAACATAGCCGTGGTACATAACCATAATGTCGTTCTTTTCTTCGTATTTTTTTGCATTTTTCATTTTCTCCTTGATTTTTTGTTGAGAATATTATATAATATCAACTGACGATATAAAATATCCAGAACGGAGAAAAATAATATAGCCAGATGAATTACACGATAAAAAAGGAAGAACGCCCTATCTATTTGCAGATATACAGGCAAATAAGAGATGATATCATAGCGGGAGCGTTCTCATATAACAGTAAGCTTCCTTCAAAAAGACTGCTTGCCGACGAAATCGGTATAAGCACGATAACGGTGGAACACGCATATTCTCTTTTGTGCGACGAAGGATACGCCGAATCTCGTGAAAGAAGCGGATATTTTGTTATATTCAAACAAACGGATCGCTTCGCTTCCTCGGATACTCCGACGAGCTTGTCGGTAAATCATAAGATCCCGACGTCGTTCTATCCGAATTTTTCTATCTCCGTTCTAAGTAAGACAATGAGAAAGGTTCTTTCCGATTATTATGACGTGATTCTGGAAAAATCCCCGAATACAGGTTGCCTTGAACTCAGAAACGCCATAAAGCGGTATCTTTTGCGTAATCGCGCGATGAACGTCGAAGTCGATCAGATCGTCGTCGGATCGGGAGCGGAATATCTGTATACGCTTATAATCGAACTGCTCGGCAAAGACAAAATATTTGCCATTGAAGATCCGTCTTATGAAAAGCTTGAACAGATCTACCGCACCGCGGGAGTAAGATATGAATTATTGCCTTTGTTAAAAGACGGTATCGACGGTAAAGCGCTTTCAATGTCAAACGCCGACGTTCTGCATACCACACCATACCAAAGTTATCCGAGCGGTGTGACCGCTTCCGCTTCAAAACGGCACGAGTATATAAAGTGGGCGGAAAAAGGCAACTGCTTTATCATAGAATCCGATTACGGCTCCGAATTTTCCGTATCCTCACAACCAATGGAAACCTTATTCAAGCTTTCCGATTCGGATAATGTAATCTATCTGAACACTTTTTCAAAAACGATCTCATCTTCTATGCGTGTAGGATATATGGTCCTTCCCAAAAAGCTGATAAAGACTTTTGAAGAAAAGCTCGGATTTTATTCCTGTACCGTTCCGACATTCGAACAGTATGTATTGACGGAAATATTAAACAGCGGCGATTTCGAAAGACATATCAATCGCGTCCGGAGAATGATAAGAAAAGAATTACACAGTCATAACAATAAATAATAAAAAATGAAAAATTAAATACGGAGGTATATCCCATGATCTTTCATCCGCAGAATACTATCAAAACAAACGGTAAATTCACTTTTTCAAAAAATGTAAGCGCGCTTGCACATTCTTGCCTAAACAAGGATATCATAAAAGAATTCTGGCGCAATTTCACCTTTCAATGCTTCGAATTAAATATCGCAGAGAGCGACGAATTTATTTTCTCGATCGGAAACACAAAACCATTGCCGCTTGACGACTTCGATTACAGTATCAATATAGAGACCGACGGGATCTGCGTACATGCGGAAAACGAGAAGGATCTCATTCGCGGCTTCATGACCTTGCTTGACTGCTTCAGAGCTACCGATCGCGGCGAAGCGCTCGTGATCGAAGCGGATTGCCAAAAGATCAAGGATAAGCCGACTATCCGAAACAGAATGGTGCATTTCTGCGTTTTCCCCGAAACGGAGCTATGGGAGCTTCAAAGGTTCGTAAGAGCTTGCGGCGCTTTGAAATACACGCATGTGGTCTTGGAATTTTGGGGCACGCTCAAATACGACTGTTTAAGCGAGCTTGCTTGGCAGAACGCCTATACAAAAGATCAGATCAGACCCATAATCCGAGAAGCAAACGACCTCGGACTTGAAATCATACCGATGTTTAACCATTGGGGACATGCCTCGGCAGGACGCGTCATGCACGGAAAGCACGTCGTTCTCGACCAAAATCCCTCTCTTCAGACTTATTTCAGCGAGGACGGCTGGTGTTGGGATATAAAAAAGCCGAAGGTCAGAGAGCTCATGCGTAAAATACGTAACGAGCTCACGGAGCTTTGCGGAAACGGCGAATATTTCCATATAGGGTGCGACGAGGCGTATAACTTCGAATTTACAAAAGAAAACCTAGATCTGATCTGCGACTACATAAACGATATCGGTAACGAGATGCTTTCGGAAAACAGACGAGTGATCGCATGGGGCGATATGTTCCTTTACAAGCATTCGCACTACAATCCGAACAACGAATATACGGCAAACGCGCCGTCCGCCGAAGCGGAAGCCTATTTTCTGAAGCGTCTTTCCCGTGACATAGTTATTGCGGATTGGCAATACGACGCCCCCGAATTTCCCGTGGAAACGCCGTCGGTATTTCAAAAAGCCGGCTTTGACACCCTGCTCTGCCCGTGGGATCGCTCAGCTGAAAAATTAAATTCATGTATAAAAACGGTCAAGGCGCTCGCTCTGACGGGTCTGCTTCATACGACCTGGCACACATTGTCCTGCGGATTTCCCTATGTGACCGCGGCAGCCGTAGCTTGCTTTGAGGATATCGGAGATCAAGCCGATGAATGGTTAAATATAAGAACCCGTTCCGCCGCGCTTCTTCGAAAGGTCATGCCGATAAACGGCGATTATGAAAAAGCCGGTTGGAGCAAGGTCCAGATACAGAGCATATGTTGATCAGGCAAAAGCCCGCTTGTTGACAAAGGAAATACATTTTGATATAATGAGGACGCAGGACACCGAAAACATCAAAGCATACGAAAAGGGTGATAAAAAATGAACTACTCGTTACCTAACGTAGGAAAAGACGCGATCGAATTATCGCATTTTCCGACAAAGCATCAGGCATTCATTTTCAGGGCTTATGAATACGTTCCCGCGGAAAAGATAGCCGAGGTATTAAAAACAAGTCCGGAAAACGTAAGACGGGCGGCATTCGACCTGGGACTTCCGAACTATGACCCGAGCGATATATGGCTGAAAAAGGGATATATCACCGTAATCCGCAGAATGTGGCACATTCTCCCTTACGATCAACTGCTTGAGCTGCTCGCCACCGACGAGCAGTCGCTTGCACGTATCATGCGCGAAGAGGATTTTCTCGATATTAAATTATCCGATAAGCCTCGGTGCGAGCGCGTCGTATGGCGCGATCTGACCGAAGAAGAAGCGAAAAAGACCGAAAAGATCAAGAAAATAATGAAAAATCTCGATCTTTCGGGAAAACCTCCGTTTGAGTTCGAATATAACGTGCCTCGGTTGCGTTTTGAAGGCAAGGAACGGTTTTCAACACGTATGATCTACGCGTTTTCGGGACTTTACCAACACGCTTTCGACATGGAGAGCGAGGAGTTTTTACCCGACGAGCAGCTACAAGCGTACCGTGAGCTCGGTATCAACGGCATCTGGACGCAGGGCGTGCTTTCACGCCTCGCTCCGTTCCCTTTCGACCCGACAGTCTCGGAGGGATACGAAAAGCGCGTAAAGAGAATGCGTGCAATGTCGGAGCGGTTGGCTCGCTACGGCATCAAGCTTTATCTTTACTTAAACGAGCCTCGCTCAATGCCGCTCTCCTTTTTCGAAAGATATCCCGAGCTTCGCGGACACGTAAAAGGCTCGGACGCTTCCCTATGTACCTCGGCGCCTCGGGTGCGGGAGTATCTTGCAAGCGCCGTAGAAAGCATATGCCGTGCGGTTCCTATGATAGGCGGATTTTTCACCATAACAAGATCGGAAAATCAAACGAACTGCTATTCTCATTCCGGATACTTAGGAGCACCCTGCAATTGCCCGACATGCAAAAACAGATCGGCAGGCGAGGTCATCGCGGACGCGATCGACTGCATGCTCAAAGGAGCGCGCAGGGTGAGCGACGACATAAAGGTGTTCGCATGGAGCTGGGGCTGGGGTGACGATAGCGAAAGCGTGATCTCTCACTTGCCAAGCGACGTCATACTATTATCGCAGAGCGAACTGTATATGCCGTTCGATATCGGCGGAGTAAAGGGCAAGGTAGTGGATTATTCCATGAGTATCGCGGGTCCCGGAGAGCATGCAAAGAAGGAATGGAAGCTTGCTAAGGAGCGCGGACTTGAGATCGGCGCAAAAGTCCAAATAAATACCACGTGGGAAGCGTCCACGGTTCCCGCCATACCCGTGTCTCCGTCGGTAGAAGAGCATATTCGAAAATTACAAGACGAAGGAATAAAGCATCTCTTACTCAGCTGGACGCTCGGCGGATATCCCGGTCATAACATCGCGGCAGCCGCAAGATATTTTTACGAAAAATGCGAAATATCGGATAATGACGCGGCTTTGTGCGAAGCGGAAAAACAGTTCGTCAAAGCATTTAAAGAATTCCCGTTCCATATCGGAGTCTTATACCAAGGTCCGCAAAACGCGGGACCGTCCAATCTTTTGTTCGAAGAGCCTACGGGATATAAAGCGACAATGACATGCTTTGCATACGACGATACGGATAGCTGGCGCAGTATATATCCGTCCTATATCTTCGAAGATCAGCTCGAAAAGCTCTGTCAAAGCTGGGAGAGCGGTCTGAAAATGCTCCCGAAAAACGACGAGAGCGAAACGGCGATCATGGCAGAAGCGGCGTATTGTTTATTTAAGTCCTCTTTAAATCAATTCCGTTTTGTCCGCGCAAGAAACGAAAAGCGTTTTGCGGACGCCGTTACGGAAGCGAAAAACGAGCTTGACACAGCTGAGCAGATGCTCATTTTAATGAATAAAAACGCGGCTATCGGATACGAAGCGGCAAACCACTATTATTTTTCAAAAGGTCAGATAGCGGAAAAGATACTTAATTGCCACCATATAATAGACGTCTTTTCCGAAAAATAAAAAACCGTATCTGTAAAGATAAGGAGAACGCTATGGATATGTTTTTAACGCTTGCTTTTCTGTTTTTCATCGGTTCCGTCATCGGCTGGGTGCTCGAACTGTTTTTCCGCAGATTCTTTTCGCCCGCAAAACACGAAAAAAAGTGGATAAATCCCGGATTTTGCACGGGACCGTATCTTCCTATATACGGCTTCGGACTGTGTATCTTATATCTGATAGCCTCAATTGAGGATAAAACGTCTCTCGTCATAGAAAACGATATCCTAAACAAGGTAATACTCTTTCTTTTCATGGCGTTCTGCATGACCCTAATAGAATATATCGCCGGAATACTTGCCCTAAAGATAGTAAAGGTAAGGCTCTGGGACTATCGCAACGAATGGGGAAACATACAAGGTATAATCTGCCCGAAATTCTCGTTTTTCTGGGCTGTTCTGGGCGCCGTGTATTATTTTCTCATACACCCGTATATACTTACCTCGCTCGATTGGCTATCCGACAATCTTGCGTTCTCGTTCTTTATCGGTCTGTTTTTCGGAATATTGATCATAGACGCGGCACATTCGGTAAGCCTCGTTTCTAAGATCAAAAAATTCGCGGAAGAGAACGATATCGTTGTAAGATACGAAGCTCTCAAAGCGCACATACGCAGTAAAAGCGATAAGGCGCGGACCAAATATCGATTCTTTGACCCTTTCGGCTCTAACAAGCCTCTGCGCGAGCATCTACAGGAATTTTTAAAAACGCGCAAAGAAAAGCGCAAAAGCAAAGAGAGTAAAGAGAATTAAAATAAAATGTTCCCCTATGCTCGGCTTTTTATGCCGAGCATAGGGGAATTTATTACTTTACGATCAAAACGACCTTACCTATATTTTCTCCGCGATACAATACCTGTTGCGCGTCGTCGGCTCGTTCTATCGGGAAGGTCTTATATATCTTTACCTTTATCTCCCCGCTTTCGAATTTGCTCCACGTCTTTTTGACGAGCTCGTTCAAAAGCTCCCCTTTTTCCTTTGGAGTTTTACTGCGGAGCGTGCTGCCTATTATGCGGATATTCTTGACGTAGATGTTTTTGAAATCGACCGACGATATATCTCCGGCAAGCGTTGCGATCTGGATCCAGCGGCAACCTCTCGCCACGTATGGCAGACACCTTCCGAGCGCCTCTCCTCCGAGACAATCGATCGCGATATTTACGGGCGTTCCGTTTTTCTCTTCTTCCTTTAAGACCTCGGCTATATCCTCTTTTGTCGTATCGACTACTCTGTCCGCGTGCAGATATTCGACCTCTTTTACCTTATCCGCACCGAGCACGGTCGTTATCACGCGCAGTCCGAATGCCTTCGCCATGGGAATAACGGCGCTCGCAAGTCCGCTCGCCCCGGCGTTCATCAACAGCGTTTCTCCTTTTTGTGCTTGACCGACGAAGAACAGATTAAGGTACGCCGTCATATATACCTCGGGGATCGCCGCAGCCTCTGTATACGAAAGCCCCTTCGGAACAGGCATTACCATTTCCGCCGGAACGGTAACGTATTCGGCATATCCGCCTCCTCCGAGAAGCGCGCATACCTTGTCTCCGACCTTCCACGTATTCACGTCCTCGGCTACCTCGGTGATAACGCCCGAGACCTCGAGCCCGGGCCACTCGGGACAGCCGGGGGGCGGCGGATAGCTTCCCTCTCTTTGCAGCAGATCCGCGCGGTTGAGCGCCGCCGCGTGTACTTCTATCTTGACCTCGCCCGATTTTACTTCCGGCTCGGGCACGTCCGTATAATGTAAGCTTTTATCCTTCTTTTCTATTACGATAGCCTTCATACTACCATTCCTCCGTTATTCCGTAAACACTCAATTTACTGCGGCGGGAGCAAGCCCCATGTATGGGAGCAAGCCCCCCGCCATACGTTTTTTCATTATTCGACTTTACAATTATATATTGTTACATAAAGCTTTTACAATCAAGCAGTACCTTTTCCACGTTTTCTCTGCCGAATACGCCGTCCTCGTTCCAAGGCTCGTAAGCATGAGAAAACAATATGTTCTCGATCCGTTTATCGCGTTCTATCTTCTCTATCGTCCGTAAATACCCTTCCTTGCTTTCCAAACTGCAACGGTATCTTCCGACTCCCGCACCCTGTAATCCGTCTCCGGAAATGAGCGTACCGACCGCCGGAACGAAAACTCCTATAAAATCCTTTGTGTGTCCGCTCATGGGATAGATCTCGACTCCGCCTACCTTCTCCTCCGTCCTTACGACGCGTATACTCGGCGCTTTTTGCAATATTCTTTCGAGCCCGCCCGCATGATCCCCGTGCGGGTGTGTAACTATCACACATTCAAGATCCGAAAACGAGATACCAAAGCTTTTGAGCGCGGGCTCTATGTATTCGTCTGCGTCGTACGACGTCGTCGCACAATCGACGAGAATATCTCCGCAGTCCGAGCGTGTCAAAAACACGGACGTGTACAAGTCCTCGAACGGCACCTTCAAGCGGTATATCCCGCTTATCTCTTCTTTAAATCCGTTTTTCGCGATCATAATTGCAACCCCTGTTTTATCTTCAGCACGTTATGCAGGAGCGGAGGTCCGGGATATGTGAATTCGTCGTACTCCCTAAAACAAAGCCACATACAAACGCCGAACGCCGGTCCGAGATCTCTGTGGAGCTTGTTGTATTTTCCGCCCGATAAAAACAAGAACGGCACGTTCAGTTCTTTTTTCATAAGCTCGCATATCCTGAGATTTTCCAGCTCTTCCTCACGAGTCTCGGCTCCCGTCACTATCTTGACGATATCCGCTCCGCGGCTCTCCTGAGCTTTCGCTATCTCAAGCACTCTTTCCGCATTTCTAAACGAATACACGTGCGACGACATAAGCACCTCTCCGCCCCTTTTATGCACCTCGTCTATAAAACGCTTTTGCTTCTCTATCGCCGTTTCGCTCGTCGTCAATTCTTCGGGCGACGGATCGAACGTATCTCCCATAACGTCCACGAGCGTTGCTCCGCATTCCAGCGCCGTAAGCAGACCTTGCATGAGTTCTTCGTCAGACGAGCCCTCGTTTTCTCCGCCTCTGTAATTTGTAACGTACAAAGGCAGCTTTCCCGTTAATACGAACAGTTCTTCAAGCTGCTCCTTCGTTCTGTATCTCTTTTCCATGGTATGCAGTTGAAGTCCGATCGCGCTCGAACCGCAGGCTATCGAATTTTGTATCCTTATTTTCGCCTGTTCGGCGGTCTTTACCTGTATCATCTCGGTCACGAACGGTCCGCTCGCATTCAAAAAGCTCTTTTTCATTGTAATTCTCCATGCCGCCGCAGGCGGCTCAAGCAGATATGAATAATTTTCTCGTTTTACAAAAAGCGCTCGGCTTTTTAGAAAATTAAAGCGTGAAATCGCCTACATCTTGATGCGATTAGATTAATCTTTCACGCCATATCTCCTTTACAGCTTCCTTCTTCCGCCGTCGATCTGAATGTTCTGTCCGACTATATAGCTCGCCTTTTCGCTTGCGAGAAAACATATCAGCTCGGCGTTTTCCGCGTCCGTTCCGGTACGTCCCATATAAGAAAGCTCGGTAGGCGTAAAATGATCGATATCCGGATCTCCCGAATCGCTGACGCTTCCGGGAGAAACGCTGTTTACCGTTATCCCCTTTGAGGCGACTTCCTTTGCAAGAGCCTTTGTCATGGATATCACCGCGCCCTTAGTTGCGGAATACGGCGTCATATTCGCGTTTCCGTACACGCCCGCCACGGAAGCCACGTTCACTATCCTGCCGTATCCGTTTTCGATCATCTTCGGCAGAACGGCTCTCGTGCAGTATACCACGCTCATAACGTTTACCGAAAGAAATCTCTCCCACGTTTTCGTTTCGATCTCGGTAAACGGCTCAAACATTCTCCAAACGGCAGCGTTATTGACTAAAACATCGATCTTCCCGAAGCGTTCGTTTGCTTTTTCGACGGCGTTTTTAACGTCGTTTTCGTTTGAAACGTCACATACGGAAAATAAAGCGTCAACCGAATACTTTTTCAGCTCGGTCTCAAGTTTCGCCAGATTTTCCGCGTTTATATCAAGCAGTACCAGATCATATCCGCTTTCCGCCATTTTAAGCGCTACCGCCCGACCTATACCGATCGACGCGCCCGTTATCATAGCAACTCTTTTTTCCATAACTCAGTTCCACCTTCCCATGGCGTTCCTTCCGCCGTCAATCATGATGTTCTCACCGTTAATAAACTGCCCCTTTTCGCTCGCCAAAAACAGACACAGATCTATTATCTCCTGAGGATCCGCGGCTCTGCCCAAAAGCGTTTTCATGTTAGCCATAGCCGCACGCGTTAATACAGGCCCCGGCGACACGCACACACAACGTATACCGTATTTTGCGCCATACTGCGCCACGGATTTCGTCAGTCCGTACATCAGCCCCGCTTTAGCCGTGGGATAATCCATTCCCGAGCCGTCGCCTTCCGCACCCGTAACAGAACCGATATTTATGATCAATCCGCCATTTTGCTTTCGCATCTGCGAAAGAACGGCATGACAAAAGTAAAACGGTCCCTTTAAATTAACGTCAAGACCCCAATCAAAAACCTCTATCGGTACGTCCGGAAATTCCTTTTCCCAACCTACGTTAAGCATTCTCCTTGCGGTACCGCCAGCAAAATTCGCCGTAACGTCTATGGAACCGAACTCTTCGACAGCTCTGTCGCGCGCGGCGCATACCTGACCGTAATCGCGCACATCGCAAACGACTCCGATCGCTCTTCCGTTTCCTTTTGCGTTGATCTCGGCGACCTTTTCGCTCAAGACCTTTTCGTTTACGTCGCAAAGCAAGACGTTTCCGCCGAGCGCCGCAAAATTTTCGGCAAACAAAAGTCCCATGCCCGAAGCGGCACCCGTCGATATCGCGGTCTTATTTTCAAAGTTCATAACTTTTTCTCCGATTCTTTAGGATCATATACAAATATACCATAACGGTCCGCAAAAAACAATCTGTATTTCGGTACAATATTGATCTTTTCGATACAAATTTTCGAAAAGATATTGAAAAGCGATACAAAAAATGATATAATCGAGCGTAAAGGGGGGGAATGCGAATGAATCTAAACAATATCACCGTAACGGAAATAACCGACGTAGTCACCATATATTCCGAAAAGGGCAGACGTGAGCTTATGACGAACAGAAAATGCTACGGTCTTTCTCTGTGTGCAAGCGGGCAGATAACGTATATTCAAAACGGGGTGAAATACGTTTCCGACAAAGATCACGCCGTTATCCTGCCGAAATACGGCTCATATTTCATAAGCGGCGACAAGACCGGATATTTTCCCGTCATCAATTTCGAGTGTCCGAACGTCATATGCGATACGATAGTCGTTATCCCGACCCAAAACGCCGAGCAATTGATATTTGATTACGAAAGACTTAAAAAGCTCTTTTACTTTGACGGAAACCGCGCGCAGATATTCAGCATTTTCTATGATATGCTCCACAAGTTGTGCCCGGACGATATCCCGCGCAAGCTGAAAAAAGCGATACAACTTATCCGGACCGATTTTTGCGACCCGTCTCTTACGAATACGAAATTAGCCGCCGAATGTAACGTGAGCGAGATATATTTTCGAAAGCTGTTCACAAAGCATTTCGGAAGCTCGCCGAAGCAGTTCATAATCGATATGCGTATCCAAAACGCAAAGCAGCTTTTGGCGGAGGGAGAGCTGAACGTCGAAGCGATATCGGAAAAATGCGGATTTTCAAATCCGTATCATTTTTGCAGACTGTTCAAGCAACACGTCGGCACGACTCCTTCAAAATACAGAAAAGAAAATCTCATATGATTTAAGTACCCGACAGATCGAGCAAAGAAGAACGGAGGTCGCCCAATGGGCAGAATCAACAAGGACGAAGCCGGAAGATACGTACTGAGCGGAGATTACGGGATAAACGTCGTTCATCTCGTAAAGCCCGAGGAGGAGCACACGCATAGGTTCATAGAGCTCGTATACACGCTGAGCGGAAAGGGCGTTCACACCGTAAACGGCA
Source organism: uncultured Lachnospiraceae bacterium (assembly GCA_964520875.1). Classification (GTDB taxonomy): domain Bacteria; phylum Bacillota; class Clostridia; order Oscillospirales; family CAG-272; genus SIG673. Next base: position 11,307 of record CAZFQJ010000045.1, read on the forward strand.
AGGAATATCACGTAAAGGGCGGAGATATGCTCGTCGTCAATTTCCATTGCCGACATACCGTTACGCCGATCGAAAATCTGCGGTATATCGACATAATGCTTAAGCCCGAATACGTAAACGATACTCTTAAGGGTACGGACGACCTGTTCTTATTCCTTCGTTTGGGCGACTTTTCCGCTCTTTCTCCTCACATCATAAGGGATAATGTCCTCCTGCATTTTGAGGGCGAGGAACGAAAAAAGATCGAATTTCTTCTTGAATGGACAAGAGAAGAACAAGGCGCGCATGCGCCCGCGGGCGATCTGATAATGTACTCCGCGCTTCAGATGCTCCTATGTCTCGTTTTTCGCAAAATGACCGAGGATCAAGATATCCGCATCACGCTCAGCGACCGTCTCCTCGAATACTTAAAGCAAAACTGCGACGGCAAGCTGACGGTAAAAGAGATCGCCGCGAAATGCGGTTACACCGCCGAGCATTTTTCTCGGATATTTAAAAAATATACCGGAATGTCCCCGATCTCCTACATTCTCTCTTGCCGAATAGCCAAAGCCAAGACTCTTCTTACCGAAACGGATCTTCCGATCGAAACGGTAATGCTCGAATGTGGATTTTCAAACAGGACCGCGTTCTTCAAAAAATTTTCGGAAGCGGAAAAGACCACTCCGCTGAGGTTCAGA
>CAZFQJ010000046.1:0-11960 GCA_964520875.1 uncultured Lachnospiraceae bacterium
AAGGAAGATAATCCTTGCTCGCTCTGCTCGCGTCTCAGACGCGGAGCGCTCCACGGCGAAGCCGAGTCGCTCGGTTGTACAAAGGTAGCTCTCGGACATAACCGCGACGACGTTTCCGTTACGTTGCTCCTCAATATATTGTATGCCGGAAAGATAAGCGTGTTCTGGCCGAAAAATACGCCGGACGAGCGTAAGATGACGCTTATCAGACCGCTCATTTATACGAGCGAGAAGAATATAAAGGAATTTTGCCGTAAGAACGCTCTCCCGATAATCAAAAATCCCTGTCCTGCCGATAAGCATACGCACAGAGAGACGGTGAGCGAGCTCATTCGCGGAATAGAAAAGGAAAACCCGGGCGTAAGTCACAGGATATTTCGCGCGGTGGAGAAGAGCGGTATAGACGGTTTTATCGGAAAGTGAGGGAAGAAGATGAGTTTTGACGCGTTCATGCTCGGAGCGGTGGCTTTCGAGCTAAAGGAAAAGCTTAACGGCGCGAGAGTGGAAAAGGTGCTCCAGCCGTCAAAGGACGAAATATTTTTTCAGCTCCATAACGGAAAGGCGCATACGCGTTTGCAGATAAACGCCGGAGCGAGCGCGCCGCGGATAGGGATCACGACGGAAAATCCCGAAAATCCGAAGGTACCGCCCATGTTCTGTATGCTGCTTCGTAAGCACCTCACGGGGGCGAGAATAACAGACGTAAAGCAGTACGGCTTCGAACGCGCGCTTGAAATAGAGTTCGAGACCTATGACGAAATGGGATATCTTACAAAGCGCAGACTCATATGCGAGATAATGGGAAGATATTCGAACGCCGTGCTCTGCGGAAATGACCTAAAGGTCATGGGAGTTCTGCGCCCGGCGGACATATCCGTCAGCAGAAAGAGACCCCTCATTCCGCAGATGACATACGAGTACCCTCCGGCGCAGGATAAAAAGGATCCGACGTGCGAGACGGAGGAAGGATTTTTCGATACCGTTACCGAAATAAGCGAGAAGGCGCTTACCGGCGCGTATCTCGGAATGTCTCCGTTTACCGCAAGAGAGATAGTTTACCGTGCGGGCGAGGGCGCGGATAAAGAGAAGCTTTGGAGAGTCTTCTCCGATTATGTTTTGGGCGCAAGGGAGAGGAGATACTCTCCTACGCTCATTTGTAACGAAAACGGAGAGCCTTACGAGTTTTCTCCGTTTGAGGTAAAGCAGTACGGAGACAGATATAAGACGATAGGCTTTGAGACGCTCGGCGAGCTTACGGACGCTTTTTTTGCGGTAAGAGAGAGGCTCGGGCGCGAAAGACAAAGATCCGCCGCTACCGAAAAGCTGCTCAAAAATATCGAAAACAGGCTCGTTAAAAAGCTGGATATACAGAAAAACGAGTTAAAGGATACCGAAAAGAAATCCGAATATAAGAAAAAAGCCGACCTCATTACTGCGAATATATATAAGTTTTCCGGGAAATGCGAGTCAGTTACCGTCACCGATTACGTTGAGGACGAAAACGGAAATTATAAGGAAGAGGAGAGCGTGATAAAGATCGAACGCGGTTCTACTCCAACGCAGTACGCTCAAAAGCTCTATAAAAAATACAATAAAGCAAAGAAAGCCGAGATCGAGATAAAAGCGCAAATGGAAAAGGCGGAATCTGAGCTTGAATATATACGATCGGTCCGCGACGCGCTTTCGAGGATAAACGGTCAGGCAGAGCTTGAGGAGATACAGAGAGAGCTTGCCGAGGCGGGCTACGAAAAACGGACGTCCTATGACAAAAAATCCGTCGGTAACGGGAAAAAGCTTCAAAATAACGCCAAACGCCGTATAGGAGAGCCCTTGAAGTTCGTAACGAGCGGAGGCTTTACGGTGCTCGTCGGCAAGAACAATATCCAAAACGATAACCTTACCTTCAAGGTCGCTTCAAAGAACGATTATTGGTTTCATCTTAAGGGACGTCCCGGCTCTCACACCGTGTTGTTCTGCGACGGAGGCGAGCCTTCCGAAAAGGATCTTACGGAAGCCGCCGAGCTTGCCGCCGCCAACAGTAAGGCAAAGGGAGAAGAGAGGGCGGAGGTCGATTATACCCGTATAAAAAACGTAAAGAAGCCGTCCGGCGCAAGACCCGGCTTTGTTATATACGATAATTACAAAACGGCGCTCGTAAGCGCAAAAAAGACAGTGATATGAGTTAGAGGTGCGAGCAAGTGAAACGCGTTATAAAAAAAGCGCACGGAAAGATCAATCTTTTCTTGTCGGTCGGCGCTTTGAGAGCCGATAAAAAGCACGAGGTCGAGACCGTACTGCATAAGACGGGTATATTCGATACCCTGACCGTAACCGAGACCGCGTGCGGAAAAATAACCGTTACAAGCGACCTTCCCGAGCTTTCCTGCGGAAGCGATAACCTTGTTTACAGAGCGTGCGATGAGTATGGCAGACGTTCGGGCATTGACGTGTCCGTTTCGGTGGATATACAAAAAAAGATACCGATAGCCGGCGGAATGGGCGGCGGAAGCTCGGACTGCGCGGCGACGCTTATCGCGTTAAACGATATCTACGGCGCGTTCGGCTTTGACGAGCTTAACGAGATAGCCGCTTCGCTCGGAACGGACATACCGTTCTTTATGTATGACTCAAGAGCCATGATAGGCGTGGGAACGGGCGAGATCATGAGACCGTGCGCGGCTATAAGCGCGGAGCTTTACGGTCTGTTCGTTTTCGGCGGACACAAGGAATCGACGGGCGCGATGTACGCAAGGCTTGACGAAAAGAAGCGTGAAAAGGATATGTCCGCCGAGGTATTAAGCTCGGACGCGATATGCCGCGCTCTTGAAAAAGGCGATATTTACGGAGTGCTTAGCGAGATAAGGAACGATTTTGAGATCTGCTCCGAGGGCTTTCCCGAGAAAAAGGAGGAGCTTCTCGCTCTCGGTGCGGATAAGGTACTTCTTTGCGGAAGCGGTCCGACCGTTTGCGGTCTGTTTTTAGACAAGTCAAGAGCGGAGAAGGCACTTACAAAAGTACGAAAAAAAGCGTTCTTAACGGAAATAGCATAGGTAACACAGGAAACGCGCCGTCGGTCGAGACGGCGCGGATTTTGTTATATTATCCAAAAACGCTATGTGAAAAATGTGCAAAACGCAGAAATGAAACCGAATATATTGACAACGGTTTTTCATCGGTGTAAAATGTAGTTATATTCTATAATATTTATATAGGGGAGTGAAATATCATGAAAAAAAGTGTAAGAGCGATCTCCGTTCTGATTGCGGTGCTCATGCTCGTGTGCGGTTTTCCGTTATCTGCGTTCGCCGTTTCTCCGATGACTTCGGCGTTCGAGTACGATAAAACGGCGACGAACGGTACTGTAAGCGTTACAAAACAGGAGATAGAAAACGCAGGTGCGACCGTAAATCTTTATGGTACGTTTGATAATCAGACTGCGGGAGACAGTCTGAATCCCGATAAAGTAGTAAAGCAACAGACATATCCTCTCACTTCTCCCGATGTCGGAAGTCTGGTGTATTACGATTATCGCGGTTGCTATTCGTTCGCCGACGTAGACGGTAATATAGCGATAAAAATGGCGGGCGAATCCGAATTGGTGGACTCCGGAAATCCTACCAGCTTCTTTGAACTTAAGACGAACTATGCAAAGTGTGTCGATTTCGTTTATCAAACCGACATAAAGCTTGCAAAGGATCCTTCAAAGTATAACATCAAAGATGGGGTCTTTATTGAATTTCTTGGTATATCGGATAAAACAGTAATGAAAGTTGATAAGACCGGTGTAATGTCGGCGGGAAAAACGACAACGACGATAGGACAATTGAGCGCCGATGAATACGTTACGGTAGCCGTTCGCGTAGACGTAAGCGAAGGAAAGTATTATCTTTATGTTAATGGCGTTCAAAAATATGTCGGTACTAATGAAGAGTTTAAGACTAAAGCCGTGAGTACTGTGCGCGTATATCAGGTCAATATCAAAACTTCCAAAGCAATGGACAACGACGTATATTTCGACAACATGATAATGTACAGTAAGGCGAGCGATCTGAGTTACATAGGCGAGAGCAGGGCGAAAACTCCGATCTTCTATTCCACTTTTGATCATATTTCCGATGATAAGTTAGGTGCGGTTACTGCCACTACAACTGCTGACCGCGGAGAGGACGGCGTAAACGGTTACGGAAGCATGAGCATCTATAACTACGCCTCCACCGCTAAGTACGTCAAGGAAGACGACGGCAATATCGCCATTTTGAGCGAAAAAAGCGACGGATATACTGATGTAACGGATAAAAATGGCAATATCACGAGAAAGTATGAGCAGTTTTTAACTTTTTCAGGAAAAACAGGTTTCAATTACTACATCTCAATGGACCTGAAAATGGGGGAGACCGTTAAAGAGGGAGTTGTTGTAAATGCTCTTACAAGGTATGATGGTACGGCTTGCGGTCATAACCTCGTTTGGGTGACCAATGAAGGTAAATTGCAGACTTCAAATAATAGCACTGTGGTCTTGGGAAATCTCAGTAGCGAAGAATACAAAAAGTTAGAGGTCTACGTCGATATATCGGCGGATAAATATTACGTCTGGTTTGACGGAGAGCTTAAGACACCGAACGGTATTGCGTTCTTTAATTCGACCGATAAGGCTAAACTCGCTACCAATTACGATTTCAAGCTTGAAGCGATGCGATTGTATCAACTAACCGATGCTAATGTTCAAAAGATGTCAGATACCGACAAGCTCTACTTTGACAACATAAACTTCTACGCCGAAGAGCCGATAAAGGGCGAGGGCTTCTTCGAATACGGCGGATATGTATATTACCGCAAGAGCGGCGAGACCCTGAAGAACGGCGTATATACCATAGGCGAGAGCAATTTCAAGTTCGACGAGCAGGGCAGACTCTTAAAAACTATCAGAACGCCTATAGGCACGTTTAGCAGTAATACCACAAACGAGCTCGGAGTCGGAAGCGATACTTTGAAACTTGTCGATAAGTCAAAATACGGGGGGGTGTATCCGGGCACGATAGCTCTGACTCCGAATACCGCGCTCGATAAGGACGGCAATAGCGGCGTAACCCTCGGAGACTTCGGAGATTATAATAACCTGTCACTTGAATTTAATATGTATACAGACCGTATATACGAAAATACCGCGCTCGGACTTATAATGTTCTGGAATAATAAAGATTCAAGCGGAAATTCCGTAAATTCCTATCATCAAACGTGGATAAATTTCGGTACGAAGTCGGTGACGGGATATCAGCCTGCCGGCGGTACGAATAACATAAATAGCTATGCGTACTCAAATCCCCGTTCGGTGGACGGTTGGACTACCTTCAACGTAAATATGAGTACATCAGGATTTAACGAGGGCAATATATCCGGTGCGAATACGATAAAAGCCATTAAATTCATGCAGAATGAATACGCGGTAGGAACTTGGCTCTATAACGAGGACGGAACGCAGCAGATAATAAATACGGATTTCACCCTGTATTTCAGCTCTGTAAACTATCTTACCTACGGAGATCCCGCAACTTCTCTTAACGATATAGCCGGAAGCGGTTGGATAAAGTTCCTTGACGGCGGAGAATACTATTACGCTCCTTGGACTCATCAGAAGCTCGTCGGTACGAAAGGATCTCCCGTTTACGCAGAGGTCAAGATAGACGGCGAAAAGCTCGTTTGCGCGTTTGACGAGAACGGAAACTACACTCTCGCAAACGGTAAGATAACGGTAAACGGTAAGACCGATTATTATAAGGACGGTAAGTCCGCGGTAGCGCTTGCGGGATATAGCGTGAGCATGAAGGGCTATATAGACATAAACTTCTATATGGTGATATCCGATACGGTCAAGAACGCCGAAGGCTCGTATATTGAGTTCACACGTCCGAACGGAACGAAGTTAAAGACGTTACTTAAGGACGTGACGGAGGATCAAAGCGGTTATTATAAATTCACATGCGGAGTAGCCGCCGCCGAGATGACGGACGATATCTCGTTCATTGTCAGCGACGGTACGGAAACGGTACTGAGCGACTCTTGCTCCGTTGTGGATTACGCTACGGCGTTGATAAACGGTACGGATTCCGCGTTTACCGCCGAAGCAAAGGAAGCGGCGCGTTCCATGCTAAACTTCGGCGCGTATGCTCAGCTCTATTTTGACCGTAAGACGGATAATTTCGCGAATTCTTCTCTCGGTTACGATATGGACCCGACGTTAAATCCCATAAAGGATATAGTCGATATAAGCGGTATATATAATTTGACGGACGGTAAGCCTTCGGACGGAATCGAATACGTTTCAAGCACGCTCAGTCTGCTCTCGTCCACGACTCTTTACCACTATTTCACGGTTACGGGCGATATTTCCGATTATACCTTCACGCTCGGTTCCGGCGATAACGCGACCGTGCTTACGCCTGTAAAGGACGTAAAGAACGGCGTAACGAGATACCGCGTGGCAATAGAAGGTATATCGGCTAAGGATCTCGGAACGGCGTATACCGTTACGGTCAAGAATGGTAATGACGAAAGCGATACGCTTACGATCACGTACAGCGCGATCGCATACGCGGATATAGTTCTTGAAAACTACGGAAATACCGACGACGAAAAGCTTTCTCAGCTTGTTTCCCTCGTTAAGGCGATGTATAAGTACTACGAAGCCGCCGCGGCGTATGCGAAGAGTGTGGGGTAAAGATCGAAAAGCATATTTATTTACAAATCGATTTTCAAATTGCTATTGACTTATATCACGATATCGTGATATAATAGTGGTGGAAGGAGGTTGATAGTGTAATGCCTGTTTTGTCGAGGTTCTACGGAATCATAATCAGAATGTATTTCTTGCAAAGCGAACACAATCCTCCGCATATTCACGCGATTTATAACGAGGACGTTGCCGCGATCGATTTTATGACCGGAGAAGTTATCGAGGGTCAGCTTCCTGCTAAGGCTCTGGCAATGGTGCGAGAATGGCTTCAAATTCATAAGGATACTTTACAAGAGATTTGGAATACGCAGGAATTCAGGAAGATTCCCCCGTTGGAGTAAGGAGGTAAATGATGTTTCACCGGATAAAAAGTGTATCTCCCGCACTCGATTTCAAGTTAAGCGTTCAGTTCAGAGAGGGCGTTACCAAGCTATATGACGTAAAGCCTTTATTTGAAAAGATACCGGCGTTCGGGTATCTTAAAGAACACCCGAATGAATTTGCCTGTGTTGCCGTTGATGTGGGCGGTTACGGTATTGTTTGGGGCGATGAGCTTGATCTGAGTTGTGACGAGCTATGGGAAAACGGTATACAGGTGAACACTCCGTTTGACGGACTTATGGCGTTCAGCGATGCAACGGAAATATGGGGACTTAGCGAAAGCACGCTACGTAAGGCTATTGCATACGGAAAGCTTATAAACGGTGTAGATGTTTGTAAGTTTGGTAAGCAATGGGTCGTTTCGATCGAAGCCATGAAGCGAGAGTACGGAGCGGAACGTTGAAATTCAAATCCGGCATAACGCCTCGTTAATTTACGCGCTCTTCGAGCGCACGATACTGTTCTTTCGAAATGCTCGGGGGGAACAATTTATATTCTCTGTAAAAAACACTCCGATTTCGGAAAAAGTTCGGATAATGACGAACAAAATTCCGAAATCGGAGTTTTCTCTTGACAATCGGTTATAATAATTATCCCAAGACCGTTATAACGCTTGACCGTTTCACTCTCGGTAATTACGAGGGAATAGCAGTCGTAAATGCGATCGACTGGCTACTTGATAAATAATCATTCTTACGACGAATAGGAAAAAGAGCAGATCTTTCGATCTGCTCTTTTTGTGTTTATTTTAACTTGATCTGTGTTGATCAGTTTATAGGGGTTCCGTTTACTTTTACGGTTGTACCGGATATGACACGACCGACCGTCTTATAGGTAGAATCGTAAGTGCAGCCATTGATTTCGAGCGTGCTACTTCCGGTTACGGTTCCTGCGATCTGACCTTCTTTATTGTTCGCTTCGCCGGTAATTGTCACGCCGGAGACGGTGCAGTTGGAGATCGTAGCGTTGCCACCGAGCTGACAATAGCCGATGATGCCGGCTGCGTTACCATTGCTATTGACAACACTGCCGCCGGTCACGGAGCAGTTGGAAATAGAGATCGCCACACCACCATTGTAACCAACAAGGGCGCCTGCGCCTAAGCCCGTATCATCTTTGTTATTCTCGTCGTATGTCGCAGTAACATTTACATTCATAGTGTGGCAGTTGTCCAGCGTCAGGCTATAATTGAAATTATCGAGATAGGAAACAAATGCGCCGCAGCTGGTGTCATTGAGTTTGCCAACGCCAGTGATGTTCGAATCCTTGATCGTCAAGTTTTTGATAGTGATGTTGCGCGCAGCCATCGAACCGATCAGAGAATGATTCAGACCGGAAATGCTATGACCGTTGCCGTCGATATAGAGCGTTTCCGAGATCTGATAGTATGCGCTGGGAGTATCAACCTTGATAGGTGTCCAGTCGCCGGTCATGACTATATCGTTTGCGATAACAATGTTTCCGCCCTGCTTTATAGCGTCCGTCATGTCGCCTGCGCTATAAACTATACTTGCCGAGGTGACGGTTGCCGTTCCGGTATTGTTTTCAACTTTAACATATGCACTATCTTCGGGATCTATTTCTCCGATAATGGAGTTTGCGTCATGCTTATCGAGCGTTGTGTAGTTTTTGTAGTTATGTGCGAGATTGATCGTTACGGTGACATTGTCGATACTGTTGTTGGTGATGACGCTGCCTTTATTGGCATATCCTACGATTCCGCCTATATCACGGTATCCGCTGAGCACGGTGTTTTCTACCTTGCAGTTGTTAATTGTGGCGTTTACGGTATATCCGACTATTCCGCCGACCTTGTCTCCGTTATCGTACTCAGCACCGACGAGTTCGGGAGCAGAGGTTACGGAAGAACCGGTAACTTGGCAGTTTTCGATCGTGACCGTAGAGCCGTTGCCTGTATGGACATATCCGACTATTCCGCCTGCGTATTTTGTGCTATTTACGACCGCGTTTACGAGTTTAACATTTTTAATAACGGCGTTATTGCCAACGGTGCTGAATAAACCTGCCGCGGCCATTTTGGGAGTATTACTTGTGACGTTCATGTTTGAGATCGTATATCCCTGACCGTCGAAAGTACCCCAGAAGGTCCTTCCGCCATAAGCAGAGATATCACCGGTGCCTATTCCATTAAAGTTGCTTCCCGCAAGGTCAATATCGTTCATAAGCAGAACGGTCTTGCCTTCGTAGTAGTTACCGGTAGCTACATTAGTCGAGAAAGCTATGAGATCGTTTGCGGTGTAGATGTAAGTTACGTCCGCGTCGGGATCGGCTACGGAAGCGTTGCCCTGGATAGCCTCAACCGTGTAGTTTACGGAGCAGGTCTTTCCCTGATATTCGTTGCCCGCGTCCTTAGGAAGCGCGATCTTTACGCTTACGGTATCGGGGTGGTTCTGGGGAGCAAGAGATACCCAGTTAGAGACCTTGGTGAGTCCGTCGTAGCTTGTTTCGTCTATCGTGACGGTAAGACCTTCCCAGAGTCCGGTGTTCTTTGCGACTTTGAGAAGAGTTCTGTAAAGTACGGTAACGTCGCTCTTGTTTTCGACCTTAAGATCGAAGGTTATGAAGTCGCCGGGGACCATGTACTTGAGAATAAGTTCGTTTCCGTTTGCGATCTCGTAATGAGTTTCGGGAAGCTGAGAATCCAAAACAGTTCCGAGCTTGATGTTTTCGATCGTCGCCACAACGTCTACCTTACCTGCGGTAACGGCAACGTTCGTGCCGCTGGTGCTCGTAAACAGAGCGAAGGTCGATCCTACGATCAGACTAAGGCAGAGCGCGATAGTCAGAATAGAGGAAAGTAATGCTTTCTTTTTCATGATGAAAAATCCTTTCATATGTATAATATTTTTTGCGGATCGTTTGTGCTTAGATAACGGCTCGGTCCGCTGAGTCGCTTTTTGGTCAAGCGGCGGCGTTTGCCGTTGCCTGAGTTGCTTCGACCACGAGGTCGAAGATCGCGTTTCCGCTTTGGGCGAGGTTGTTGTTCATGCGATCGGAAATTGTCGCGTCGTCGGGAAGCGCGGCGTTGTAGTTTACGTCATCGATGAAATCCACGCGTACCGTGAATTTCTCCTTTGCTTCGCCTACCTTGATGTTTCCGTTCGAGACGAATACCGCCCCTCCGCCGGCAAGCTCGCTGAGCATTTTGGTTTCCGTGCTGCTGCTTACGCTTCCGTCGGCATTGTAACGGGTGAACGTTACCTTAAGCTGCTTTGCAAGCTCGGTCGTTTCTCCGAACAGGGCGAGCCTTACCTTGTAGTCGAACGCGGTGTTTCCGTTATTTCCGACTTCCATATCGGCTTCGAAATAGCTTCCGGGAACAATTTTTATACCTTCCGAACTTATACCGAAGATGTTGTTTTCATCTCTGGTGGATTCCGTAAAATTCTGTTCTTCGGAGTTCGTATGCACCTGTAAGACTCCTTCGCTATTCAAAACGCAGTATTTGAGGTTCGTTCTTGTGAGTGTGGCGTCAAGATTTCCGGCTTGCAGGTGATTGCCCACAGACACCGAGTCGGTGAATAAAGCATAAGCCATTCCCGCAATTATGCATAAGCATATCATGATGATCGAGCAAGAGACAAGCAGGACTCTTTTTTCCTTCTTCATAACATTTCCTCCTTTCCACCGAAATATTGATTTTTATATTGAAAAGCCGTTATAAATTGCGGCATTATCAATCTTTAGGATTCTTTTTGTCGGAGCGATAGGCTCTGACCATATCGGAAATAACGTAGACCAAGGTTGCGATCGCCATGAGCGAAGCAACGGATAAAAATACTATCGTTAATATCTTCATTTCCCGTTTTCCTCGTTTTGTTGTTTTTCGCCTTCAAGCTCCGCGAGTTTTCTGCGAAGCTCTTCAAGCTCGTTTTCTTTTTCAGCCTTTTCCTCTTGCTCGCGTTTCCTTTTCTCCGCGCCGAAAATTCCTACGATCTTCAGGATTTCGAGCAAGATGACGATAAAACACGGTATCATCACGATACAGATGAGTCCGACGGGGGACTTCAAAAGGCTTACGAAGAAGCCTATAAGCTTGGATTGTCCCGTTACCTTACCTATAACGTAGTTGGTGTTATTGGGAACAGAGGTGTCGATCACCTGTATGAGCTGACCTGATTCGCTCGTTTTATTATCTCCGGCAAGCCTTATTATGTAACCGCCGGTGGGCTTTTCTTCTACGGAGATCACGCGGTGCGTGATAGTTACCTGATTTGTGTAGACGTACCGGAATGTGAGCACGTCTCCGACCTCAAGCTCTCCGTACCAATCGTCGGCTTCCTTTTCGTCCTGCGGCATTACCTTGACGAACACCATGGAACGAAGGGGAATACTTTTTATCTTATATTCCGAAACGTCCGTAAGCTCGCATTTAGCCATTGAATCGGACGAGATTATACGCATTTGATACCCGAATATCTCGGAAGCGCCGTCGGTATCCTTTTTTGAGGTGACGGTCAGTATCAGCGCGATAACGCATATGGCAAGAAAGAGATACAGTAGGACATCGAGCGCGATCTTGCCGGCTTTTTTTAATTTAGATGCAGTCATTATTTACCTCATTTGGGGTTGTTGCGGTAACATATAGCATGAAATGCGCTTTTGCGTTTTGCGCCTCGTTGCCCACGGTGCTCGGCATGTAGTAGATCACCTTGATCTCGTCACTTTCACCGTCGGAAAGATCCGCCGTGAAAGTGATATCGCCGAGGTCGAATACGGAAGAGAGGAGTACGTCGCATAACGTTTCTCCGTCCTTTTCGATACGGACGAACGCGTAGTTTTTCAGAGTCTGAGCTGACTCGCTATCTTCGAATCTCAAAGAGATGAG
>CAZFQJ010000047.1:0-11513 GCA_964520875.1 uncultured Lachnospiraceae bacterium
TGTTGAGAGTACCCGAATGGTAGGTCAGCAAAACGACCACCTTTGTCTTTTTGCCGATTGCGGGATAGATCATTCCCGGATATACTGCCAAAAACATGATAGGCGAAAGGGAAGAAAGCTTATGATTTCCGAGCTTGAAATGATCTGGCTTTTCCGAATAGTCCGCGTTTTTCGTAAAGACTCCGTTACGGACATAACCGTATATCTTTCCGCCTGCCGAGGAAAATTCCGAGGTGTACGGGAGCTGAGAAAGCAGTCTTGAGCCTCTGTGTACTCCGACGGTCTCGCTATCGATCGGATATACCGCAAATGCTCCTCGCGCGCTTTTGTCGGCTATTACGCTTATGGCGGCGCGAAGGTTCGCGTGCCCCGAGGAACGAGGGTCGGTGAGCGGCAGATTCGCGCAAACGGTGACGCAGGGGATAGATGAAACGCCGAGTACGTATGATAACGCGGCGGAGGTGTAGATCGCCGTGTCGCTTCCGTGAGTGACTATTATTCCGTCGTATCTTCCGGAAAGCGCGGCTCTCTCGGCGCATTTCAGTATCTTTGTAAGTACTCTTCCGTCGAGCGTCTCGCTCAGTACCGAACAGAGGCGTCGGTGAACGAAACGCACGTGCCGAAGCTCCTTCGTAATGCCGGTGAGTATGGGGACGATATCGTTTTTCGGTACGAGGACACCGTTTTCCGTGCCGCAGCTTATCGTGCCTCCGGTGTGTATGACGAGTATCTTCATTTTTCCGCGTCCTTTCGTTTCTTATATCTGTATTCTATCATATTTTTCGCCGAAATAAAAGTGCTTTTGCGAAAAACGTATAAAAAAATTCCTTTCGGAGATAATTTCCGATAGAAGTTACGTTAAAAGCGGAGGAAAAGCATGAATATAACGAGAGAAGAGTACAAAAAATACGCCGAAAGACACGCAAGCCCGTCGCCGACGGTAAAAAACTGCGTAAAAGCGTTCGTTATAGGCGGTATCATATGTTGTATAGGTCAGCTTTTGTTTTTGATATATTCGGCTCTCGGTACGGACGAAACGCAGGCGAGAACGCTCGTGTCGGTGACGCTCATATTTTTGGCGGTACTGCTTACCGGGCTTGACGTGTTCGACGATATAGCGAAGATCGGAGGCGCGGGAACTCTCGTTCCGATAACCGGTTTTGCGAACGCCGTCGTGTCTCCCGCAATAGATACCAAAGCCGAGGGCTGGGTGCTCGGCGTCGGCGGAAAGCTCTTTACCGTCGCGGGTCCGGTCATACTCTACGGTACGCTCGCCTCCGCGGCTTACGGCGTACTGTACTTTATCGTTACCTTGATAATGAAAACGGCGTAACGGAGGCGGATATGTATAAAAAGGATATGGGTAGAATATTGAAGTTTGAGAGTAGACCGAAGGTTTTGGCGAGCGCCGCGGTGGTAGGGAAAAAGGAACACGAGGGTCCTCTTTCGAAATATTTCGATATGCACGACAAAAGCGATAAGTTCGGAAAGAATACCTTCGAAAAAGCCGAGAGCGAGATGCAGCGCCTTGCGCTCAATACCGCGCTTGCTAAAGCCGAGCTTAAGAGCGACGATATGGGAGCGGTGTTCGCCGGAGACCTTATGAACCAATGTACAGGCTCTTCTTACGGACTTGCAAGCTTCGGTATACCTTATTTCGGGCTCTACGGCGCGTGCTCCACCGCCGCCGAGGGACTCATGTTAGCGGCGATGACCGTGGATAAGGGAGTTTTCGAGACCGCGGCTTCCGTCTCCTCGTCTCATAACTGCTCCGCCGAAAGACAGTTCCGTTTTCCGCTTGAGTACGGATCTCAGCGGCCGCCGACGGCACAATGGACTGCGACCGCCTCGGGCGCGTTCATTGTGGGGCGCGCCGAAAAAGGCGTCATGGCAATAACCGAAGCTCTGCCCGGACGTATAATCGATAAGGGGATAAACGACGCCGCCAATATGGGCGCGGCCATGGCTCCGGCGGCGGCTGACACCCTTCTTCGGTACTTTCTCTGTGGCGGACGGGATCCGAACGACTTCGATCTCATACTCACGGGAGATCTCGGCGCGGAGGGGCACGCAATATGCCGCGAGCTTACCGAACGCGAAGGGCTTGTCCTCGGAGATAACTTCGGAGACTGCGGTATGCTGATATACGACGGAGAGCGCCAAGATACGCATTGCGGAGGTTCGGGGTGCGGTTGCAGCGCTTCGGTGACCGCAGGTTATATCGCGCGAAGATTCGCCGAAGGAGAGATAAAAAACGTGCTTTTGATCGGTACGGGTGCGCTCATGAGCCCCTCGTCCATACAACAGGGACTAAGTATAGCCGGTATAGGACACCTCGTAAGATTTGAAGCCGTATAACGCTTTAACGGAAGATCGGAGAAAACGTAATGGAGATATTTTGGGGATTTGTAAAAGCATTCGCGGTCGGAGGCGCTTTTTGCACGGTCGCGCAGATACTCGTCGATAAGACCAAGCTTACGCCGGCAAGGATACTTGTCGGGTACGTCGTTTCCGGGGTGGTGCTTACCGGCATGGGGATATACGCTCCGATCGTGGAATTTGCCGGTGCGGGAGCGACCGTTCCGCTTACCGGGTTCGGTTATACGCTCGCCAAAGGAGTGGAAAAGGCGGTGAGTGAGACGGGACTTTTGGGAGCGCTTACGGGTGGTATAACCGCGGCTGCCGGCGGCATCTCCGCCGCTATCGTGTTCGGCTTTATCGCCGCGCTCGTGTTTCCTTCGAGACCGAAGTGACGCGCGTAAAACGCGTCATGGGCATGTTGAACTAAAAAAAGGTGCTTCTGTTGGATATTGTGCACAAAGTGTAGAAAAAAGTTCCGAAAACTCTGTCAAATTTGGGTATTTTGAAGATTCGATGTTTGAAATATATATGCCAATGTTCGAAATATACATTGCTATCTTTTATAAATAATGATATAATAATGGCAACGAAATATATTTTGCAAAGGAGTGCAATATATGAAGAAAATCAGATTTCTTGCAGCTCTGCTCGTACTGCTGATGCTCCCGCTCAGCGTTTTGGTCGGCTGCAACAATAATCCCGATGACAAGGAGCCGGAAGATCCGGTCGAGGATCCCGCGGGTAATAACGGAAATACCGGCGGAAACTCGGGCGGAAATACCGATGTTTCCGATACGCCGGCGGATAACGACGGATTAAGCGGAAACGGTTATCTCGTTATGTTCAACTTCAACGTAGCGAAGAGAGGAAACCTTCCCACTGTCGCGCCGTATTCGAGATATCTTAAAGCTACCACGGGTCTCAAGAATACGTCATACATAATAGACGACGAGGGCGGTAAGAACGGAAGCGGAGCGCTTCTTATCCAGCGTAAGGGCGGTGCCGCAAAATCCGCGGTCGTGTTTACTGCGAGCGCGCTCGGCGGTACGTTCGGAAGCCAGCATACGCTTGAATTCGATATAAAGCTCGGAAACGGACTTTTCGGAGATAAGCTTGAGATCACCGCAGGCGACGGTTCCGCAAGCTCCGCGGCTAAGCTTCTCACCGTAACGACTGACGGAAAGCTTCTTGACTGCGACGGTACGACTCTTTATGAGATCAAGAGCTCTTATGCGACCGAGTGGGTCCATGTGGCTCTTGCCGTTGACGACCGTGCGAGCACTTACAGTGCGTACATAAACGGTGTAAGAAAGATAAATGAGAGCTCCTTTAGTTCCAAATCGATCGAGGTCTCTCAGTATGCGTTCGCTCTTTCCGGAAGCACCACCAAGGATGTTTATTGCTACCTTGATAATATGGCGTTCGTAGACGGACTTGAGCCGAAGGAATACACGTCTGACGACGTTATCTACAAGGATCAGTATACGTATGCCTACGACATTTTCACCGCTTCCACGACCGATGATGACGGAAACGTATTCCCCAATATAGACGCGCTTCTTGCAGCTTACAAGAGCACGGGCCTGGATACAAAGGTGGAGTCCACTCCTTATAAAGTCTTTAAATCCGAGTCCGAGATTGCTAAGTCCATGAGCAACATGCTCACGCTTATCAAGGTTGACGGCGACGGAAACGTGATCGACGAGCCTTTCAATGATTACGGAGTTCTTGCCGGACTTTACGATTACGGCGCTCCCGTAGGCGGAAAACTTTATACATACACCGGCGATGAGACACAAAGATACATAGACTTCAATTCCGATAAGAAGCTTACCTTCAGCGCAAAGAACATCGGCAGTACGGCAGGCGAAGTGACCGGCACTTACGAGGTCTCCGGTTCCGAAGAAGAGCCGTGGATAAAGCTTACCTACGGTACAAATAAGGAAAACGTTATTTACTGTAAGCTTAACGTCAGCGACGGCAAGCTCTATACTTATGCGGACGAGAACTTCACGACCTGCACGAGTGAAAATGGTTACCATGTCGTTTCGGCTCCTTTTAATAAGGTAGAGTATTCTTACAAGAAGGACGACGTCGAGATAGCCGTTAAGGTAAATAATTACACCGGCAAGGCGTACCTCCTTATGAAAGACGGCGGCACGTCTGTTGACACGAGCGAAGCGACGTTTAATTATGATGAGATGACTAATGTGCTTACCGTTACCGTCGGAGAAGATAGCTATATGTTCACCTATGTTCCGGAAGTAGTCGCAACCGAAACCGATCCTGCGGTTCCCGCGTACTTCACCTACGGTACCGGCGAGATAAAGCTCACGAAGACCGAGGAGAAGGAGTATATCTCCGCCGAGGACGCGGAAGCGGGATATCAGTACGTTCTCCGTTACCAGAACTTTAGTACCGGTTCGACTCAGGTCGTTTTTAAGCCCGATACAACTAACTTCAATGCTTCTCTCTGGAAGAGAATAAAGTTTGACTACTATGTCACTCCCGAGATGTACAACGACAGATTCCAGTTCCTTGTATATATCTATACGGGTCAGAACGAGGGCGGAATGAGCTATTATAGTAAATCTATCACTTGCGGTAGCGGTATAAACGAAGGCTGGAATAGCTTCGATCTTGATATCACATCCCTTGGTTTGAGCCGTACCCCTGATCTTGCCAGGTTTGAAAGCGTAGTACTGACGACTACCGGTTGGAGCAACGGACCTGCCGGTAAAGATCACGATACGGCTTACGACGGCTATTCCATCTATGTAAAGAACGTTCAGTTCGTGACCGATACCTCGGTTGCGGTCAAGGGTCCAGATAAGGGCAAGGATGATTGTACTCATATGGACGAGGACGGCAATTCATTGTTTGTTTCCACCGGCGAGAGAAAAGATCCCACCTGTTCCTCTATCGGCTACGCGGTGCTTAAGTGCTCCGAGTGTAATGCAGAGAAGATAGATAAGACCAAGAGCATAAATTCTCCTATCGGTCATGATTTCACGGACGCCGAAGTGTTTACGGTAGACGCGACATGCACCGATAACGGATATACTTATCATTGCTGCAAGACCTGCAATGAGGCGGTAAATATCAGCGTCATAGCCGCTACCGGACATGAAATGGTAACGAAGAACATAACCGGAACCAAGCTCTATGTTTCCACATGCAGCACCTGCGGTTATGAAGAGACCATGCAGCTCAGCGACTCTCTTATGAGCATGTCCGAGAAGGTCTCTTCCTCCTCTCTTGCGACGAACGAATATTTCTACATCGATGAAAAGACCAACAAAGATTTGAGTCACGGTTCGTATGAGGTCGACGCGGCTCAGCAGGTCTACGGTTGTGTCAATATTCAGTGTAAGTTCACGAAGGCTACCGCAGTTCAGCTCGATAACGGAAAATGGGCGCTCAAGATGCAGAGAAAATCCGGTACGTCTTTGGACTCTTATATCGACTATTCGCTCAGTAAGAGATACGGTCTCGGCGGAAACTTCGTCTGCGAATTTGATGTCATGCTCGGCGGAAAGAACTCTGCCGGCAAGTACGAAAAGTTCGCCGGAAACCTCATCGAACGTGATACGAAGAACGGAAGTCCCACGAATATCCACCTCTTTGATGTTTCCGATACCGGAATACTTACATTTGACGCGGATAAATCGGCTACGATCGAGCTTTCTCCCTATAAGTTCACCAACATAGCTATGGTATTCAAGACCACCGAAAATGCTCTTGAGGTCTATGTCGACGGTTGCAAGCAGTATACTATGAAATTGTCGACGGCTGATAACGGCGCGGACTACGTTACTTCCGTATCGTGGAGCGAGCTCAGAGTCACATTTGTTAACGGCGCTACGGCGGCAGAAGGTCAGTGCCATTACTTCAATAACTTCGCTACCTACGCGGCTGAGTATCCTATCTGCATACT
The DNA here is from genome assembly GCA_964520875.1 of uncultured Lachnospiraceae bacterium. Classification (GTDB taxonomy): domain Bacteria; phylum Bacillota; class Clostridia; order Oscillospirales; family CAG-272; genus SIG673. The sequence continues at coordinate 6,299 of CAZFQJ010000047.1, forward strand.
CGGTCTCGGAAATACCGGCGGAGGCGATACCGGTAGCTCTTCTACGGAATTCGAAGGAACGGATATAGATCTTAAGGATAAGGACGGAAACGTCGTTACCGAGCCTATAAACGTTGTAGCCGATACGGTTCTCAGCCTTCCTAAGGGCGTCAACACGAGCAAGTACGTTCTTGAGTTCAAGCTCAGCGCGGAAGACGCTCTTGCGGACGGAACTCTCCTTACGGGTCATAAGGAAGATAAGTATCATATGATGAACGACCTTGAGCTCCTTACCGTAAAGAACGGTTGGCTCTACTTAAACGGCGTGGCGATAGCGGATCTTACCGATATAGCTGACGGCATAAAGATCAAAATGGAGTTCAATGAGTTTGACGGCGAAGCTACCGTGTATGTAAACGATGTCGAAGTTCCCGGCGGAGCGATAAAGTATCCCGCGGCGAAGGATGTAAGCGACCTGTATGCGGATGAAGCCTCGCGTATAAGAAGCTATACGTTCGGTTCCGAGGTCGGAGCTTATACGATAAGCGACATTGATATGTACGCCAATAAGTAATAGAACAACAAAAAACTGCGTTGCTTGCAACGCAGTTTTTTTATCGTGGCGTTAAAGCCTTCTCCTGTGGGAGAAGCGGGGACTGTGGGTGAGGTGTGAGTGAATTAACAATCCCTCCGACGCGCATACGCGCGCCACCGCCCTTTACACAAGGCAGGCTTACCGTTCTTCTGTCGAAGAACGCTGAGCGTTTCCCTATCGGAAAACGCTTATAATCACCATTATTTGCGAAAGCCATATCTCTATGTGAACCCCTCGGAGTGAAAAACTGCTCACGGTAGCGCTGAAGTTCGACAGTAAAGTTTCTTTCTTTTTCTTTGCTTCATTTCTTTTTCTTTCTTCTAAAAGAAGGAAAAAGAAATGAAGTATATCAATAAAAAGATAATTAATAAAAATTAAGATTCTTCGACTTCGGGCTTCGTCCTTCGCTCAGAATGACAAGGGGTGGAACATCGGCGAAAGCAAGCCGTCCGCCCTACGCTCAGAATGACAGATGAACATAAAGAAGGAAAAAGAAACGAAGTTCATAATAAAAAACGATCCTCCCGTTTGAATGTAACGAAAGGATCGTTTGTTATTTTATTGTATTAAATTGTGCTTTAAACTATTATTTTTTAGAATAAATCCGCTTCCTTCTGACTATGCATACCGTTATAACGGCTATCGGGAGCACCGCGCAGAATAAAGCGATAAACACTATCTCAAACGCCGTCGGCACTTCAAGCACGTCGCTTGAACGCATGATCGGAGAAACGTCGTTTCTCATTGTGTTCTCGGTGGAAATATTGAATAATTCCGTCAAGACCAGCTTGTTTCCGAACGCCGAAAGAACATCGTAACTGTCAAGAAGATAACTGAATGACGAGAGCCACGTGATACCGCCGCCCTTTTCGTTTTCGGCTCTGACGCCTACATGCCTCGTTTCGCGCGTATCGGTGGAATCGTTAAATTCGGTCGATGTCGAAGCGGCAGTCGTGCTCTTAAGATACGCATTCTCCGAGGTCGATATGAGGGGGGTGACCGTTATACCGCTCGGAAGCTCTTTGGATATGTTTATCGGAGCACATGAGGAGAGGACAAGAGAAGCGCCGTTATCACTTAATACGCCGCTTACATCATCGGAAAGCGACTTCGGTATCACGGCGTAGGTCGTGCCGCCGTAGTTTGCGCCCGTCGAATCGTCGCATACGAGCTTGTTTTCGCTTGTAAGTCCGTACTTTTCCGCGAGCTTATAAAAATTGGGAACGTCGTACCCGAATCCCGTTAGCGCGATCAATCTCCCGCCGTTGTCCATAAATTCGGAAAGCTTCTCGGATTCCGTATCGCTTATATCCGTCGTGCATATTATGAATACACATTCCGTTTCGGAAGGAATGGGATCGGTCTCGGCGTCCAAGACGTGAAAGCCCATGCAGTCGATTCCCGCGCGGTTTATCAGGTCGTAGGTAACGTTTCCTTCGCCGTGACCGCTCAGTACGCATATCTTTTTCGTATTTTCTGCGGTAACGTATTTTATCGCCGCGGTTATCTGAGCCTCGTACACGAATTCGTCGTACAGTCCCATTTCGACCGCGTAGGTCTTAAGATCTATCGAAGAAAGCGAAGAGTTTTGCTGGCATGCCATGTAATATTCATAGTACGCGAGCATGTAGGTTTCGGAGGTGAATGAGAAAAGGTCGTAATAGTCGATGTAACGGTATTTTTCTCCGCATATCACAAGAATACTGTTAGACGTCGGAGACGAAACGTAGTTGCCTATAACGTCCGCGTCGTCCTCGGGATCAAGTAGCTTGAACGTTATGTTTTTGTTCTCGCAGGTATAACGCTCCATGAATATCTGTATCGAACTGTTTACGTTCTCATCGTAAGCTATAAGGTAAAGCTCTGTTTTCGCCGATAGACTTTTTAATGCCGTGAGAGTCTTTTCGGAGAGCGTGTACATACTGTTCGCCGTGATATCCGGAAGCCTTACAGATGAGGGGATAAGCGAAAACAGGGAGCAGAGAAGGATCGATATAAGTATTACCGCCGTTACCGTTAAAACGGCGATCCTTGACGCGCGTCCGCGTCCGAAGCGTTCTGTTAAACGATGCAGCATGACTTATACCTCCTTTCCGTCGTATCTGCGTTTTTCGAGCGTTACGAGCGTCATGAACGTAAATACGGCGATAAAACACAAAAGATATAATACTTCTCCCAAGTCGAGAAGTCCGTAGAAAAATCCGGTAAGCGCGGAACGAGGAGAAAGCGCCTTGAGTATCATCGGCAGGGCTTTTTCAAATTTTTTCGGGAAAGCGAACCTTACTATCAGCATTATGATTTCGAGCACCACCGCGAATACGGTCGAGAACGTTTCCGAGCCGGTCACGCGAAATAACAGGAAAATAAGTGCCATAACGCAGGCGCTGAGCGTGAAGAATGAGATATTTACGCTTCTCGGAAGATAGGTGTAGAGAAGCTCAAAGCAATACATCGCTATCGCGGCGGCGTAGCATATCGCCGCGGAAACGGCGGAGCTTTTTGTAAGAGCCGATACGAAAATGTATACCGACATGACGGCAAGGCAGAAGAGAAGATATCCGAGAAGTCCCACATATGCCTCCGGCATGTTCGCGTTTCCGAATATCGAAAGTATCGGCGGCATGATCATAAGTATAACAAATGCGGGCGCAAATACCGCGAGCCTTGCAAGTATCCTTCCGAAGAGCAGATCCGTCTCGTGTACTCCGAGCGAAAAAAGCATATTGTCAAATCCGCGCGTCTGTTTTCCGGAAAATATATCGGAGCAGATCAAGGGAAGCAGGAAAAGCGTGGGGAACGTTATTATCTCAAGCGAATATTCGAGATTCGGGAGTGCGCCGACAAGGTTGTATCTGGCTATGAAATATCCTGAAAATATCAGCATAAGAGCGGTATATATGTACGCTCTTTTTCCGGATAGTAGGCTCTTTATTTCCGTTTTAAATACCGTTTTCATTCATTATCCTCCGTTTCTTCTTCGGATACGTCGGAAAACAGAGTGCTTTCGTCGGAAGAATCGTCTTCCTCTTCGTCATCGGAATAAAAACCGATAAGCGGCTTTTTGTTTTCGCGGCTCTCGTCGGATACCGCCTCTGTATCGTCATCGTTTTCTTCTTCGTCGGAAAAAGAAATGTTTTCGGACGAAAGCTTTTTCGGCTCGCGGTCGGATTCGAGAGCTTCCTTTTCCTCGGCCTCGGATTCGGAAAGCGTATCGAGGAGCTTTTTCAGCGTGTCGCTCTCGCCCTTCATTGAGATCAAAGCGAGTCCCGCTTCGGCGATCATTTTCTTTACGCCCTCGCGAAGCTCTTTTTTGTCGTCCGAGAACGTTATCTCGGTGATTTTATCCGAGGCGCTCTCATTTATCTCGTAATGTACGCCGAAAGAGTCAAGATCGAGAGATTTAACGTTTCCTTTTACTTTGCATACGAGAGTTTGAGATTCGGTATCGAATATGCTCCTTGTGTTTCCGTAACCTACGCATTTTCCGGCGTTAAGCGCAAGGATCAGTTCATCGTCTCGGCAAAGCGAAGGGTGGAACGACGTGTAAATGACGGTTGCGGCGTCGGAAATCTCGTCGAGAAAGCCGTTAAGCGTTTCTCTGTGTTCAAGCGGTACTCCGTCAAACGGATAAGCTATGGCGACGGCCTCCGGTGCTCCGATGAGGGAAGCGGAGAGGGCGACGTAGTAACGGTCAAGGTCGTCAAGCGTACCGATAACGGAACGTCCGTATTCAAGGGCTATCTCTTTTGTAAGCTCCGGAAGCTCGGACGCGCCCGTAACTTTTTTTATCATGTCGAAATATTCGTCTGCGGTCATAAAGCTCGGTATAGGAGCGTTTTTCGACACCAGGTGTACCTTTCCTTTTGTCTTTACGGATCCGGAATCCGGAAGGCTCAGTCCGCATAGTGCGGCAAGTACGCCGAGCGCGTCCTTTTCACGCTCGGAGATGACGCACATACGTCCTTTTTCGATCGAAAAAGAGATGTCGCCGAGCACGCCTTTTTTGCGTATATTTTCAAAGCGGATCAAGGTCAAATTCCTTTCTGAAAAAATGTTTTTCTATATTTTATAACATCAATGTGAAAGACGTGTGACGAAAGTGGAAATCTTTGAATAAAAACAGTAAAAAATGACTATGTATGTGATTTTAAAAAGAAAAAAGTGGTATAATTCGTAAAAAATTGAAAAAACCCCTTGATAATTCCGTGATTTTGTGATAATATTATATTTGAATAATTTATCGGAAATTTTCCGAGAGCAAGAAAGGAAGCATTACCATGATGTATAACAAGAAAACTATCGAAGACGTTGATGTCAAGGGCAAAAAGGTCATAGCAAGATGTGATTTCAACGTTCCTATGAAGGACGGAGTAATAACCGACGACAAGAGAATAGTCGGCGCTATGCCCACTATCAAGTACCTCGTAGAGAACGGAGCGGCAGTAATACTCTGCTCTCATATGGGACGTCCTCACAATATCTTCAACGAAAAGCTCAAGCTTGACAAGAAGGAAAAGAAGAAGATAGAGGAGCTTCCCGAGTCCGAGCGCGAGGCGGCTACCGCGGCGGCTCTCGAAAAGGCAAAGGGAGACATAAAGAAGCTTTCTCTCGCTCCCGTAGCAAAGAGAATATCCGAGCTTC
>CAZFQJ010000048.1:0-11206 GCA_964520875.1 uncultured Lachnospiraceae bacterium
AAAGCTTTGCCGTCCCGATCTTCGTACCCCGGCGCTGAATGACGGATCGTGTGCGGATGTACGCGGTAAGCTTACCGAAGCGCTCGCGCAGTCGCCGGATAATGCGGTATATAAGTCTTTTTCCACAACGCGTAAGGAGGGAACGTCTCCCGAATATACGTCGTGCGTGCTTCCTTATTCGGGATTCGTGGTTATGAGGACCGATTGGAGCGAGGACGCATTCTGGGCTCTGTTTGACGTAGGTCCCGAGGGCACGGCGCATGTCCATGAGGATAAATTGAATTTCCAGCTTTACGCCTATCGTACCGATATGCTATCCGAAGTCGGATTTTACGCTTACGATACGTCGGATATGAGAAAATATTCGATCTCCACGATATCGCATAATACGGGTCTTGTGGACGGCTGCGGTCAGAATCGAATGAAAACTCATACATGGGGGCTTATCGATACAAAGAAAAAATGCGATTTTCGGTATAGCGACGAGGACGGCATAGAATTTGCCGAGGCTTCTTACGACCAAGGATACGGCGATGACCTGATACCGGTCGAGCATACCAGAAGCGTCTGGTTTATTAAAAACGGTATCGGAGGAAGCGCGCCCTTCTACGTACTCGGCGACAGATTCGTCTCGCATGACGAGTCCGAGCACGAATTTGAGGTAACGTTCCAGCTTCCTTACGTATCGGTTACCGCAAAAGCGCACGATCTGCGCGCGGAATACGATAACGGCACATCTCTTACCTTCGTTTCGAGCGCCTATCCCGAGATCGCGATAGGACAGTACAGTCCGGTATTCCGCGGCTGGCAGCCCATACACAGTCCTAAGGAGCACGAGCATCATCCGGCGCCCGCCGTATTTTACAGAAAACACGGAAAAGAAGCGGATATCCTTACGGTTCTTTATCCTTCGAAGGACAGAACCGTTCCCGAGATAAAGGTGAGCGTCGAAAACGGTCGCCGAGCGGTCACCGTCAACGGAGAAACGATAGAACTGTGATCAAAATAATAAAATAATATTCTGCCACCGGGTAGAAAAAATGCAAAGCATTCGCAATGCGTATCGTTAGGTCTTTGAAGATACGTATTACGAATGCTTATTTTTTGAGCCGCAAAGCGGCATGGAGGAAAACAAAAATGAGTAAAATTATCAAAAAATCTAAAAAAGGCTATTTTTCAAAAGGCGAGATCGTTTTATGGTGCTTTTCCGTGTTCTTTATAACCGCGTCGTTTTGTATATTCGACAGAGTAGGGTACCTGACTCTTGCGGCTTCTCTTATCGGCGTGACTTCTCTGATATTTAACGCTAAGGGGAATCCCTTCGGGCAGGTGTTGATGATAGCGTTCAGCGTTTTGTACGGTATAGTCTCGCTCGGCTTTGCTTATTACGGAGAAATGATGACATATCTCGGAATGACCGCGCCCATGGCTTTGTTTGCCTTGATAAGCTGGCTTAAAAATCCGTATAACGGGAACAGATCCGAGGTAAAGGTCAATCGGCTCGGACGTAAGGAGATACCTTTTATGATCGTGCTGACTTTGGTCGTTACCGGAGCTTTTTACTTCATACTTAAATTTTTCAATACCGCCAACCTGATACCGAGCACCGTGTCCGTGACTACGAGCTTCCTTGCCGTTTATCTTACGTTCAGGCGGAGTCCGTATTTTGCGCTTGCCTACGCGGCAAACGATGTGGTGCTGATAGTGCTGTGGGTAATGGCTACGCTGAGCGACGTCTCGTATTCTTCGGTCGTTACATGCTTTTTGATGTTCCTTACAAACGATATATATGGCTTTTTGAGCTGGAAGAGAATGGAGAAGAAGCAGGCGGAGGCGAATGTATAATAAAAAACCGTCCGCTTCAAGCGGACGGTTTTTTTACGCATCAAGTTCGTATATATCGAACGTTGTGGGTTCGATAGCTTTGTTTACGTTTACGGAAACGAACGGAAGATTGTAGTCGCACACGAGAGCGTCTGCGAAAAGTATACGCCCTTTGTCCGCAAATATTTCTATCGAACAACGGTCGACTATGATCCTTAAATCTATGTCGCCGTTGGATACACGGAGCGGTATTTTGTTTCTTTCGTAATTTATAGTATTTTCTTTTGTATCTATCGTTATTTTTGAACCGAAAACGGTTATCTCCGTTTTCAGATCCTTTACGTAAGGCATGTTAAATACTATGTCTATGGGAGAGGAAGAGAGTGATATCGCGTTTTTCCGTTCGGGAGAAACCTGCGAAAGCGACGTCCTTTTGCCTCTGAAGGCTTCGATCTCGCGCACGGGGAGTGCCGAAAGATAATATTCCTCGCCTTCCTTTGAAAGTGACATTTCGACCGGAATGCTCATTTGTTGAGTAAATCTTTTTGACGGAATTCTTGCTTTTTGCCAATAGATACGTATCGTTCTTCCGTCATCGATACCGGAAAAGCTTTGCGCCGCGTAGTTCATTCCGGCGACCGAAAGGCGTTTGACCGAACCCGCAGTCGCGAATTTCCCGTTTTCAAAGCGTCCTACGGTATAATAGTCGCTTGCTCCGGAGAACACCCAAAGCTTTTCTCCGTCACATTCGAGCGGATATATATCGGGGCACTCTCGGTCGGGAAATATTTCTATGTCTTGCAGTCTGTCCCAATGCAAAAGGTCGTCCGAGGTAAAAAGTGTAAAGCGCTTTTTTGCAAGATAAAGAGCCATAACGTATTTACCGAGCTCTTCCGACCATACGACCTTCGGATCGCGGTTTCCGCCTTCGATATAGTCTACCGCGGGGGCGTCCGAGTATTTTTCGATCCTGCCGTTTTGCATAACGGCAATTCGTTGAGTATACTTTTTGCCCGCCGAAAGCAGATTGTTGCTTGCCGCCGTGTAATAGAGGAGTAGCGGAGGTTCGCTCTGAAGCTTATCGCCTAACCCCGAAACGCGATTTTTGTCCTCAATGGCACAACCCGAATACACGGTTCCGTTTTCGTCCGGGAAAAGCGCGACGTCAAGCTCTTCCCATTTTATAAGATCGGAGCTTACGGCGTGTCCCCAATGCATGTTTCCCCAATCGGAGCAACAGGGATTGTATTGATAGAACATATGATAAACGCCACTATGCTTTATAAGACCGTTAGGATCGTTGTTCCAACCGTTCTTGACCGAAAAATGTATTTTCGGGCGGTACGGGTCGCTTTTGGCGTCGGGAGCAAACACATCGGTTGTCTTTACGTCAAATTCCATTTCCGGGTCGCATGCGATCGTGAGCTCTTGCCCCGCAAATCGGGAAATATCGACGTATGCCGTGAAGTTCGGCGATATCATATCGATCCTTACGTCAAGATCGAAAACGAGAGCGCCTTTGACATCATAAAATTTTACTTTTTTAAGAGAAACGTTCGTGTTTACCGGTATGGTCAGATATTTCTTGTCGACTTTCAGCTTCATATGCCTTTTCCTCCGCGTTTCGTATTATTTTATCATTTCGAGTATTTCGGCTTTGGAACGCACCCCAACCGATTGATCTACCGCTTTTCCGTCCTTCATTACGACGAGCGTGGGGATACTGATTATGTTAAAGGCTTGCGTAAGCTCGCTTTCCTCGTCGACGTTTATTTTTCCCACTACTACGGAAGGCTCTTCCTCCGCTATCGAGTCTACGATAGGCGAGAGCATTCTGCAAGGAGCGCACCAGCTCGCCCAGAAATCGAGAAGCACGGTCTTTTCGCTTTTAAGCACGGTATTTTCGAAATTTTCAGCCGTTATTGTTATTATTGCCATTTTGATCTTCTCCTTTTGTATCGGTACTTATTATCTCGGCTATGACGGAAAGTCTTTTCGAGATCATTTCTCTTGTTATTTTCGAATGTGTCGCGGCGTCAAATCCATGGATAGTACGCTTGGTTTCGATAAGCGTTACGTCCGCTCCGAGAGTCTTCAACTTTTCCGACAGAAGCCTTCCTTCGTCTCTTAAACAATCAAATTCCGCGGTCTCAATGTAGGTCTTAGGCATGTAACATAGCAACGGACTTTCGATTATCCGCGGTAGCTTGTTACCTTTTTGATATATATCCCACATCTTTTTGTTGTTCTTTGCATTCCAGAGCGGAGTGTCGGTATATAGCTTCATGCTTTCCGTATCCTGCTCGCTATCGACTACCGGGTATATGAGCATTTGAAGCTTCGGCGGTATAAGAGCGTTTTCGATAGCTCCGAGAGCTACGCATAGAGCGAGATATCCTCCCGCGGAGTCGCCTATCGTTATTATTTTCGACGTGTCTATGCCGTATTCGCTTCCGTGCTCGGTTATATTACGGTATGCGTCGAGGCAATCGTTTTCCGGCGCAAGATAAGGCGCGTCGTAAGCGAGCCTGTAATCGACGTAGAATACCGTACATTCCGTTTTTAAAGCGTAGAGCTTCGCAAGCCCTGTGTGGTGCGGCGAACCCTTGAACACGAATCCTCCGCCGTGATAAAATATGATGCACGGACGGTTTTTCTCAGCCGTTTTTGTCCTTATCACGTAGCTCGGAATATCCGCGCCGTTACGCGCGGCGACCGTTATTCTTTTTACTGAAAGCGTGCGGCTTGATCTTAAAGTTCTCGTCGGAATGTTCAGAAGCGCGTTTCCCGCCTTGAAGGCAAATCTGTTCATCGGCGCGTTTATGACGGTGAGAGGCTTGAAGTCTTTGCTTATCGGATATTTCGTTTTCATATCGTTTTAAATCTTCTCCGCGATACGCAGCTTTGCGCTTTTCGAACGCGGATTTGAAAGTATCTCTTCATCGCTTGGAAGTATGGCTTTTCCGAGCGGTCGTAATTCGGGCTTTTTTCCGCATACGCATATCGGGAGCTTCGGAGGACAGGTGCAGCCCTTTGCGAGCGCTGCATAAGTTTGCTTTACTATTCTGTCTTCGAGGGAATGGAAGGTTATTACGGAGAGCCGTCCTCCGGGCTTTAATAAAGAGGATAACATTCTTATAGTCGGCTCTATTACGTCAAGCTCTCCGTTGACCTCTATGCGTATCGCCTGAAATGTGCGCTTTGCCGGGTGTCCGGCGTCTCTCGGAGCAAGAGGTCCGACTGCTTTTTTTACTATATCGGCAAGCTCCGATGTTGTCTTTATCGGCGCGTTTTCTCTTGCACGAAGTATATGGGAAACGATCTTCGGAGCAAGCCTTTCTTCGCCGTAATCGCGAAGTATCTTTATCAGCTCGTCTTTTCCGTATCCGTTTACGACGTCGTAGGCGCTTTTAAGATCGTTTTGGTTCATTCGCATGTCAAGCGGCGCGTCTTTCATGTACGAAAAGCCGCGTTCCGCGTTATCGAGCTGGTAAGATGAGACTCCGAGATCTATTATGGCTCCGTTTATGCCTATGCCGTCAAGCTCTTCGCCGATCTCGGAAAAGTTTTTATTTATAAAGGTTATCCGGTCTCCGTAGACCGCGAGCCGTTTCCTTGCGGCGGCGATCGCCTCGGGGTCTCTGTCAAAACAGAAGAGATGACCGTCTTCGGAAAGCCTTGAAGCGATCTCAAAGCTATGTCCGCCTCCGCCCGTGGTACAATCGACGTAGTATCCGTTTGGATCTATATTGAGTCCGTCGACCGCCGGAAGAAGCATAACGGAAATGTGACTGAATTCCATGAATAATGACACCTTTCGCAATATCTGTCTTATATGTTGCTGAAAATAGAGATATATTTCTGTTTATTTCTTTTTGAACATGCACATTACGTTGCTCGGAACGTATGCGCTTATGTCCTCGCCGTATCCTCTTAGTGTCTTGATCGTGCTTGAGCTTATCTCCGCAAGCTCGGGCGAAGCCGGGAGGAGCAGAGTCTCGCAACCTGCGTATATCATTTTATTCGTCCTTGCCATTGACATCTCGTAGTCGCAATCGGAAGAGTTTCGAACGCCCTTCACGACGGCGTTTATGTTGTTTTCGCGCACGAAGCTCGCAACGAGTCCGGAGCATATCCGAGTTTCGACGTTATGGAGGTCTTTTACGGCTTCCTTAAGCATTTCGAGACGTTCTTCTTCCGTGAAATAATATTTCTTTGCGGGATTTACGAATATTCCGACGATCACCGAGTCGAACATGGCGGACGTGCGTTTTATGAGGTCTATGTGTCCGTTGGTGACGGGGTCGAAGCTTCCCGTGATAAGTGCTTTCATGCGAAGGATCTCCTTTACTTGTCGGTGTTCTTTTCGTATATCGTTATGAACGATCTTCCGTAACGGTTGTGCTTGCGTATATTCAGCGCCGGGTGGAAGAACGGCGTTTCTTCATCGCTTTCGCATACCATGATACCGTGGTCGGAGAGAAGATCGGCGTCGAACACGCGTTTTACCGCGTCTTGGGTCAGCTTTGCGGCGTAAGGAGCGTCGCAGAATATTATATCGAATTTTTCTCCTGCGGAAAGTTGTCTTATTGCCGTTTTGTAGTCGGAGACTATTACCTTTGTTTGTAAAAAGAGCTTTGTTTTTACGGCGTTCCTTCGTATTATCTCCGCCGCTTCTTTGGAAGCGTCTATAAGCACTGCCTCTTTTGCGCCTCTGCTGAGCGCTTCGAGAGATAACTGTCCGCTTCCCGCGAATATGTCGAGTACACGTCTGCCTTCGATCTCAAACTGTATCATGCTGAATATCGCTTCCTTGACCTTTTCGGCAGTCGGGCGGGTGGCGAGTCCTTCCAATGTGTCAAGCTTGACGCCTCTTGCTTTACCTGTTATAATTCTCATCATATATTTACACCGTTATTGTTGTTTGTTATTCTTCTTTGGTTGAAAAATGCTTTATTATCATATCTGCGTCCGGAGCGTTTATTCCTTTTACCGTGAGCAGCTCGTCTCTGTCCGCGTTCCTTAATGCGGATATGCTCTTGAAATGTGCAAGGAGCGCCTTTGCTTTTTTGTCGCCTATGCCCTTTATCTCGGTGAGCGACGAGTGTTTTACGCTCTTGCGCTTTGCGTTATGCATTCTGCCTATCGTGTACCTGTGTACTTCTTCCTGAAGCCTGTAAATGAATATGAAAACATCGTTTTCCTTTGCTATGCTGATCTCCGAGGAATCGTCCGTAAGAGCGCGCGTTTTGTGGTATTCGTCCTTTACCATTCCAAATACCGGAATGTGGATATCAAGCTCGCTCAGCAGCTCTCGTATCACGGAGACATGCCCCTTTCCGCCGTCTAAAAGTATGAGATCCGGATAGGTGTCGTCTGTGTGCGCGAGCCTTCGCTTTATCGCTTCTCTCATGGAGGCGTAGTCGTCCTGACCTTCGAAGCTCTTTATCTTGTACGTGCGATATGCGCTTTTTTTAAATCTTCCGTTTTCCGAGGCTATTTTACCCGCGGTTATGTTATCTGAGCCCATGTTCGATATGTCATACGCTTCTATAAGCTCGGGAACTACTTCGAGCGAAAGGAGTCTTGCGAGTCTTACGGCTATATCGTTCTGCTTTGCCGTGTTCTCTGCGTGCCGTTTTGCGGTCTCCGCGGCGTTTTCGTATACCATATCGCATAGCTTTCGCGCGTTTCCGCGCTCGGGATAACGTATCCTTGCTTTGGTCTTACATTCGGTGAGGAGATATTCCGACAGATCGCTCATATCGTCCTCCGTTACGGAAAAACCGAGCAGTATTTCCTCGGGAATGAACTCTCGTTTACTGTAAAAATCGCAAAGAAATGTTATTATGTCGGAGCTTTCAGTTATCTGTTCGCTTGTGAATACCATGCTTTCTCTGTCGGTTATGCTTCCTTCGCGTATGAAGAATACCGAAATAACGGAGCAGACGGCGTCGGAGTAGAGAGCTATGACGTCTTTTTCTTCATCCGGCGCGCCTACCACCTTCTGATTTTGTCTGCATGCTTCAAGGACCTTTATCCTGTCGCGGTACGCGGCGGCGGCTTCGAAGTTCAGCTCCTCGGAAGCCGCGAGCATCTTTTCTTCGAGTTCGCGTTTTACGTTTCCGTAACTTCCGCGTAAGAACGCCGCCGCTTTTTTGTTAAGCTCGGCGTATTCCTCGGCGCTTACGCTTCCGTCGCATGGAGCGGAGCATTGACCGATCTGCTTGTATATGCACGGACGCTCTTTTCCGATATCTCTCGGAAAGCTCCTATTACATGAGGCAAGTCCGAATGCCTTCTGGGCGGTCTTCATGAGCGAAAGAGCCGTGGACGCACCGCTGTACGGTCCGAAATATCTTGCTCCGTCGTCGCTTCTTTTACGTGTGAACGACAAAACGGGGTATTCCTTGTTCAGAGTTAGGCGCAGATAAGGGTAAGTCTTTCCGTCCTTGAGCTTTATGTTGAATTTCGGCTGATGAAGCTTTATCAGTCTGTTTTCGAGCGCGAGAGCTTCTATGTTCGAGTCGGTCAGTATATAGTCGAAATCGTTTACGAGACTTACCATTGTCGCCGTTTTTACGGTGTGGTTCTTGATGTCGGAAAAATATGACGATACGCGGTTCTTCATTGCCTTTGATTTGCCGACGTATATTATCTTTTCGTTTTTGTCCTTCATCAGGTACACTCCGGGAGTGAGGGGAAGAGCATTTGCCTTTTCCCGCAAACGTCGTATCGTTTCTTCTGAGATCTTCGGCATTGCTTCTCCTTTTCTTACGGCGTTAAAATGCAGGGCGGCTTATCCTCGGGAGCCTGTACGGCGGCCGAGGGCAGCCGCCCTGCGTCGTTTTCTTTTGTGCGGAACGTTTTTTCTGCGCTTTAGCAGGAGAAACCGTTTTCCACCATATTTCCGAGTCCCTCAAGAGCTTCCTTTTCGTCGGCTCCCTCTGCGATGAGGGTTATCTTCATGTCTTTTTTTACTCCGAGAGATATAACACCGAGCAGACTCTTTGCGTTCACCCTGCGATCCTCCGTTTCTATCCATACAGACGATTTGTACGAATTCGCCATCTGTACGAGATGAGGGGCATTGCTTGCGTTGAGCCCGAGCGTGTTCGTGATCTTTACCTCGCGTGTCATAATCAGAAACCTCCGTTAATCCATAACCGCAATCTATGCAGTATTTCCTATACTATTCACATATTATTATACCAAAGCGCTTTTTAAAAATCAAGTCATTTGGTGAAAAAAGATAAACATTGTAGGTTTTGTATAATTGGAAACGAATATTCGTTAATTTATTTGAACACATGAACAACATGCCGGGAAATATGGAAGGATAAGGCTGCGAAAATCACGCGTTTCTTCTTGACAAACGGCGAAACGTATGATATAATGTAATAAATAAAATAAATGCGTAATGAACGAAAATAAGTAACACGAACGTTTTTTATCTCAGAGATCCGCGGTAAGGTGTGAGCGCGGAATTAAGGCATTGTGCGAATTCCTTTCGTCAGCAGCTCCCTGAAAGTACGTTTGGGCAAAGTAGGGGCAGACGGGTTCTCCCGTTACAGAGTTACGGTATTTGAAAGAATACCGCCGAGGACCGCTTCGTGAGGGGCGGCCGAACTGAGGTGGTACCGCGGGAGATCCCGTCCTCTGTAAAAATATGCAGAGGATTTTTTATTTCTCTGCGCGTACTTATCGGTACAGAAAGGAAAAATTAAGACCATGAAATCAACCGTCAAAGCGGGGATCTACGACCCCGAAATCGAATGTATGCCGAGAGAGGCTCTTCGCGAGCTTCAGAATGAGAGACTGCGTAAAACGGTAAAGCTTGAATACGATAACGTTCCCGTATACCGCGAGCGTATGGACGCAAAGGGAATAAAGCCGGAGGATATAAGGACGGTAGAAGATCTGAGATATCTCCCGTTTACCAATAAGACCGATCTGCGCGATCAGTTTCCGTTCGGACTCTTCGCTTCGCCTAAGAGCGAGATAATCAGGATACAGGGCTCGTCGGGAACTACGGGTAAGCCGATAGTTTCCGGATATACCGCAAACGACGTTGAGGTCTGGACCGAAATGGTGGCGCGCGCGCTCGTCGCCGCCGGCGGAGGAAAGGACGATATAATCCAGATAGCTTACGGCTACGGATTGTTTACCGGCGGACTCGGCGCTCACCAGGGCGCGACGCGCATAGGTGCTATGACCGTTCCGATGTCGAGCGGAAACACTCAGCGTCAGATAATGATGATGCGCGAGCTCGGTGTGACCATGCTCTGTTGCACGCCGTCTTATGCTACATATCTCGGAGAGACGATACGCGAAATGGGACTTGATCCACAAAAGGATCTGAAGCTTAAGTCAGGCTGCTTCGGCGCGGAGCCGTGGACGGAGGAGATGAGACAGAAGCTTGAAGGACTTCTTGACATAAACGCGTGCGATATATACGGACTTACCGAGATAGCGGGTCCGGGAGTTGCGTTCGAATGTCTTGAAAAGAACGGCATGCACGTAAACGAGGACCACGTTATAGCCGAAATAATAGACCCGAATACGGAAGAGCCGCTTCCTTACGGAACGGCGGGCGAGCTTGTCTTTACGACCATTTCAAAGACCGGTATGCCTATGCTCCGTTACCGCACGCACGATATATGCGTTCTTAACGACGCTCCCTGCGCTTGCGGAAGAACGCATGTTAGAATGGGTCGTATCACGGGACGCACGGACGACATGCTCATCATTCGCGGCGTAAACGTATTCCCGAGCCAGATAGAATCGGTGCTCGTTTCCGTGAAGGGCGTTTCTCCGTTCTATATGCTCATAGTGGATCGCGTAAACTCCACCGATACGCTTGAGGTACAGGTGGAAATGGAGGAGGCTTTCTTCTCCGATACGGTCGCCGATCTTGAAAGAGTCAGAAACGAGATAGGCGAGAAGATAAAATCGGTCGTCGGTATCTCCGCTAAGGTAACGCTCGTCGGACCTCATACGCTTCCGCGTTCTGAGGGTAAAGCCAAACGAGTGACCGATAACCGCAAAATATGACGAAAAATAAAAAGTAATGGTAGTTAACGAAAGGATATATCTCAAATGAAAAAGCTGATGATAGGAAACGAGGCAGTAGCCCGAGGTCTTTACGAGGGCGGTATAAACGTCGTTTCCAGTTACCCCGGAACTCCTTCCACGGAGATAACGGAATTTCTTTCAAAGTATGACGACATACATTCCGAGTGGGCACCAAATGAAAAGGTCGCAATGGAGGTCGCCTTCGGAGCTTCTCTTGCGGGAGCCCGTTCGGCGTGCGCGATGAAGCACGTAGGACTCAACGTTGCGGCAGACCCTCTGTTTACCCTCTCGTATACGGGTGTTACCG
>CAZFQJ010000049.1:0-11175 GCA_964520875.1 uncultured Lachnospiraceae bacterium
AAAGCGGTGTCCCATATCACGGGCGGCGGATTTTACGAGAATATTCCGAGGAGTATTCCCGACGGCTTTAACGCAAAGATAGAGAAGAAGGCGGTAAAGATACTTCCTATATTCGATATGATAGCAAAGACGGGCAATATTCCCGAAAGAGACATGTTCAACACCTTTAATATGGGAGTCGGAATGAGCCTCGTGGTGTCTAAAGAGGACGCGGACAAGGCTATCGAGATACTCTCGGCAAACGGCGAAGCGGCATACGTGATAGGCGAGATCGTTAAGGGAGAGGGAGGCATAGAAATATGCTGAAATGCGGGATAGCCGTATTCGTCTCCGGAGGCGGCACTAATCTTCAGGCTCTTATAGACGCTCAGGAAAGCGGTATTCTTAAAAGCGGCGAGATAAAGGTCGTTATTTCGAGCAACCGCGAGGCGTATGCCCTGAAACGTGCCGAGAAAGCCGGTATACCCGCCGAGGTCGTGAGCCGTAAGGAATGCCGCGATCAAGCCGAATTTGAAGATAAGCTCTTGTCTACGCTTGAAAGATACGGAATAGAGCTGATAGTGCTCGCCGGCTTTATGACTATACTTACTTCGAATTTTACCGGCAGATATCCCGAAAGGATAATAAACGTCCATCCGTCGCTCATTCCTTCCTTTTGCGGAAAGGGATTTTACGGACTGAGGGTTCATCAGGCGGCGCTTGATTACGGAGTGAAGGTCACGGGCGCTACCGTGCATTTCGTAAACGAGGTGCCGGACGGCGGTAAGATAATCAGTCAAAAGGCGGTAAAGATACTTAAAAACGATACCGCGGAAACGCTTCAAAAGCGCGTTATGCGCCTTTGCGAATGGAAGATACTTCCGGAAGCCGCGGAGACTGTGTCCGAAAAGATCGTAAGTGAAAGAAAATGATATAAAAGAAAAACGGGGTATGACTTGATGAAGGTTATGGTCGTAGGTGGCGGAGGACGCGAACACGCCATTATAAAAAAGCTTAAAGAAAATAAAAATATAACCGAGCTTTACGCGCTTCCCGGAAACGGCGGTATAGCGGCGGACGCTGTATGCGTGCCGATAGGAGCGAAGGAAAAAGACGATATAGTGAGATTCGCTAAGGAAAAAGGGATAGATTACGCCGTCGTCGCGCCGGACGATCCGCTCGTTTTAGGAACGGTGGACGCGCTTAACGAGATAGGCGTTCCGTGCTTCGGACCGAACGCAAGAGCCGCTATAATAGAAGGCAGTAAGGTGTTTTCAAAGGACCTTATGAAAAAATACGGTATCCCTACGGCTGAATATAAGGTGTTTGATAACGCCGAAGACGCTCTTGAATATCTTAAGAGCGCTCCCGTTCCGACGGTCGTCAAAGCCGACGGTCTCGCTCTCGGAAAGGGCGTTATAATCGCACAGACGAAAGAAGAAGCCGAAGATGCGGTAAAGAGCATAATGCAGGATAAGGTATTCGGAAAGAGCGGAGATCACATAGTTATCGAGGAGTTCTTGACCGGTCCCGAGGTCTCAGTGCTTGCGTTTACCGACGGAAAGACGCTCGTTCCCATGGTATCATCCATGGATCATAAGAGAGCGCACGATAACGATGAGGGTCTGAATACCGGCGGAATGGGAACGGTCGCTCCGAACCCTTATTACACCGATGAGATAGCAAGCGAATGTATGGAGAAGATATTCCTTCCGACCATACGCGCAATGGCTGCCGAGGACCGCGTTTTCAAGGGTTGTCTGTATTTCGGTCTCATGCTTACCCCGAACGGACCTAAGGTTATAGAATATAACTGCCGTTTCGGAGATCCGGAAACTCAGGTCGTGCTCCCTCTGCTTGAGAGCGATCTGCTTACCGTTATGCGGGCGGTCACCGACGGTACGCTTGATAAGACGGAAGTCAGATTTTCGGACAAGCACGCTTGCTGCGTGGTAATGGCGTCGAAGGGCTATCCCGAAAAATACGAAAGCGGATTTGAGATAAATATTCCCGCCGATATAGCAGATAACGTCTATGTTGCGGGAGCTAAGCTCGATAACGGCGTATTAAAGACGGCGGGCGGAAGAGTCCTCGGCGTGACGGCTACCGCGGATACGCTCGAAAACGCGATATCCGAGGCGTATAAGAGAGTCGCTCGTATAAGCTTTGCAAACGCATATTCAAGAAGCGATATAGGACAGAAGGCGCTCAGAGCCGCAAACAATAAAGGTTGACAAAAGGACCGGAGGTAGTTATGGTTTATCGTGTATACGTAGAGAAAAAAGAAGGACTTACGGCGGAAGCGGATTCGCTTAAGAGCGATCTTACATCGCTCCTTTCCGTTAAGGGTCTTGAAAAGGTAAGGATATTCAATCGTTACGACGTAGAAAATATAGAAAAAGAGATGTTCGAAAGAGCCGTTAAAACGGTATTTTCCGAGCCTCAGCTCGATAATACGAGCGAAGATATAGATACTGAAGGGGCGAAGGTGTTTGCAACGGAATATCTTCCCGGTCAGTTCGATCAGAGAGCGGATAGCGCCGCGCAATGCATACAGATAATCTCGTGCAAGGAAAAACCGATCGTAAAAACGGCTAAGGTATACCTCCTTTACGGCGATCTGAGCAGCGATGACGTAAAGAAGATAAAGAAGTACGTCATAAACCCTGTTGAGGCAAGAGAGGCGAGCCTTAAAAAACGCGATACGCTTGCTTCCGTTTACGATATTCCCGAGACCGTAAAAACGCTTGACGGCTTTACTAAGCTCGGTCGCGCAGAGCTTGAATGTTTCGTAAATACCAACAAGCTCGCCATGGACGTTGACGATATAGAGTTTTGTCAGAAGTACTTTATTTCCGAAAAAAGAGATCCTACGGTTACCGAGATAAGAATGATAGATACGTATTGGTCGGACCATTGCCGTCATACGACATTCCTTACTACGGTCGATAGCGTTAAATTTGAGGATTCTCTTATAGAAAACGCTTATAACGAATACATAGAGACGAGAAAAAAGCTCGGACGCACCAAGCCCATAAACCTTATGGATATAGCCACTATCGCGGCTAAGTATCTTAAAAAGACGGGTAAGCTCGATAAGCTTGACGAATCCGAAGAGATAAACGCATGTACCGTAAAGATGACGGTAAACGTTGACGGAAAGGATGAGCCGTGGCTCCTCCTGTTCAAAAACGAGACCCATAACCACCCGACGGAGATAGAACCGTTCGGCGGCGCGGCTACATGTATAGGCGGAGCGATACGCGACCCTCTTTCCGGACGTTCGTATGTCTACGGCGCTATGCGCGTAACGGGTGCGGCGGATCCGCTTAAGCCCGTCTCGGAGACGATAAAGGGTAAGCTTCCGCAGAGAAAGATAGTTACTACCGCCGCGGCGGGCTATTCGTCCTACGGTAATCAGATAGGTCTGGCTACCAGCATAGTAGACGAGCTTTATCACGACGGATATGCCGCAAAGCGTATGGAGATAGGTGCGGTCATAGCCGCCGCGCCCGAGGCAAATGTTCGCCGCGAGCGTCCGGAGAGCGGAGACGCGGTAATACTTTTAGGCGGCAGAACGGGCCGTGACGGTTGCGGAGGAGCTACCGGTTCTTCGAAATCCCATACCGCAAGCTCTCTTGAGAGCTGCGGAGCGGAGGTGCAGAGGGGTAATGCGCCCGAAGAAAGAAAGCTTCAGAGAATGTTCCGAAACGCCGAAGCGAGCCGTATGATAAAAAGATGTAACGACTTTGGTGCGGGCGGAGTTTCGGTCGCTATCGGAGAGCTTGCGGACGGTCTGGAAATAGATCTTGATACCGTGCCGAAGAAGTACGAGGGACTTGACGGAACGGAGCTTGCGATAAGCGAATCTCAGGAAAGAATGGCTTGCGTCGTCGAAGCTAAGGACGTGGAGCGTTTCCTTGAAATAGCCGATAGCGAAAACCTCGAAGCAACGGTTGTCGCGAAGGTTACCGAAGAGCCGAGACTCGTAATGTATTGGAAGGGCAACAAGATAGTCGATATAAGCCGTGAGTTCCTTAATTCAAACGGTGCGGAAAAGCATATAAATATAACCCCCGCTTCGCCGAAGGCGTACAAAAAGATCATTCCTTCGGATTTCGAAAGAGGAATGCTTAGGCTTGCCGACGACCTTAACGTATGCTCGAAGCGCGGACTTTCCGAAAGATTTGACTCTACCATAGGAGCGGGAACGGTACTTATGCCTTTCGGCGGAAAGCATCAGCTCACCCCGGCGCAGGCAATGGTCCAGAAGATCTCGGTCGAAAAAGGTCATACCGACGATTGTTCTCTTATGGCGTGGGGATTTAACCCCTATATCTCCGAAAGCAGTCCGTACCACGGCGCGTATCTCGCGGTCGTCGAATCGGTATCCAAGCTTATAGCTTCGGGAGCTTCCTTTAGGGACGTTTATCTTACCTTCCAGGAATATTTCGAAAAGCCGATGAAGGACGGTAAGCGCTGGGGCAAGCCCTTTGCCGCCCTGCTCGGTGCGTTCAAGGCTCAAATGGATCTGGAGAT
This sequence comes from uncultured Lachnospiraceae bacterium, assembly GCA_964520875.1. Classification (GTDB taxonomy): domain Bacteria; phylum Bacillota; class Clostridia; order Oscillospirales; family CAG-272; genus SIG673. The sequence continues at coordinate 4,519 of CAZFQJ010000049.1, forward strand.
AGCGTCTATCGGCGGTAAGGATTCCATGAGTGGCTCGTTTGAGAACATTAATGTTCCTCCGACGCTCGTATCATTTGCCGTCACCACCGCAAAGGTGGGCGATATAAAGGGCGGAGAATTTAAGCAGGCGGGCAACAATATATACGTGATCGCACCGGAATACGATGAAAATGGTCTGCCGATCGCAAGCTCGCTCATCTCTGTATACGATAAGGTAGCTTCGCTTATGAAGTCCGGAAAGGTTGTAAGCGCATACACCCCCGGATTCGGAGGTATAGCGGAGGCTATAATGAAGATGAGCTTCGGTAATATGATAGGAGCTTCTCTTAGCGATGATCTCGCTCTTAAGCGTATCTTCGGATATAATTACGGCGCGTTCGTGCTCGAAGCAAGCTGCGAGATCGACGGGGCTGAGCTTATCGGTAAGACTACGGATAAGGCGTGCATAAGCTATAAGGGCAAGGAGATATCTCTTGAAAAGCTTCTCGGTACCTACGAGGATAAGCTTGAAAGCGTTTTCTCGTGCAACATAAAGCAGAGCGGAAAGGTAGAGAATTTCTCGTATGACCGTAAGTGTGCGGCGTCTCCCGCGGTAAAGACCGCAAAGCCGAGAGTTCTTATTCCCGTGTTCCCCGGAACAAACTGCGAATACGATTCTGCCAAAGCGATGACGGACGCCGGCGCGGACGCCAAGATAATAGTTATAAACAACTTGAGCGGCGCGGGAATAGAGAGAAGCGTTGAGAAGTTCGCCTGCGAACTGAAGAACGCGCAAATGGTATTCATTCCCGGAGGATTCTCGGGCGGCGACGAGCCTGACGGATCGGGTAAATTCATAACCGCTTTCTTCCGCAGCGAAGCGGTAAAGGAGCAGGTAACGGAGCTTCTTGAAAAGCGCGACGGACTTATGTGCGGTATTTGTAACGGATTCCAGGCGCTTATAAAGCTCGGACTCGTTCCTTACGGTAAGATAATAGATACGGACGAGAACTGCCCGACGCTTACGTTCAATACGATAGCGCGTCACCAGTCAAGAATAGTACGCACGAGGATAGCTTCGAATATGTCTCCGTGGCTTGCAAAGACGTCTGTCGGCGATGTATACAATGTTCCGATATCTCACGGCGAAGGACGCTTCATCGCTCCCGAAAAGCTCATCTCCGAGCTTGCGGCGAACGGTCAGATAGCTACGCAGTACGTCGATCTTGACGGAAATGCGACTACGGATATCCGTTTCAATCCCAACAATTCCATGTATGCTATCGAAGGTATAACCTCTCCCGACGGAAGAGTCATAGGTAAAATGGGACATTCCGAGCGCGTCGGAGACGGTCTGTACAAAAACGTATACGGAGATTACGACATAAAGATGTTCAAGTCTGCGGTCGAATATTTCAAATAATGCGGTAAGACGCAAAATAAAAAACGGAATTTCTTTCGGGAAATTCCGTTTTTTGATATCGATATAAAATTTATCAGCCCTGGAGCGCGTCGTAAGCGTTTTTGATGTAGTCCTTGATCTCTTTCTTTACTGCGTCCGAGAAGCCTCCGAAGAGTCCGGGGAACTTAATGTATTTCGGCTCGGCGGCAAGCTTTGCTCCGGCATTTACCGCGGAGTCGGCAAGAGCCTTTCCTACTGCCGGTGCGGCGTCGAAGAAGAAGAGTACGTTCTGCGCTCTGGACTTGGTAAGGTCGGAGCAGAACATCTTAAGATCGTTTGCCGGATCCTTGCCGGTCTTTATGAATGCAACGAGAAGTCTTTCGTTTTCGCAGGGATATGCGGGCGGTATTTTGTCGAACTTGGAGTTTTCGTATTCTCCGTTGATCTCCTTGCAAAGAGAAGCAAGCTTCTTGCTATCCGGATAGTGAAGTATTCTGAGTTTTATTGCCATGATAAGCCTCCGATATGTTTGATGATATTATTTACAATAATTGTATCACAAAAAAGTTAAATAATAAAGGTCATAACGCGATATTTTCAAAAATCGGCGTTATGCATAATTTTTGCTATATTTTTTGTGCATATTAACGATACGCGTGAGCCGTAAAAAAACTGTATTTTACTTGAATTAAGCTTTAAAATGTGCTATAATGTTGTAGAAATAAATATCATGAGGAGAGATTGAAATGTCGGAGATACTCGGTATAATAGAAGATTTTAAGAAGAAATGCCCGTGCGGCAGAGTGCATGAGACGTCGGTAAGAGACGTATGCATAGAATCCGGTGCGGTGCATAAAGTCGGGGAGATACTTAAAAAGAACGGATTTTCGAAGAACCTGCTGCTCGTTGCCGATAAAAACACGTTAAAGGCGGCAGAGGGCATAACGGATAGCTTGAATGGGTTTGAGGTCGAATACAAGATATACGACGAGATGAGAGTCGCCGATATGAAGCACGTGGAAGAGCTTGAAGGTATCATAAAAGGCAGGGATATCTCCGTACTTTCCGTCGGAACCGGTTCCGTCAACGACCCTTGCCGTCTTGCCGCGGCAAGACAGGACAAGATGCTCTGTATCTTCGGTACCGCGCCGTCCATGGACGGATTTGCTTCGTATAGCTCTCCCATATTATGTAACGGCTTTAAGTCGTCTTATGCGGCAAAAAGCCCCGAGGTCATCATAGGAGATACGAAGATACTTGCCTCCGCTCCCACGGAACTGAAATCCGCCGGATTCGGGGATATGGTGGCAAAGTATGTAGGTCTGGTGGATTGGCAGATATCGTCTCTTCTGACGAGCGAATATTACTGCGAGAGGATCGCTTCGCTTACCCGTTCCGCAATAGACGAGCTTATGGGAATGGCGGATAAGGTCACGGCAAAAGACGAGCTTACCGCGGGCAAGATATTCGAGGCTCTTCTTAAGACCGGTATCGGTATGAGCTTTTCTCAAAATTCGAGACCCGCGAGCGGAAGCGAGCATATAATCGCTCATCTTATAGAGTGTATAGAGCTGAAAGACGGTATAGTTCCCAACTATCACGGCGAGGATATCGGCGTTTGTACGCTCAGAATGCTTGAATATTATAACGAGCTTGCCGAAAAAGAGAGCATAGAGACGGTAGAAGAATCGGTCGATTGGAAGGATATATACGATTTTTACGGCGATATGGCGGACGATGTGCGTAAGCTCAACGAACCGGAAAATATAATCGACAGCGTAGATAAAGACGACTTAAAGAACAAGTGGAGCGAGATAGTAAAGATTATTCACGGCGTTCCGAGCGCGGACGAATGCAGAGCGGCTATGAAGAAAGCCGGTTGTAAGCTTACCGTTGCCGATATAGGTAAGCCGCAGAAGCTTTTTGACGATTGCGTGGAGTATTCTCCTTACATGAGAAAGCGCCTGACGCTCCTCAGACTTAAAAATATGATAAGATAAGTGTATACCCTCTTGCATTTTTTGAAAATATGTGATATAATGGTTTGTAATAATTAATTGGATATTATAAATAAGTTTTATAACATAATTTTATTTTATGGGAGAGGGTACGGATAATGTACGACGAGATCGATTACGTATACGAGGTATACACGGAAAGGAGCTTTTCGCAGGCGGCGAAAAATCTGTTCGTGTCTCAGCCGGCGCTTTCATCAGCGATAAAAAAGGTCGAGGCTCGGCTCGGAATAACGATATTCGACAGGAGCAGTCAGCCGATAGCTCTGACAGATGAGGGAAGAGTATACATAGAAGCCGTTGAGAAGATAAAGCTGATAAGGAAGGGGCTGGAGGAGCAGCTCTGCGATATGTCAAAGCTGAGGACGGGGCATATAACCGTAAGCGGCGAAAATTACATATCGTCCTTTATATACCCGAAGATAATAATAGAGTTCATGGATCGGTATAGCGGTATCGATATAGAAATGGTGGAGTCCAATTCTCACGACCTTCAAAACCTTCTCTTAAGCGAGAGCGTCGATCTTCTCATAGACTATAAATTCGATCCCGAGCTTTATCGCTCCTATCCGTTAGCGGACGAGCATATACTGCTCTGCGTTCCGCACAGACTTCCGATAAACGACAGATTTTCCGATCTTCAGCTTACCGCAAAGGATATAAAGAACGGAAAGCACTTAAAGAAAAGCTATAAGGGCGTCGATCTTTCCGAGTTTTCCGAGGAGACGTTTATAATACTTAAAAAGGGAAACTATTCGCACAGACATTCCATGGAGCTTTGCGAAGAGGCGGGATTTACACCGAAGGTGAAGATATACCCCGATCAGATGATAACATCATATAACATGAGCCGAGCCGGAATGGGTATATCGCTCGTGCCGGATCTGCTCGTGAGGTCCGCCGCCGAATCCGGGAAATGCGTATTCTATAAGCTTAACGACGCAAATTCTCTGCGTAAGCTCTGTCTCGGCTTCAAAAAGAACCACTATATGAGCAGAGCCGTGGAAGCGTTTATAAATACGGCGCTTGACGTTTTTAAGACGGAGTGACTTAACAGAACACTTTGCAAAAAAGCCAGATACACATGACGAAAAGAGAATAGTTGTAGCCAGATACGAGGAATATGTACGCCGCGGGTATCCAAAGTGATATTAAAGTCGCAAAGGATATCACGCGGCATATCTTTTCCGCTCTGTCCGGAAGGGCGAAATTCGATATCAGGGATAAAAGAAATGTTCCGCCGTCAAGTCCGATGATAGGTAACGCGTTCAGTATTCCGAGCGCAAGAGAAGAGCTTGCAAGCATTTCGGCAAAGCCGCCGAAACGAAAGAGCAGAGCGAATGTCATAAGGTTTACGGCGCAACCGGCAAGAGATACGACGCTCTCCTCAAAGAAACTGCGGTAAGTACGCGCGGTATAGATCTCAAAGCCGTAAGGAAGAATACGTATTCGTCGTATTCCGACTCCGAGCGTGAGTATCGCTATGATATGTCCGAGCTCGTGCATAAGAGCCGCGAGCAAAGTCGCAGATGTTTCGCCGCTTTTGTCGAAAAATGCGGTCAGAAAGAAAAGAACGCTTATGAGAGGAAGCCGTATTTTGGGCATGACGTGACCCTCCGTTTTCGTAAATGCCGGATTTTATGTGTTAAATAATAAAAAAAGCTTTGAAAATATGCGTTTTAATGTGAATATCGTTGAAAATATACAGGATTTTTTTGTCGCCTATTGACAAAAAGGGATAGTTGGAATATAATATAAAGGAATAGCTTTTGTATACATCTCTATAAGGAGTTCAAAAACGCAAGATTATGGTCAAGGTAGTAAAATTCGGCGGAAGCTCGCTTGCCGACGCCGAGCAGTTCAGAAAAGTAATAAAGATAGTCGAGGCGGAGGACGACAGAAAGTACGTAGTTCCGTCTGCGCCGGGTAAGCGCTTTTCGGCAGATACGAAGGTTACGGATCTTCTTTACCGTTGCTACGAAAAGGCGGCAAAGGGAGAGGATATAACCGAGGCGTTCGATACGATAAAGGAACGCTATAATTCTATAATAAGCGATCTCGGACTTACGCTTTCACTTGAGAGCGAGTTCGATACGATACGCGACGCCATGATACTGAAGGCGGGACGCGATTACGCAGCCAGCCGCGGAGAGTATCTTAACGGTATAATACTTGCAAATGCCCTCGGATATAAGTTTATTGACGCGGCGGACGTTATATTCTTCAGAGACGACGGAAGTTTTGACGACGAGAAGACTAACGAGGTCATGGGCGAGGTCCTTAAGAATTACGAAAACGCAGTCGTTCCGGGATTTTACGGAGTTATGCCGAACGGTACGATAAAGACCTTCAGCCGCGGCGGATCGGATATAACCGGATCGATAGTTGCCCGTGCGGTGGAAGCGGATCTTTACGAGAACTGGACGGACGTAAACGGATTTCTTATGGCGGACCCGAGAGTAGTTATACACCCCTGCACGATAGGCAAGATAACGTATAGCGAGCTTCGCGAGCTTTCTTACATGGGAGCGACGGTTCTTCACGAGGACGCGATATTCCCCGTAAGATTTGCCGGAATACCGATAAACATAAGAAACACCAATCATCCCGAGCAGTCGGGCACGATGATCGTCGAAAAGAGCGATAGCTACGATCATCTCAGGGTTATAACCGGAATAGCCGGAAAGCACGGCTTCAGCGTTATAAGCATAGAAAAGGATATGATGAATTCCGAGTTCGGCTTCGGCAGACGCGTGCTTGAGGTGCTTGAAAAGGAAAAGGTCTCGTTTGAGCATCTTCCGTCCGGAATAGATACCATGAGTATAGTCGTATCGACCGAGGCGATAAATGATAAGCGCGATCGCATAATCGAAAAGCTGAAGGAGTCCGTAAACCCCGATTCCATAACGATAGAGGACGGAATCGCGCTCGTAGCGGTAGTCGGACGCGGTATGAAGAATGCCAAGGGAACCGCGGCGAGAGTATTTAAGGCGATAGCGGATTCCGATATCAATATCCGTATGATAGACCAGGGATCGAGTGAGTTGAATATAATAATCGGTGTCGGCGAAGAAGACTTCGAGCGTGCGATGAATTCGATCTATCACGAATTCGTAACCGATTAAAGTAACTTCTGGTTAATAAAAAAACTACAATTTATTAAACATTGATAGGTTTGACTATGCTATAATAGTATAGTCAAATATAGGGGCATAGCTCAGTTGGTAGAGCAGCGGTCTCCAAAACCGCGTGTCCTGGGTT
>CAZFQJ010000050.1:0-10795 GCA_964520875.1 uncultured Lachnospiraceae bacterium
CACAAAACGACCGTATAAATGAATAAAAAGAAAATATACTTAAAAATATACATTCATATTGACAAAAGAATTATTTTATTATATAATATAGAATATATCATCAAAGACAGAAAAGCGGAACTTCCGCATAAAGAAAGCACGAGGTAGATCTCAATGGAAAGACGCAAGGCAAGAGAAGCAGCGTTCAAATTAATATACGAGCTCGGAGTACAGACGGATAAGACGCCGGACGAGATCATAGCGGACACCGCCCCCGAGCAGGATCTTAAGCCCGACGAATACATACGAAGCGTAGTCTGCGGAGTAGATAAGGAAAAAGAGAAGCTTGACGCCCTCATATCCGAAAAGGCGGTCGGCTGGAAGCTCGGAAGGATATCAGGGGTATCGCTTGCGATAATGCGCCTCGCCGCTTACGAGATGCTCTACCGCACAGAGGACGTTCCGTTCAGCGTCGCAATAAACGAAGCCGTGGAGCTTGCAAAAAAATACGACCATGAAAAAGCCCCGAAGTTCATAAACGGCATACTGAACGCCATAGCCGAAAGCGAAGGCTTAAAAAAACCGAAGGCGTGACGCCGAAATGAAATACTATCTCGGTATAGATACCTCAAATTACAGGACGTCCGCCGCGGTATGCGACGAAAACGGAAACCTTGTACGCTCCGTAAGGCGTTTACTGCCGGTAAAAGAAGGAGAGCTCGGACTTCGTCAAAGCGAGGCTCTCTTCTCTCACACAAAGGCTCTTCCGACGATCATGGAAGAGCTGGGCGCTTATCCGCTTGCGGCGGTAGGATATTCGGCAAGACCGCGCGACTGCGAAGGCTCATACATGCCGTGTTTTCTTGCAGGAGAATCCGTTGCGCGCTCGATCGCGAGCGTATGCGGTATACCCTTTTACGATCTTTCGCATCAAGCGTGTCATATACAGGCCGCTCTGTATTCCGTGTCTATCGATAGCGAAAAGCGTTTCGATAACGTATCCGAGCTTATTGAAAAAGAAAAGGCGTTCGCCCCGAACGGAAGATTTCTCGCATTTCACGTAAGCGGCGGAACGACGGAGGCATTGCTTCATGATAACGGCAGAATAACGCTTCTCGGCGGAACGCTCGATCTGAACGCAGGTCAGGCAATAGACCGCGTGGGAGTCGCACTCGGACTTCCTTTCCCCGCGGGAGAGGCGCTGGAGACTCTTGCGAGCGGCATGCCCTATTCAAAGGGGATAAAGATATCCGTCAAAGGCTTTGACTGCAATCTTGCGGGACTTGAGAACATGTCCAAAAAAATGCTCGAAAACGGAAAGAGCGCGGGCGAGGTCGCCGCATTCACGCTCGACGCCGTGCTTAAAACGATAGACAAGATGAGCGAGAACCTTCTTGCCTCTTACCCGGATCTTCCTATACTTTACGCGGGCGGGGTAATGTCTTGCAAGCGTATCGCGCACGCTTTGGAAAAGAAATACCGTTCGGCGTTCGCTTCTCCCGAATTTTCGGGCGACAATGCCGTAGGAAATGCCGTCTTGTGCCTAAAAGCTCACAATGGGCTTTGACAAAACGGGAGGTAAACTTGAATTTCGAAGCTTATTTTAACGAAAACATACTCAGCGTCTCGGAGCTTAACGGGTACGTAAAGCAGACCCTTGACGCCATGCCGATATTTTCGTCGGTCCGTATACGCGGAGAGATATCGAACTTTAAGAACCACGTAAAGAGCGGACATCTGTACTTTTCACTTAAAGACGAGGAATCCGTTATAAAAGCGGTAATGTTCTCGCGCGAGGCGAGGGGGCTCGGGTTCGTCCCCGAGGACGGAATGAAGGTGGTCGCGACGGGACGCGTCTCGGCATATGTGAGAGACGGTATATACCAGATATACGTAAACGAGATGATACCGGACGGCAGGGGCGAGCTTCACGCCGCATACGAGCGTCTTAAAAAGCGTCTTGCCGAAGAAGGACTCTTCTCGGAGGAATATAAAAAAACTCTTCCCGCTTATCCGAAAAGGATCGGCGTCATAACCTCGAATACGGGTGCGGCGATACGCGATATAATAAACATAACCGGAAGGCGCTGGCCGATAGCCGAGATAGTCGTCTATCCCGCGCTCGTACAGGGCGAAGGCGCGGTAGCCTCGCTTATTAACGGAGTAAGATATTTTTCCGAATGTTCGGAACGCCCGGACGTCGTGATCATAGGGCGCGGCGGAGGATCGATAGAGGATCTTTGGGCATTCAACAGCGAATCTCTCGCAAGAGAGATCGCCGCGTCTCCCCTTCCGTTCATATCCGGAGTCGGACACGAGACAGACTACACCATATGCGATTTCGTATCTTCCGTGCGCGCCCCGACGCCGTCGGGAGCCGCCGAGATAGCCACGCCCGATATAAGGGAGATATACTCGAAAATCACGGGATACGCGGAAAAGTATTCTTCCGTTATAGACGGAAAACTGCGTATGTACCGCGAAAAGCTTAATTTACTTGAAAAGAAACGGGTGCTTACTTCCCCGTTCGGATTCATAGACGAAAAGCGTCTGCTCCTCGACGCTCTTTCCGACAAAGCGGAAAAGAGCTACCGATTGATACTGAGTAAAAAATCCGGAGAATTTTCCGCCATATGCAAAAAAATAGAAGCGTTAAGCCCTCTTTCCGTGCTCTCACGCGGATACGGAGCGCTCTACTCCGAAAGCGGAAGCGTGATCACGGGTGTGGGTAACGTAAAAAGCGGAGACGTACTCAGAATACGGCTCTCCGACGGAGAGATAACGGCAAGAGCCGAAAAAGCAGAAAGATTTCTTAAAAAGAAGGGTAATTTGAAAAATGGCTGATAAAGAACTCTCGTTTGAAGAAGCTATCGCGCGTCTCGACGAGCTCGCACGCGGGCTTGAGGACGGAAAAGCACCGCTCGACGAGTCTCTTAAGATGTTCGAAGAGGGCGTAAAGCTCATAGGTATATGCAAAAAGCAACTCGACGAAGCCGAGCAAAAGGTTCGCGAGCTTACCGAGATCGGAAACGGCGGTGACAAAAATGCTGAAGATTCTTGAAGCAAATTCACGCCTTACCGAAAAAAAGATATCTTCTATCCTTGCGGCACGCGACGAAGATTACGAGGTGCTCTTCGACTCCATGAGCTACTCCGCAAACGGCGGCGGAAAGCGCATACGCCCGACTCTTACGCTTGAATTTTTCCGCATGCTCGCAAAAAACGGGCAAAGCGAGGACGGCGCTCTGTCGCTTGCCGCCGCGGTAGAGCTTATACACACATACTCCCTGATACACGATGATCTGCCCTGCATGGACGACGACGATATGCGCCGCGGAAAGCCGTCTAACCACAAGGTGTTCGGAGAAGCCACCGCTCTTCTTGCGGGAGACGCGCTCCTTACGCTCGCATTTGAGACCGTTACCTCGTCATACGGGCTTTCCGATCGTGCAAAGGTAAGAGCCGTTTCGGTGCTTGCAAACGGTGCCGGCGCGCACGGAATGATCGGAGGTCAACAGTTAGACCTGCTCGGAGAGAACGAAGATTTTAAAAACGAGCGGCTCGATTTTCTGCTCCACCGCAAGATGAATCTGTTAAAGACGGGAAAGCTTATCTCGGCAGCCGCCGAGCTCGGTTGTATCGCCGCAAACGCGGACGAAAGCGTTTTCGCTATCGCAAAGGAATACGCCGAGAACGTCGGTCTCGCCTTCCAGGTGACGGACGATCTGCTTGATATGGGCGAAGAGGACGAAAAAACGACTTACCTTTCCTTTATGACCAAGGACGAAGCAAAGGATTACGCCGCCTCTCTTACGGAAAAAGCCATAAAAGCCGTGTCCGTGCTCGATAATAGCCGCGTTCTTATCGATCTCGCTTTATTTTTAAGAGACAGAAGAGCATGAGAGCGGACGTATACCTTACCGAAAAAGGACTTTGCGAGAGCCGTTCAAAGGCTAAAAGGATCATCGAAGACGGACTTTTGTTCGTAAACGGAGCAAACGTAAAAAAATGCTCATACGAGATCGGCGAAAACGACGAAGCGGAGATAAGAGGCGAAGTAATGCCGTTCGTATCGCGCGGAGGGCTCAAGCTTCTCGGAGCGATAGAAGCCTTTGACCTGAACGTAAAGGAGCTTACATGCGTTGACATCGGAGCTTCAACGGGCGGTTTTACCGATTGCCTTCTGAAAAACGGAGCGAAAAAGGTCTACGCCGTGGACTGCGGAAGCGGTCAGCTCCACTCTTCTCTTTTAAACGACCCGAGGGTCGAAAGTATGGAAAAGTTCAACGCGCGCGAGCTTACCTCCGAGATGCTCGGCGAAAGGTGCGACCTCGCAGTAATGGACGTAAGCTTCATCTCGCAAGCACTACTGTATGAAGCCGTTCGCTCGGTACTGAAGGACGGCGGTATACTTATATCGCTCATAAAGCCACAGTTCGAATGCGGCAGAGCCGCGCTCGGACGTGGCGGGATAGTAAAAGACAAAAAGGTACGCGTAAACGTCATTCGCTCCGTCGTAGATAAAGCAAGCGCTTTCGGGCTTACGCTCACGGGGCTTGCGCCCTCTCCGATAAAGGGCGGAGACGGAAACGAGGAGTATCTGGCAATGTTCGTTTACGGTAAAGCGCAGGCTTTGCTACTTGACGACTCGCGCTTAAGAGCCGTTACCGAAAGCGGCTCATTCGCAAAAAAACGATCGGACGACGTATGACACGGACCGTTCGGGAAAGGCACGGGCAGGCATTATGAAAAAACTGTATATCTTCACGGGAAAGGATAAAGACCCGGACGGAAGCTTCCGCGCTCTGATATCAAAGCACGCGAAAGAAAACGGCGGCGCGGTCACAGACGATCCTTCGGGGGCGGACGCGATAGCGGTGCTCGGAGGCGACGGAACGGTAATGCGCGCCGCTCATTTGGCAACAAAGCACGATATTCCCATAATAGGTATAAATTTAGGCCGTATCGGCTACATGGCGGAGCTTGAAAAGGACGATATACCGCTCATATCCGCATTTTTTAACGGAAATTACACAGAAGACGAGCGCATGACTCTGTCGGTCGCGGTCGGAGACCGTGAGTACACGGCGCTAAACGACGCGGTGATACACGCAAAAAGCACCCATATGACGGAAATAACGCTATATTGTAACGGCGACAGAGTAAACTCTTTAAGAGGAGACGGTCTGATATTCGCCTCCCCTACCGGATCCACCGCTTATTCGATGTCGGCGGGCGGACCGGTAATAGACCCGAGTCTCGATTGCATATGTGTGACGCCTATCTGTCCGCAATCGCTTTCGGTAAGACCCATGATATTTTCAGCCAAGAACGTTTTAGGCGCCGTAGCCGCGGAATCCGATTGCACGATAACCGTAGACGGCGGAGAACCGGAAAGGCTCGGAATTTCCGACGCCATAACGGTCAAAAAAAGCGACCGTCCTCTGAAAATGATAAAGCTTAAGCACGACGGATTTTACGGTATACTCCGTAAAAAGATGTCCGAATAAAAATCAAGCACCCACAAACGAAAGGATCATACATAAATGAAACAGAGCAGACAGGGAAAGATACTTGAGATAATCGCGGAAAACACGATAGAAACGCAGGAGCAGCTGATCGAAAAGCTCAATGCAGAGGGATATAACGTTACTCAGGCGACCGTATCGCGCGATATACGCGAGCTTCGTCTCATGAAGATATCCTGCGGCTTCGGAATATACAAATACGTCGTTTCGAACCAAGAACCTCATTCACATTCCGTAAAATACCTAAATATTCTTCGCGAGACGGTAACGAGCATAGAGCATGCGGGAAACCTCGTCGTTGTAAAAACATATGCCGGCATGGCGCAGGCTGCCGCGGCGGCGCTCGACAGTATGAACTGGACCGAGATAATAGGAAGCATAGCGGGAGACGACACCATAATGATAGTCCTTCGCTCGGGGGATACGTCAAGGGCGTTCTCGGCGGAGCTTTCCGGACTTATAAATCTAAGGTAAAGCCGCCAACCGTTATTTACAAAGGAGGTGCCGGCCGTGATATGCGAGCTGCACATTGAAAATATAGCCGTTATAAAACAACTTACGGTAAGCTTTGAAAACGGTCTTTCCGTGCTTACGGGAGAAACGGGCGCCGGTAAATCGATAATCATCGACTCGGTAAATCTTCTGCTCGGCGCACGCGGAACGAAGGATCTCATACGAAGCGGCGAGGAGCGCGCACTCGTCTCCGCCTGCTTTTCGGATCTGACGAAGAATACATTGAAAGAGCTTGAGGACCTTACGGTATATCCCGACGAAGACGGACGTATATACATTCAAAGAACGCTTACGTCCGACGGAAGGACTCAGGCAAAGCTGAACGGAAGGAGCGTTCCCGGGTCGGTACTGAGAGACGCCGGCAGACTGCTCATAAACATACACGGTCAGCACGATAACCAGCTCTTACTGACGCCGCAAAAGCATATAGATTTTCTCGATTTCTACGCCTCTTCCGAAGCGCTCGTCACGGAATACGAAATGGAGTATTCGGCGCTCTGTGAGATACGCAAGCGTTTAAAGGAAAATACGCGAAGCGAAAAGGAAACCTCGGAGCTTATAGAAACTCTCTCGTTTCGTCTGTCGGAGATAGACGGAGCAAAGCTGAAGAACGGCGAAGAGGAGGCTCTGCTCGAAAAACGCGAAAGAATAAAGAACATAGAAAAGATTTCGCGGTATTCTTCCGAGATATTCGGAGATCTTCTGGGCGGTAACGGAGGTTCTCGCCCGGCATGCGAGCTGATACGCGAGGCAAGCGAGGCGGTCGAAAAGCTCTCGGGAGTTCTTCCCGAAAGCGAAAAGATATGCGAAAGACTGAATTTTTGTGCATACGAGCTTCAAGACATAGCCGAGACCGCCGCTTCTCTTACGGACGCGGACGTATCCGATCCGGAAGCGGAGCTTGACCGTATCGAAAGCAGGCTCGATGTTATCGCAAGGCTGAAATCCAAATACGGAGACGATATACCTTCTATACTCGAACACCGCGAAAAGCTCTCAAACGAGCTTAATTTACTGAAAAACAACACCGCGACCGTCGATTCGATAAAGCGTGAGTTCACGGCAAAAGCCAAAGAAGCATACGCGCTTGCGGATAAGTTGACGGAGCACAGAAAAAATTTCGCGGAAAGGCTATCCTCTCTCGTTACCGAGCAGCTTCACTATCTCGACCTCGAAAAGGTGACGTTTTCGGTAAACGTCTCGCCGCTCGTAAGCGAAAACGGCGCGAGACGCTTCACACCGAACGGCTGCGACGAGGTGGAATTTCTGATATCGACAAACCCGGGAGAACCTTTAAAGCCTCTTTCGAAGATCGCGTCCGGAGGCGAGCTTTCAAGAGTAATGCTCGCGCTTAAGACCGTTCTTGCCGACAGCGACGGAGTCGGAACGATAATCTTCGACGAGATAGACACGGGAGTTTCGGGAAAAACATCTCAAAAGATAGGAATAAAGCTGCATTCGCTCGCAAAGGGTTGTCAGGTCATCTGCATAACACACTCGGCTCAAATAGCGGCGATAGCGGATACTCATTACAAGATCTTCAAGGCGGAGAACGGCGGAAGAAACGAAACGTCGCTTAGGGAGCTTGACAGAAGCGGACGGATAGAAGAAATATCTCGCATAATGGGCGGAATAGAGATAACCGAAACGCTTCGAAAGACCGCCGCCGAGCTTATAGACACACATTTGCAAGACTTAAAATAAAATAATAAAAGACTTAGGAGAACAGAAAAATGGGATTGTACAAGGAATTTGAAGCACGCGGAATGATCGCTCAGGCGACGGATCCGGAAGCGGTCGAAAAAATGCTCGAAAACGAGAAGGTCACGTTCTACATCGGCTTCGACCCCACGGCTGACAGTCTGCACGTAGGACACTTCCTTCAGATGAAGATAATGGCTCACATGCAGCAGCACGGTCACCACCCGATAGCGATATTCGGCGGCGGAACCGGAATGATAGGCGACCCCTCGGGAAAGAGCGATATGAGAAAGATGCTCACAAAGGAGACTATCGCGCACAACATCGAATGCTTCAAAAAGCAAATGGCTAAGTTCATCGATATAACCGACGGCAAGGCGACGTTCATAAACAACGGAGACTGGCTGCTCGATCTTAACTACGTAGACTTTTTGCGCGAGGTCGGAGTTCATTTCTCCGTAAACCGCATGCTTTCCGCCGAATGTTACAAATCAAGACTCGAAAAGGGTCTCACCTTCCTTGAACTGAACTATATGCTCATGCAGAGCTATGACTTCTACAAGCTCTACAAGGACTACGGCTGCCGTCTCGAATTCGGCGGAGCGGACCAATGGTCGAACATAATAGGCGGAGTTGAGCTCATACGCCGTAAAGAAGGCGCCGACGTCTACGGTCTCACCTTCAACCTTCTCACGAACAGCGAAGGAAAGAAAATGGGTAAGACGGAAAAGGGCGCGGTATGGCTCGATCCCGACAAAACGCCTCCCTACGAATTCTTCCAATATTGGAGAAACGTCGGAGACGCAGACGTTATAAAGTGCATGAAGCTCCTTACGTTCATGCCGCTCGAAGAGATAGCGGAATACGAAAAGCTTGAGGGCGCAGAGCTTAATAAGGCAAAGGAAAAGCTTGCGTTTGAGGTAACCAAGCTGATACACGGCGACGACGAGGCTAACAAGGCTCTTACCGCCGCGAAAGCCGTATTCGGCGCAGGCGGAGCTTCGGAGGATATGCCCACCACCGAGATAGAAGAAGCCGACTTTACCGACGGAGCGATAACCGTTGTCGACATGATGATAAAGAGCAAGCTCGCCTCTTCAAAGGGCGAGGCGAGACGTCTTATAACGCAGGGCGGTATAACGCTCGACGACGCAAAGGTGACCGACACGGCGCTCACGGTATCAAAGGAGAGCCTTGAAAACGGAGTCGTGATAAAGAAGGGCAAGAAGGTATTCCACAGATTCGTGCTTGCAAAATAATATAAAACCAATCAAATAAAGAAAGCAGAATGAACATATGAACGCCTTATTTGAGCAGTATTTGAAGGACGCTCAAAGCAAAGGATGTTTAAATTACTCAAAGGACCGTCCGCTTTCCGCCGTTTCCGCCTTCGGGATCGGCGGAAACGCGGCGTTTTTTGTCGTTCCGAAGGATATCGATACTATAAAGAGCGTAATACGAGAGCTTTACGATTCGGGCGAGAGGTATATCGTCGTAGGCAACGCCTCGGATCTTCTTTTCGATGACGAGGGATACGACGGTACGGTCGTATCTACCGGACTTTTAAACGGAATACGTTCGGAAAACGGAAGATTATACGCGGAATGCGGTGTAAAGCTGCCGTATCTTTGCCGATACGCGTATGAAAATCGTCTTACGGGATTTGAAGGACTTTGCTCCATACCGGCAACGGTAGGCGGAGCTTTAAAAATGAATGCCGGAGCGTTCGGGTGCGAGATCTCGGATACGCTCGAATACATCTCCGTCTACTCTCCGAAAAGCGATACGACTATAATAAAAGAACGTAATGAATGTGATTTTGCTTACAGAAGAAGCCATTCCGCGTGCGAGGACGAGGTCATACTTTCCGCCGTATTCGGACCGCAAACGGGAGATATAGCGGAAATACTTTCAAAAATGCGGCGTTACCGTCAAATACGGGAAGAAACTCAACCCGTGAAGGTAAAGAGCGCCGGAAGCTATTTCAAAAGACCGAACGCAGAAAAGAGCGCGGGGGAGCTGATAGAGATATGCGGACTGAAGGGAAAGAACGTCGGCGGCGCTTACGTTTCCGAAAAGCACGGGAATTTTATTATAAACAAAAACGGGAGCGCAAGGTCGTCTGATGTTCTTGCGCTCGCCGAGATCGTAAAAAACACGGTATTTGAAAAAACGGGGGTGGTTCTTGAAGAAGAGGTGATATATATTCCGAAATAAAAACACCTTTAAAAATGTTTTTATTATTATGAACTTCATTTCTTTTTCATGTTCGCCAGACGGGCGGCTTGCTCACGTCGAACACGGCATGGTATTCACCTCTGTCATTCTGAGCGGAGGGCGAAGCCCGTAGTCGAAGAATCTTCATTTTTTCTAAAAACTTAGTTTTTATTGATTTCCCTTTTAATAATTATTTGATATACTTCATTTCTTTTTCCTTCTTTAAAAAGAAAGAAAAAGAAACGAAGCAAAGAAAAAGAAAGAAATCTTTACTGTCGAACTTTCGCGCCACTGGGTACGGTTTTTTCACTCCGAGGGGTTCGCATAGAGATAGGGTTTTCACAAATAACGGTGATTAAAGTCATTTTTCCGATAGGAAAAATGGTCAGCCTCTCACTCCGGGAGAGGTGGCACGCGCATGCGTGACGGAGAGGGCACCCTCTCACCCGCTCACGCGGGAGCTCTCCCGGAGGGAGAGCCTTAAAAATGCTTTGCACAGGTTGACACGAACGAAAAAGCACCGCTATATTTCAAGCGATGCTCCCAATATAAATTTTAAAAATTACCGTCTTGCCGTTACGATACCTGATCTTTGAGGAAAAGTCGGATCGTTACGCGTCATAGAAAGCAAGCGGCACGCCGCGCCCTCCGGGTGATTTCGCCCCGCTTCCCATGCTTCCACCGTCTTAACCGATACGCCCATATATTTTGCAAACAATATTTGCGTCAGCCCCGTTTCCATACGAATAGACCGTATCTCCTCCGGCTTGAAGGTCTCGACCGGCTCGACCGTTAAAGTCGTAGTTTTGGCTTTCAAATTGCCCTTTTCATATTCGATCGCCTGACCGAGTCCGGTC
>CAZFQJ010000051.1:0-10584 GCA_964520875.1 uncultured Lachnospiraceae bacterium
CGTCTATCTTGATCGTACCGGTGATGACGTCGTACATTCTCGTTATAAGGCTCGCTATCGTGCTCTTTCCGCTTCCGGTATGCCCGACGAGTCCGATGTGGTCTCCCGCGTGTATCTCAAATGATACGTTTTTGAGTATCGGTCTGTTCGGAGTGTAATGAAAGCATACGTTTTCGAACACGATGTCTCCGCGTATGTCGTCAAGATGCACCGCGTCCTTTTTCTCGGTTATCTCGGGGATCATATCTATGACCTCAAACATTCTGTCGGCGGAATTTATAGTGTCGGTAAGAAGATTGGTGAACGTCGAAAAGAAATTGAGCGGTCCGAATATCATTCCGATATATCCGAGATATGTGGTAAGCTCACCGTATGTCATATGGTTGCCCATGACCTCTATTCCGCCGAAGCCCCATATGGCGGTAGACGACATGCCTATCAGCAGTCCCACGACCGGAAATATCATCATTGAGATCAGGTGCGTGCGAAGATGCGCGTCGTAAAGCTTGCCGGAATAGTAGTAGAAACGGTTGGTCTCTTCCGCTTCCTTTGCAAACGCCTTTACAACTCTTACGCCGTTGAGCGAATCTCCGAGCATGGCGTTTAGCGAGGAAGAGCGTCTGTATTCTCTTGAAAACGATCTCCAAAGCTTCGGAAGCATGGTCTTGAATATCACGACTATTATCGGCACGGGGATAAATACTACGAGCGTGAGCTTCCAGTTTATCATGAAAAGAAAGATCGTAAGACCGATAAAGTTCAGGAGGTTCACTATCAGGTGCGGAACGCCGTCTATGTAGAAGCTGCGTATCTTTACCGCGTCGTAGTTTACTCTGTTCACGAGACGTCCGGTCGAATTTTTGTTGAAATACGAAAGCGACAGACCGCACATCGCGCGGAAAATGTCGTTCTTCATGGTCTTGGTGACTCTTGTCGACATGTGAGCGTTGGCGCGGTTCTGGAGTATGCTTATGAGCAGCGAGAGGAGCGCCATGCCTATAAGAACGCCCACCATGACGTATACGTATTTTTCATCGTGAAGCTTACCGGTTATCTGTTCGCCCGCTTCGTTGAAGCTCGGCTTCGATATTACCTGATCGAAGAGCACCTGACCGCTTATTATCGGGTTAAGAAGCGAGATGAGCGAGGTTAGCAGCATGCAGAACACAACGGTAAGCAGTTGTAGCTTGAACGGCTTGAAATACGCAAGCAGGCGTACTATCATGCCCTTGCGCTTGTTGCATTTCTCGCATATCCTTATGTCCTGATCCGGGTATACCGTTCCGCATTTAGGGCATTTTGCGTTGAATTGTTCGAATATCGGATCGTCCGCAGATACGGTCTCGTTATCCATGAAGCGTTCCCAGATGTTCATGAACGTAAAGAGCCTGCGCTTGCAGGAGTTGGTACAGTAGCCTATTATCCTCGTTACCTCGTTTCCTTCGGCGTCTTTGCTCACCGCAAGGATCCTGTTTGTGGACGTGAAATTGTCTACGTACTGATGACCGATGTCGTCAAGACGGTAGGATTCGATAACATCGGTATGCTCGTCGTAGTAGTATAAACGGCGTTCTTTTCCGTCGATAGCGACGGCGCAGCTTCCGAACGAGCCGTTTTTGTCGAGATCGAGATTCAGAACACAGAGAAGCGAGTCTTTTTTTGCGCCTTGCTTTTCAAGCGCGTCAAGAAATTTGGTACTTGGAACATTTACCGGAAGCATAAGCATTTCCTCCGAATTGCTTTTTTTGGCATATTCAGTCTGTCGCCGCAAACGGCGGACTTTTTGATGATTGTACCGATAAATCCACAAAAAGTCAAGAGCTTTTTTACAATTTGTTTATTTTTGTGACATTTGTCCAGAAAGTCTTTGAAAAATCGGCTTTTTCGGGAGCTTGAGCATGACTTTGTTGTGCGTTATCCACATATTGTAAAAATAATGTAAATTGGTGCGATATCATACTTGATATGTTCGGAAAAATATGATATAATAGCGGAGTAAACGTATGTCGTTACGAAGGCGGAATGTTATGAAAAATATAATTTCGAGATCGACGGTGTTCGTTCTGCTTATATTGCTACTTATGTGCGGTTGCGTAAGGAACGGAGAAGAGCCGTCAAAAGGAGAAGAGTCTCCGGGCGGCACGTCTTTAGAGGGCGGGGATCGGAAAAACGACGGCGGTGATGTCGAAGATGAGCGGAAACCGCAAAACGATCCGTATGAAAATGATAGGGAGTGGAATCTGAAATGAGTAAGATGATGAAGATAATACTGATATCGGTAACGGCTGCCGTTCTTGCCGCGGCGATCGGAATAGGAATATATTTCCTTGTAAGGGATAACACGAATCCCGAAGCCGATGATCCCAAATACGAGCTTGACGGCTCCGATGATCAGCATACGAAGCTTTATTAACAAAAGACAAAATCTCTCGGTCTTACAAAGGACCGAGAGATTTTTTATTTTAAGGGCGGATATGCGGCTCAATCGAGAAGCGCGAGAACGGCGCTTACGTTATCTTCGATACTGCCGTCCTTAAGCTCCGCTACCGCATGAGCGTATTTTTCGTAAAGAGGCGCGCGTTCTTCGAAAAGCGAATCGAGATCCTGACCCTTTCGAAGGATTACGCCTCTTCCTTTAAGATCCGAAAGGCGCGCTTTCAGTACGGACATGTCGTGCTTAAGATATACGACCGTTCCTATGGAACGCAGGTGCTCCATGGCTTCCTTGCCGTATACCACGCTTCCGCCCGTTGCTATAACGGCGTTTTCGGTGTTTATCGAAGCGCATATCTTATTTTCGAGCGCTATGAAGCCGTCTATCCCGCGCTCTTCGATTATATCTTTAAGGAGCATGCCCGTTTCGTTTTGTATCACGAGATCAGTGTCCGTGAAGGAGCGTCCCGTCAGCTTTGCGAGTATGACTCCGACCGTGCTTTTGCCGACTCCCGGCATGCCTATGAGTATTATATTGTTCACTTGTCTTTACCTCCGAGATCGAAACTATGTCATCATGATGACATGACTGTGATTGGCTATGATAATTATATCACGCTTATCGCGAAATGCAAGAGGAAAAAGCCCTGTCTTTTTAAAATTTTCAAAAATTTGTGTTGCTTTTTAGAATTATATGTGGTATACTGGTCACGGTCATTGGGTCGCGGAAAGGAGCGAAACGTATGAGTATCGAAACGGACAGAGAGGAATTTATCGAGACATACAAAAAATACATACTCAGAGACGGTGCGGACAGATTTCTGGAATATCTTACGGATAACTGCGATTTTTTTACCGCGCCGGCAAGCACGAAATATCATAACGCGTTCGAAGGCGGACTTCTTCATCATAGCTTGAACGTTTATCGGTGTCTTAAGGATTATCTGGCAAGAGAACGCGTAAAGAGCGTTTACGGGCTTGATTATTCCGATGAGAGCATAGCGATAGTATCGCTTTTGCACGACGTTTGCAAGAAGAATTTTTATACCGTCGGAAGCCGTAACGTAAAGGACGCAAGCGGTAAGTGGCAGACGGTCCCGACATACGAGATAAACGATCGTTTACCGTATGGACACGGAGAAAAATCGGTATACATCATCTCCGGATATATGAGGCTCACGCGCGAAGAAGCCTTTGCGATAAGATATCACATGGGCTTTTCGGTAGGCGGAGATGAGGAAAAAAGAAATGTCGGGAAAGCGTTTGAGATGTTCCCGCTGGCGGCGGCTTTGTCGTTTGCCGATATGGAGGCAACGTTTTTCCTTGAAAAACAGTAAAAATACATCACGAAAGGCGGAAAAGACAAATGGAAGCTATCATCAAAAAGGCGAAGTTTATAAGCGGAGACCCGGATTGGGGACTTGTATGCCCCGTATTTGAAAAGAGCTTTGAGCTTGAAAGTAACGTAAAAAGCGCAGAGCTTCAGATAAGCGCGCTCGGCGTCTACGAAGCAAGGATCAACGGAAAAAGAGTCGGAGACAGATACATGGCGCCCGGTTGGACGGTGTACGAGAAGCGCGTGCAGTATCAGACATACGACGTGACCGAAATGCTTTTCGGCGGAAATAACGTGATAAATATCGGTGCGGGACACGGTTGGTACGCTTCGCGTATCGGAGCGCCCACAACGACCAAGGGCGTTTACGATCAGTATCCTTCGGTAATATGCGCTCTTAAGATCGAGCTTGCAAACGGAAAAACGGTGACCGTCCTTTCGGACGAGAGCTGGAAAGCGGCAAGATCCGGCGTTCTTGTCAGTCAGATATATGACGGCGAGACGTTTGACGCGCGCGTCGTTCCGGAATATAACGAAAACGCAAGGGTATACGATTTTTCTTCCGATAAGCTCATCCCGGACGAGGGAGATGTCGTAAGGATAATAGAGAAGATCGGCGTAAAGGAGATAATTCATACGCCGAAGGGCGAAACTGTGCTTGATTTCGGTCAAAATATCACGGGGTGCCTTGAATTTACGGTCACGGGAAGAGCGGGAGATACGGTTACCGTCGAGCATGCCGAGATATTGGGAAGCGACGGTAACTTCTACAACGCCAACTACCGCAGCGCAAAGGCATTGACAAAGTACATCTTGAAGGACGGAACTCAGACGTACAGGTCGATATATACGTTCTACGGTTTCAGATACGTAAGGCTCGGAAGCTGGTGCGAGGACGTAAGAGCCGAGAACTTTACTGCTCTCGTAATACATTCCGATATGAAGCGCACGGGCTACTTTAAGTGCGGAGTCCCGAAGGTGAATAAGCTTTTCGAGAACATCATATGGGGTCAGAGGGATAACTTTCTTGATATCCCCACGGATTGTCCTCAGAGAGACGAGCGTCTCGGTTGGACGGGAGACGCACAGGTGTTCTGCCGTACCGCGGCGATAAACTACGACGTCGAGCGCTTCTTTAGAAAATGGCTCCGTGACGTCATGCTCTCTCAGTTTGAAAACGGTCAGATACCGCATGTCGTTCCCAGCCCCTTTGACAGAGCAAAACACTCTTCCGCCGCTTGGGGAGACGTCGCTACTGTTGCGCCGTGGGAGATGTACGTCGCATACGGAGACAGATCCGAGCTTGAAAAGCTTTATCCCATGATGCAAAAATGGGTCGAGTACATACATTCCTTCCCCGGAAACGAATATCTGTGGCAGAACGGAGAGCATTTCGGAGATTGGCTGGGACTTGACGCTCCCGAAGGCTCGTATAAAGGTTCGACGAGCGAGGAGCTTATAGCGTCGGCGTATTTCTACTATTCGACCTCTATCCTCGTTAAAGCCGGTAAGGTGCTCGGATACGATATGTCGAACTACGAAGAGATGAAGAAAAAGATAGCCGAAGAGTACAGAAAAGCCTATTTTGACGGAGATAAGCTCGTAAGCGATACTCAAACCGCATATGCGGTCACATTGCATTTCGGACTTGCGGGTGATAAGAAAGATGCTTTCGGTAAACGTCTCGTCGAGCTTATAGAGGCGTTCGGAGACAGACTTCAGACCGGATTTGTCGGTACGCCGTATCTCCTTGACGCTCTGAGCGAATGCGGAAGATACGATAAAGCCTATACCCTGCTTCTTCAGGATAAATATCCTTCATGGTTGTTCTCGGTCGATATGGGCGCTACTACTATATGGGAGCATTGGGACGGTCTTAAAGCCGACGGAAGCGTTTGGTCTACCGATATGAACTCCTTCAATCATTACGCATACGGCTCGGTCGCGGCGTGGATGTACAGAACGGCGGCGGGTATTTCTCCCGACGAGAACGCTCCCGCGTATAAGCACGTATTCATAAACCCCGTACCCGATAAACGCCTCGGAAGCGTAAAAGCGCGCATAGATACCAAGAACGGAAGCGTCGTTTCCGAATGGGTATACGAGGGTGAATATATCAGATACGGCTTTTCTGTCCCGAGCGGCGTGACCGCTACCGTTACTGTGAACGGTCATACGGAAGAGCTCGGAGAGGGAAGCTATACTCGGTGGTCTAAGGCATAAGTCGAATGGGAGCTTTTCAAAATGAACGTATCGTCCGAAAAACGTAAATACATGCTTAAGCTCGGCATATTCTCCGCCTTCATAATCGCCGCCGTCATTTTCGCCGCGGTATTACTGTGGGGTTACGTAAAGCCGAAGGAAAAATTCTATATCGTGTTCACTCAGTACCCGGACGCTTCTTCGGAAACCGTATTGTTTTCTGAGGACATGGAAATGCCGGAAACGACGGTCATAGATGGTTACGTTTTTGACGGTTGGTATTACGAGCATGACGGGAAACAGGTCAGATTCGAGCCGAAAGACTTCGATCCCGAAGCGCGCGCTCATGACGCGGTCGGAGAGAATTTTCTTAATGTCTACGGTAAATGGGTAGCAAAATAATAACGAAAAGACTGTTGCGTTTTTGCAACAGTCTTTTTTCGGCTATATTGTCAGCTTAGCATCTTAAAGCACATTTTTCTTATCGTTTCCGCGTCCGTCTTATCTTTATTGCCTTTTATCGCGATGACCGCGTGATCGGGGTCTAATGTCTCGCAGGCAAGCCGTGTAAGAGCTTCCGGCGAGACGCTTTCGAACTCCATTTTCCTTGCCTCTATCGTGTCGTAATTACAACCGAGTATATGATTGTAATATCCGAAGTCCGACGCTATCGTTTCCGCGTCGTCGAGCGATGTGTAGATATTATCCGTATATGCCGGAAGAACGTATGGGAGGCGCGAACCGAGCGAGGTCTTTGCGTCGGCGAATATTTTAAGGACGGCTTCGAGACTTTTCATCAGCATATCCGCTCTTACTTCATATGTCACACTAAGCACGGCGAAGCTTCCGAAGCATACGACGGAGTCGTCGTAACTGTATATGAGCCCTGTATTTTCGGACAGTTCGCGGTACATGGGGCAGCTTTCTCCTGAAAAAAGCGCGTCGCCCAAACAAAAAAGCTCCGCTACCGAATGGCCCTCGCTCTTTATATCGAACGAAAGCTTTACGGTCGTCGACGATTGAGCGTTCTTTATCGCGACGTGGCAACCGCGTTTGCAAAATCCGCTCGGAAGAGGCGCCGCGTTTTCAAGCTTTACGCCGGAAAAGATCTTGTATTTTTCTATCTCGGATATCAAATGATCTATCCCGCAGTCGTCGAAATTTCCTCCTACGTAAAAGAACATGTTTTCTTTTGTAAGCAGCTTTTTGATCTCGGTTTTAAGCTTTTTGATACCGAAACGGTCTATGTCGGGGCATTTTCCGGTTATCGAACGCTCAAGCGGCGAGCCTTCGAACGCCGCTCCGTCGAAAAATTGACGTTCCGCTTCGTCGTTTTCGCGTATCTCGGCTTTGATACGCTTTTTTTCCGGCGCGATATCCTTTGCCATTATCTTGAGCGGAGAAAGAACTTTGCATATTATCTCGGCTGCGCGCTCAAAACGCCGTTTTGAACCGCTTATGGTGAATTCGATGTAATTTACGTAAGTTGCGGCGTTGAAATAAAGACCGTTAAGATCAAGCGTTTCGTAAAGCGTTCCGTTCATACAGGCGTTTATGTTACGAAACACTATATGCTCGAAAAAGTGAGTGAACCCGTTTTCGTCCGCTCCCTCGTACATCGTTCCCGCGCGAACGAACAGCGAAATGGCAAATGAACCTATATTCGCGTTTTTATAACTGTGGACCGCGACTCCGTTATCGGTAAATACCGTTTTTTCCATTTTTATCTCTTTTCTGTACTTTTAAATATCCGTTTGATATGGTAGCATACTTTCGGAGAAAAGTCAATAAAAAATATTTTGATTTTTTGCGATATTTGAGCCGAAAACGTATTGACATATAAAGGGATAAATGTTAAAATAAAAATGAATGATATCTGTACGAAGGAGTTATGCGGTATGGAAAGACTTGATATACGTCCGATAATAGACGGTATTCGAAGCGTAATAGCGAGCCATAAGCTCGAAAAGGAAGGCGAATACGCAAGGTGGATATGGCAGGACGAAAAGGGAACGCGCAACCTCGGCGTAAACGAATACGGTTGCGCGGACGCCATGAACATAATGTATACGATAGGGGAGTTTGCCTGCTCTCCCGAGGTTCGCGAAGCGAGAATAAAAGTGCTTCAAGCGTTGCAGAATAAAGAGACCGGACTTTTCTACGAAAGGACTCACCATAAATTTCACACTACGGCTCATTGCGCGGCGGCGCTCGATCTTTTCGACGAAAAGCCGCTCTATCCGCTCTATGAGCTTCATAAATACCTCGAAAAAGACGCTCTTTACGAGCTTCTCGACGGACTTAATTGGCTATATGATCCTTGGGGTGAATCTCACCTCGGCGCAGGCGTTTACGCGGCGCTCGTAAATTCGGGTGAGGCGACTCCCGAATTTTGCGAAAACTATTTTGCATGGTTCAGAGAGAATGCGGATCCCGTAAGCGGATTCTGGAACAAGGGCTGCGCCGACACCGCTCCTTACACACTTGAATTCGGAAACGGTCTCAGAGCTCCTATATTTATGTACATGGGCGGAGGCTTTCACTACCTGTTCAATCACGAATATGCAAAGATGCCGCTCATGTATCCCGATAAGATGATAGACAGTTGCATAAAGATGTACGACGAAAAGGTCGCTCATCCGTATTTCGGACAACATGCCGATTTCATTGAGGTCGACTGGACCTATTGCCTTACGCGCGCCATGCGTCAGACTCCTCACAGATTCGAAGAGGGAAAGGCAAGACTTGCGGATTTTGCGGAAAAATATATCGGCGTTCTTAACGCAACGGACTACAAGACGGACGATTGCTTTAATGATATGCACAGACTTTTCGGAATGGTGTGCGCTCTTGCGGAACTCCAGTCCGCGCTTCCCGGAAAGATCATCTCCGATAAGCCCCTGAGACTCGTTCTCGACAGAAGACCGTTCATTTAAGATCAAAAAATAAATAAATATACAAAAGCAAATTAACGGAGGCAATTTATACTATGGAAAGACTTGATATACGTCCGATAATAGACGGTGTTCGAAGCGTAATAGCGAGCCATAAGCTCGAAAAGGAAGGCGAATACGCAAGGTGGATATGGCAGGACGAAAAGGAAACGCGTAGGCTCGGCGTAAATGAATACGGTTGCGCGGACGCGATGAACCTGCTCTACATGATAGGAGAATTCGCTTGTACGCCCGATGTAAGAGAAGCGAGAATAAAAGCGCTCCAATCGCTTCAAAATAAAGAAACTGGTCTGTTTTACGAAGAGACTCACCACAAGATACATACCACGGCTCATTGCGCGGCGGCGCTTGAGCTTTTCGACGCAAAGCCTCTCTATCCGCTTCATGAGCTTCATCAGTATCTTGAAAAGGACGCTCTTTACGAGCTTCTCGACGGACTCGATTGGTTCTATAATCCGTGGCCGCAGTCTCACCAAGGCGCGGGCGTTTACGCGGCGCTCGTAAACGCGGGCGAAGCGACTCCCGAATTTTGCGAGAACTATTTTGCGTGGTTCAGAGAGAACGCGGATCCCGTGACCGGATTTTGGAAGAAGGGCTACGTTGAGAATGCGCCCTATACCTTCGAGCACCTGCCGAAAAAGCAAGGACCGATATTTACGTACATGGCGGGCGGCTTCCACTACCTCTTTAACCACGAATACGCGAGAATGCCGCTCATGTATCCCGATAAAATGGTGGATAGCTGCATAAAGATGTATGACGAAAACGCTCTTCCGGAGTATTTCGGAAAGCGCGCAGGATTTATAGAGGTGGACTGGGTGTACTGCCTTACGAGAGCTATGCGCCAAACTCCCCACAGATTCGAAGAGGGTAAAGCGAGACTTGAGGATTTCGCGGAAAAGTTCATAACCTTCCTTGCAAGCGTCGATTACGCGACGAGCGACTCCTTTAACGATCTTCATATGCTTTTCGGTACTGTCTGCGCTCTTGCGGAGCTCCAGTCTGCGCTTCCCGGAAAGATCATCTCGGATAAGCCCCTGAGACTCGTTCTCGACAGAAGACCCTTCATTTAATTTTCCGATCAAAGAAAGGAAGTATCGGTATGAGTAGCGAAGTTAAGCTTTCGGATAAGCTTACGGTAAAGAAAAAGAATATCTACGACAACGCGAACGATGAAAAAAAGAACAGGATATTCGCGTTTTCCGAGGAATATAAGAGATTTCTTGACGCGTCCAAGACCGAAAGAGAGGCGTCCGAATACGCGATAGCAATGCTCAAAGCGTCGGGATTTACCGAATACAGATTCGGAGATAAGCTCGCCTTCGGAGATAAGAAATATTACAATAACCGCGGTAAGAGCGTCTATATGTTCAGAGTAGGCTCGGAGCCGCTTGATCGCGACGGTATACGGATACTTGCCGCGCATATAGATTCTCCGCGTATAGACCTTAAGCAGATGCCGCTTTATGAGGACGCGGGAATGGCGTTCTTTAAAACTCATTACTACGGCGGTATCAAAAAATATCAATGGACGGCGTTGCCTCTCTCTCTTCACGGAGTGATAGTCAGAAAGGACGGAAGCAAGGTCTCGGTCCGTATAGGTGACGACGCGGGCGATCCCGTATTCTATATAAACGATCTGCTTCCTCATCTTGCCCA
>CAZFQJ010000052.1:0-10576 GCA_964520875.1 uncultured Lachnospiraceae bacterium
CTCCTATTACGAGACCGCCTTCGGAGAACGCGGACTGGCTGCGTCCGTAAACTATCTGAAGGAAAAGCTCGCGCATAGCGGTGTTGATAGCGTCGCAAACGAGGTCGGTGTTGAGAGCCTCAAGAAGCGTCTTTCCGGGAAGTATCTCGGCAGCCATAGCCGCGGAGTGAGTCATTCCGGAGCAACCGATCGTCTCAACGAGAGCTTCCTCGATTATGCCGTTCTTAACGTTAAGAGAGAGCTTACATGCTCCCTGCTGAGGCGCACACCAGCCCACACCGTGAGTGTATGCGGAAATATCGCCGATCTCCTTAGCCTGTACCCACTTGCCCTCTTCGGGAATGGGAGCGGGACCGTGATCGGGACCCTTTGCGACCTTGCACATGTTCTGTACTTCGGCCGACATTGCGTATTCGCAGTTGAATTCTTTGCTCATACTTTATAACTCCTTTGCAAAATTGCGGAAGCTCCGCTTTGTTTACTTATTATATATCGATCCGACCGAAAAATTCCGGTCGGACGGATATTTACATGGTTTACGCGTCTTACGCGTTACATGAGCCTTAATGCGGCGTTGTACATGTCAAGTATCTCGCGTTTTCTAAGCTCCGCAAGACCTTCCATTTCTCTTATCTCGGCAGCCGAGAAGCGGTCGAGATCGCCGGGCTTAAGCTTGTTCTTGTACATTCTGTCGAGCGCAAGAGCGAAGTTTATCTCAAACGTGACTATCTTCGCGTTTCTTTCGCAGACGACGAGGTTTGACTTTCCTTCAAGTAAGAGCTTTACCGCCGCCTCGCCCATGAGCGAAGCCGCGAGCCTGTCGCGAAGAGTGGGAGATCCGCCGCGGACTATGTGTGCAAGACGTATGAATCTCGCTTCTATTCCGGACGCGTTTATGCGGTCGGTCAGTCCTTCTCCGAACGGTTTTCCTTCGGAATCGTGCACGCCCTCCGCCACCATGACCACGAAGCTCCTTCTGCCCGCGGCTCTGGCGTCCGCCATTCTCTTAAGCATGGCTTCCTCGTCGAACGGTACTTCGTTTATCACTATTCCGATAGCTCCCGTGGCGATACCCGCCTGTAAGGCGATATATCCCGCGTTACGTCCCATTACTTCGACGACCACGCATCTTGCGTGAGACTCCGAGGTGTCTCTGAGCCTGTCCACACATTCGAGAACGGTGTTCATCGCGGTATCGAAGCCTACCGTGTAATCGGTAGCGGTTATATCGTTGTCTATGGTTCCGGTAAGACCTATGGTCGGAATACCATGATCGGCAAGATCGGTCGCCCCTCTGAACGTGCCGTCTCCGCCTATCGCTATTATTCCGTCTATGTGCTGCTCTTTACACGTTTTGAGAGCCTTCTGCATACCGCTCTCTTCCTTGAACTCCGTCGCTCTTGCCGTATAAAGCATCGTTCCGCCCTTGGCGATGACGTTCGAAACGTCATGAGGACTGAGCTTGACGAGGTTTCCGTCCATAAGACCCTGATAACCCTCGTAGATTCCGACGGTCTCAACTCCCGCGGCGTTAGCCGCACGAGTAACTGCTCTTACGACGGCGTTCATTCCCGGCGCGTCTCCGCCGGATGTAAGCACACCGATCTTCTTGAAATCCATTTTACACTACCCTTTCTTAATGTCCGCGAGAATGTCCTCGGTAACCGTTTTAAAAAAACAATCTCTCAAAAATATATCATACTACAACTTTATCGAAAAATCAATAGATATTTAAATAATTTTCTTTTTTTTCACAATTTGACCTTCAAAATCGACGCTTGTACCGATATCGCCGGTTTTTAAGGTCGAAAAAAATCGCCTTTTCGCGTTTCGGAAGTTTTTTCTCGGCTTTTTCGGCGCGCTGAAGTTTTAACAAAATTCGAAAAACAATCATATAACCGTCACATATTCGGACTATAATAATTGTGTATAACATAAATCTCTCTCTTTGAAAGGAATAACGATTTGTATTACGGCGACAGCGACCGCGAAAATGCGGAAAACAAAACAAACAACACGGAAAACAATGCGGAAAGGCTAAACGGTTACCTTTTTGCCGAAGCCGAATTGTCTCCGAAAAATCTTTCCGACGAGGGGAAAAACAAAAAGTCCTCGTCTGCCGTCCTCAAAGCCGCGGGAATTCTCATACTTGTCATGGCGATAGCCTTTACCGGCGCTTTTTCCGGCATGTACTGGATATGTAACACCGCTCTGACGGCGGATTCCGATCTTATCGGCGCGATCATACTCAAAATGTCGGGCGTGAAGGTAAATAAGACGGAGGTCGACTATATATCCGGAGAGTACGTCGGAGACGGTGTCGAGCTTGCGGAAAAGATAATGCGTTCCTCTATTGCGCTTGCGGGGTATATCTACGACGAAGATACCGATCAGTATGTACTCAGCTTGAACGGAAGCGGTATAATCTTTTCAAGCAACGGATACGCGATCACAAATCAGCATGTCGCTTACGGCTTAGACAGGCTCTACGCAACCGACTGTAACGGAAAGGAATACGAATGCACTGTCATATCCGTTGACGAAAAATCCGATCTTGCGCTGATAAAGCTTGACGTCGGAAACAGTGTGCTCACCCCCGTTACCGTAGCCGATTCGTCGAAGGCGGTCATGGGACAGAATGTAGCGGTAGTCGGAAATCCGCTCGGCGTCGGTCTTTCCTACTCATACGGGTATGTAAGCCACCCCGATCGCGATATCTCAGATAGCAGCGGAAATTTCATACAGATAGACGTTACCGTCAATCCCGGTAACTCCGGCGGCGGACTTTTCGACGCACAGGGCAATCTTCTCGGAATAGTCACGGCTAAGGCTAAGGGCGATAATGTCGACGGTATCGGATACGCAATACCGTCGAACCGTATGCTGAGCGTGATCTCCGATCTTATGCAGCACGGATACGTCAAGGGCAGACCGGCGCTCGGCGTAACGATAGCCTCGGTCACCTCGTCCAATTGGCAGTATTGGAGCGAAAACGATCTTAACGGAGTGCTCGGCGACAGAAAATACGGCGTTTTCGTCGTATCGTCCAAGTATACGGACGAGCTTAAGCGCGGAGACAGGATAGTAAAAATGAACGGCGTATCGGTCTGGGATAACGACGACGTGGCGGAGGTGCTTGCCGGTCTGTCCGTAGGGGACGATGTGGTCATAACCATTGAAAGACCTGTCAAGGGCGACGACGGAACTATCACCTACGAAGCTCATCGTAACGTAACCTTTGCGCTCAGAGAACGCGACTGGGCGGACGATATCAAATAACGGTGGCGGTCATGGAAAGCGAAAAGACGATACTCGTTGTCGACGATGAGGAGAAAATACGCGAGCTTGTATGCAAATACGCAAGATTTTCCGGTTATCGCGCGGAATGTGCATCGAACGGAATGGAAGCCGTGGAAAAATGCCGAAAGAACGGCTACGATCTCGTTATAATGGATATAATGATGCCGGAGCTTGACGGATTTTCCGCCGTGCGGGAAATAAGAAAAAGCTCCTCCGTTCCGATAATAATGCTTTCGGCGCGCGGCGAGGACTACGACAAGATAAGCGGATTTGAGTTCGGAGCGGACGACTATGTTACAAAGCCGTTTTCTCCGAAGGAGCTCATGCTTAGGTGCGAAGCGATATTCAGAAGGACGGACGCACGCTCCGAGGGTAAGCCGAAAAAGAACGACGTCTACATATACGAAGGACTTACCGTGGACATGGCGGCGCGAGCCGTGACGGTGGACGGAAAAACGGTCGAGCTTTCTCCGAAGGAGTACGATCTGCTTTTCTATTTTGTGAACAACAGGGGCATAGCTCTTGAACGCAGACGGATAATAGACGCGGTGTGGGGATATGATTATTACGGCGGAGACAGGACCTTGGATACGCATATAAAGCTCCTTCGTAAAAGTCTCGGCGCCTACTGCGATAGGATAACGACGTTAAGAGGCGTGGGATATCGCTTTGAAAAGTGATCCGAATACGGAGGATATGAGACTTGAATAAGGTGAAAAACGGCGGTCACGGAGTAAAGGTCATACTTTTTCGTGCGGTCGCTCTGTTCGTTATCGTCATGCTCGCTCTGCTATGGCTCTGCCAAACGGTGTTTTTGGACGAGTTCTACCGCACGGTTAAGACGGGCGAGATAAAGAAAGCCGCGTCCTCAGCCGTTAAGCTCTTAAATTCGGAGGGAATTACCGAGGACGGGATCGAAGAGATAGCGGAAAGGTACGGGACGTGCGTCGAGATACTGCTCATAAAAGGCAACACGGCGAGAAGGCTCGTTTCCGTCGAGGTTCTCGGCAGATGCGCCGTGCACGCTCCGGGAAGCGACGTGTTTTCGTTCTACCGCAAGGTAACGGAAAATAACGGGGTGTATCTTGAATACCTCATATTCGATCCGCAAACGAGAGCCTACGAGGAAGTCGGATCCGGCGGATTTTCCGGCGACGATGAGCTGAGCATAATCTACGCCGTGACGGAGAAGATGACCGACGGGGATCTTCTTATGATATTCGATTCTTCCGTAACTCCGATATCGGCTACGGTAAACACGCTCTATATCCTGCTTGCGGTGTTCTCGGTTCTCATACTTGTTCTTTCGGCGCTTCTTTCGCTCGTGCTTTCGAAGAAGATAGCCGCTCCGATAGAGAAGCTCACCGAAGCCGCGGAGAATTTCGGCAGAGGCGATGGAGCGGACTTCTCGGCTGACGGATATTATGAGGTCGACCGCCTTTCGGAAGCGCTTACGAATGCTTCCGCGGAGACGGTAAAGACGGAAGCGTTAAGGCGTGATATTCTTGCAAACGTATCGCACGATCTGAGAACTCCGATAACCTTGATAAAGGGGTATGCCGAGATGATGCGCGATATTCCAGAGGAGAACACGCAAGAAAATCTTGAAAACATCATAAGCGAATCGGAAAGGCTCTCGCTGCTTGTAAGCGACGTGCTGGAATATTCCAGACTCATATCCGGTACTACGGGATTCGATATGCGTGTGTACGATATAAGCGAGCAGGTAAGCGAGATCACCGCGCGTTATTCGGAAATGCTCAAAAAAGACGGGATAACTCTTAGGAACGTTCCGTTTGAAAAGACGCTTGTCCGCGGAGACCGCGCGCAGCTCGGAAGAGTGCTGGTAAATTATATATCGAACGCCGCTTCACACATAAAGAAGGACGGTACGATAACTGTGTTTTGCGAGCTTTCGGAGGGTTGGCTGACCGTGCACGTTTCCGACGACGGCGAAGGTATACCTGCCGATAAGCTGGCGGATATATGGGAAAGGTACGAAAAGGTCAGCAGTAACGGCAGGCGTTCCGATACCGGCTCGGGCTTGGGGCTTTCGATAGTGAAGGCTATAATGAAACGCTCGGGCGGAGCTTACGGAGTACGGAGCAAGCTCGGAAGCGGAAGCGATTTCTGGTTTGCGCTCAAAACGTGCGATGAAGAAAAGACGACGTAAGAGAAAACGCGTTTTATGAGTTTTTTACGTAGTCAAGACAGATAAAAAAGGATTTTTGGGCAAATGTGCGGTTGACAAAACGAAAATATTGTGATATACTTAATAAAAGTTTCATTTTTTCGAAATATCAAGCAGAAAATATAAAATCGGAGGAATAACGTTATGGCATATTTTTATCCGGAGGCGTCCCACACATTCAGCGAGTATCTTCTCGTTCCGGGCTATACATCTGAGAAGTGTATTCCCTCAAACGTAAGTCTGAAGACCCCCCTCGTAAAGTTCAAGAAGGGCGAGCAGTCCGCAATAAACCTCAATATCCCTATGGTGTCGGCTATAATGCAGTCGGTATCCGACTCCGGAATGGCGATAGCTCTCGCAAAGGAGGGCGGCATGTCGTTCATATACGGTTCGCAGTCCATTGAGGACGAGGCGGCTATGGTAGCTAAGGTTAAGAATTACAAAGCGGGATTCGTCGTAAGCGATTCGAATCTTACTCCCGACAGTACTCTCGGAGACGTTCTCAGACTCAAAGAGGAAAAGGGACATTCGACGATAGCCATAACCTCCGACGGAAGCGCCGGCGGAAAGCTCATAGGTATAGTTACGAGCCGTGATTACCGCGTAACTCACATGTCCGAGGACACTCCCGTCAAGGATTTCATGACTCCGAGAGCGAAGCTCGTCGTTTCAAAGGACAACATAACTCTTGCTCAGGCGCACGACATAATCTGGGAGAACAAGCTCAACACTCTTCCGATAGTTGATGAGAACGACAATCTTATGTACCTCGTATTCAGAAAGGACTACGCTCAGCATGAGGAGCAGCCCCTTGAGCTTCTTGACGCAAACAACCGTTTCATGGTCGGAGCCGGTATAAATACGCTCGACTACGAAAAGCGCGTTCCCGCGCTCATCGAAGCCGGTGCGGATGTTCTTTGTATAGACTCCTCCGAGGGATACAGCGTATGGCAGAGCAGAACGCTTGAATTTATACGCAAGAAATACGGCGATAACGTAAAGGTCGGAGCCGGTAACGTCGTTGACCGCGACGGATTCATGTTCCTTGCAGAGGCCGGCGCGGACTTCATAAAGGTCGGTATCGGCGGCGGTTCTATTTGTATAACCCGTGAGCAGAAGGGTATCGGACGCGGACAGGCTACGGCTCTTATAGAGGTCGCGGCGGCTCGCGATGAGTACTACGAAAAGACCGGAATATACATTCCGATATGCTCCGACGGCGGTATAGTTCACGACTACCACATGACCCTCGCTCTTGCTATGGGTGCAGACTTCCTCATGCTCGGAAGATATTTTGCTCGTTTCGACGAAAGCCCCACGCCCAAGCTCAACGTAAACGGAACTTACGTTAAGGAATATTGGGGAGAAGGCTCCAACAGAGCGCGCAATTGGCAGAGATACGATCTCGGCGGAAAAGCGAAGCTCTCCTTCGAAGAGGGCGTAGACTCTTACGTCGTTTACGCCGGTCCGCTGAAGGACAATGTAAACAAGAGCCTTTACAAGGTAAAATCGACTATGTGTAACTGCGGAGTTTTGAACATTCCCGAGCTTCAGAAGAATGCGAAGATAACGCTCGTATCTTCGACGAGCATAGTTGAAGGCGGATATCACGACGTTATGCTCAAAACCACCAACAAGAACATGTAATATAGAACAAAGCAAAAAGAAGTTTACGAGAGTAAACTTCTTTTTTGTTTTAAATTATTTTTATTATGAACTTCATTTCTTTTTCCTTCTTTAAAAAGAAAGAAAAAGAAACGAAGCAAAGAAAAAGAAAGAAAGTATTTATGCTATGGTTTGATCACAGAGATATGGTAGAGGTTAAGACGGATAGTGATCTGCTCACAGAGGCATTATTTCAGCAAAATGGTGATTTTGTCCGTGTTATTCTGAGTGAGCGAAGCGAGTAAAGCGTTCATCGATAGGTGAACGGTCAGACTTCCTCCGCTCAGAATGACACAGAGGAAAATTTCACTCTATGATCTGACATCAAAACTTACACAAAATTTAATGTAAGAAAAGTTCTTTTGCCTGCTTTCTTGAAAGAAAGCAGGTCAGATGGCGCGTTTTGCGTATCTGTACCAGAGCTTTTGAGGTTTGTTCATGGTACGGTATGCGTCTTTGAGAAGCTCGTCGAGATATTCGGCTACGGTCTTAAGGTCGGAGGGATTGTTATTGTCACCGAATTCCTGTCTCTGGATCAGCTCAAGTATATGGGAGAACGGCGTGCCGGTCACGTATATGAAATTTTCATCTATACGTTTGGCATACTGGGACGGCAGCTCGCCGTTGTTCGGAGAATAACCGAGCGTCTTCATCAGCGAGAAGAGCGTTTCGTCTATTTTGTGCGAGATCTCTCTGTATTCCGAGTCGTCCACTCCGTATATGGCTTTTTCTATCAGCTTCTGCCTTTCGCTAACCGCTTGCCGTGCCTTGTGTTTTATGTACCTTGTGATAAGGAATAGCGCTAAAATTATTATCGCCGTTCCGAGTGTTGCTCTGAGTATCTTTCCCCACGGTATCTCATTTCCGTTCGGATCGCTTATCGGTCCGCTCGGAAGTAACGATCCCGAATAATCGGTATCGATAATGTTATCCGTGCTTCCGCCCGGAACATCGGGAAGAGGCGTTATATTATCGCCGCTTGTCGATCCGGATTTGAGCTTTATCGCGTTTCCGTAATAATCCTTTACGTACCTGGGCGACGCTTCGTAGGTCATCCAGCCGTAACCGGGATAATAGACCTCTACCCACGCGTGCGCGTTTCTGTCGGTAAGTTCGTCGGTGTAACCGCCCGCTTCTCCGTTGCTTTCGAACGACGTCGCTATGTAGCCTTCTACGTATCTTGCCGGAACCCCAAGCTCTCTTAATATCAGCGTAAGCGCCGTAGCGAACTGAACGCTGCTTCCTTCTCTCGTTTCGGTAAGGAAGCTTTCGAAGGGCGTGAGATTTTTCGAGGTTCCCTTTGCGGGGCTTGTGGTATATGTGTAATTCGATACGAGGAACTGTACCGCCTTTAAGACCTTGTCGTGAGTCGTGGCGTTATACGGCAGATCGAAGTTTTTGGCTATCTGTTTTATAGCGGGAATGTTTGAGAGCGCTCCGTTGCAGTAGTTAAGATTTACGAAATCCGTGTACTTATCCACGAGAACGACGTAGCGATTGTACATCTTCTCCTTTTCCTCGGCGCTCCATGAGTTGTATTCGCGGTAGAAGAGCGTGCGTTCCTCTGCCATGTCGGAAACTCCGTAAGCCTCGGTCAAAAGGATAAGCTGAAGCTCTTTTTCGTTTGCCGAAAGATTCGGATTGTTATGACAGATCTCTATAAAATCGGACGCCGCTCTCACGAAATTAAGCATAGACGTAAAATTATCGTGCGCCATGGATACCGAAAGATTGGTGGCATATGACGTTACGGAATAGGACTTGTTCATGTTTAACCAGCCGGTCAAGACCATGCCGTCGTAAAAACGGGTCTGCTTTCCGCTGTAATCTCTCGTGCTTCCGTAACGGTCAAGTCCTACGGAGAAATCCGTTACGCTCGGCAGATAAAGAAGGTTTCCGGTTCCGACACCTAAATTCATCTTGATATCAAGGCGTAACGCGGCGTATCCCGAGGTAAGATGATCGGCGTATCCTATCGAGTCGTCCATGAATGAGTATTTGTCTCCGAGAAGATCGTAGAACGCCTCTGTCATGGTGTCGGGCGAATAGTGCGAGGTGTAGCCGGCTTTTACCGATACGGAGGAAACATAACTGTCGAAATCGTCTATCATGTCGTTTGTCGGGGAGTACCAAGACTCACCGTCGAATTTTCCGGACGCTACCCAACCGCGCAGGTATATGTTCGGGGTGTCCTTGTAGTTGCTGGTTATAGTTAAGACCGATTCTCCGGTATATTTTATGGTCTTCGGGGCGACGTTACGTGAATTGTGATCGTCCATATTCCGAATAACGCCCATTTCCTTTAAGTTCGGCATGTCTCCGGAGATTACCGAGGTCACGATGTCTCTTGCAACGCTCATGGGCTTGCTTATGGATTCTATATCCTTCCACGTGCCTTTAACGGTTATGGCGGGGATCAGTATGCATATAAGCGCTATCAGCGCCGCCGCGCCGCCCGTATATCCGCCGAGAGAAGCACGGTTCACTTTGTCCGCTTTTTTTGCCTTGTACGCAAAATCGAAGAATCGCATGGTGATCATGGCAAAGAGAGCCGTGAGCATGAACGCAAAGCCCCAATTCGAAGTTGCGAGGTTATAGGTTATTCCCGGAATGAATACCGCAAGAGTAAGGAGCAGAGTCGGGATAAGAAGCGTCCTCTTCATATTGCAGAAGGTGAGGATAAGTGCGGATATGAGCGAGAAGAGGAGCAGTGTGCCGGTGTTCATGGAGCCTGCGTCTCCGTAGCTTGTATAGCGGCGAAGAAGCACGGACATGTTCGTGTAACCGTCTTCTACGAGCGTCGTTCCGATACTGTTCAGAGTGCAATCTATGCACGAGCCGAGATAGTCGAAGAACGTCGGATACATCAGTACCCATATGAGCAGGGTAGCCGCGAGGACGCCGAGTCCTGTGAGCGAAGCCTTGCCGCCGTACAAAAGGAGTCCGAATATCGCGCTTGAGAGCACGGCGAATATGAGGAGCACGCCGATATTCGCTCCGAGCGCGAAGCAGTCGTTAATGAATACCGTATATCCGAGTATCATCAGGGCGACAGTCGCGCACCTTATCGCTATTCCGCCTATGAGCGCGGAGGAAGTAACGTTCTGGCAAACGGGTGAAAGATCGTAATCTTCACCGAATTTGTCGCGTTTTTCCTTTACCGCTTTTTCCGGCTTTTTTCGGAGTTTGTTTTTTTCGTTTATATTATCCATGTTAAAATCCGTTCGTTTATCTTTGTGGAATGACTTATTGCTCAAAGGCGTGACCGCCCAGCTCAGCCGAGGTTTGCGTGAAGGTTATGGAATGTTCGGTCAGAGCTTTCTTGCAGCGTCCTATGTAAGCGATGTGGTCCTGCTTTGATTGTTGGTCGTTTATCTTTTCGGATGGGTCGAAATAGTATACTTCCGTTCCGGAATTTCC
>CAZFQJ010000053.1:0-10548 GCA_964520875.1 uncultured Lachnospiraceae bacterium
ATTGCAGTTCTACGGAGCGTATAAAGATATAATAGATGAAGCAGATATAACAAAGGCCGATCTTGACTCGAGAAACGCCGCGCTTAACAGTATAAAGAACGCTTATACGTCCGAAGAGCAGGATACGCTCGACGACTATCGCGACCTCCTTCTCGGTAAGAAAAAGACCGCGGTAACGGACGCTATGAATTCTTTAAAGAACGGCTCCGCGTTTGATACCGAAATAGACGGTTATGTAAACGAGATAGCGGGTCTTGATATACTTGGCGGCACCGAATCCGATAACACGGTAAATGGCAGAATAGACGAGATATATAACTATGTCGTCTCAACTGCGGAGATAAATTCGAAGCGTCAGGCGATGAGAGAAGAGCTTTCGGCAAAGCACAAAGAGCTTAAGAATAGCGGAAGATACAGTACTTCTCAGAAGAACGAGCTTGACTCAAAGCTCACTTCCATACTCAGCGCGCTTGATGAGCTTACGCTCGGAGCTTCAAACGCCGATACGGTCCTCGGCGAGTTCCGTACAACGGCTGTCGCCGAGCTTATGACGGTAAAGGTATCTTATGTGGCAAACGGTCAGCTTGATGCGTCGGGAAGCAATTCCGATAAGGATTACGTTAAGGGTTACAGTACAGTTGCAAGCGGATTTTGGGCGATCGTAAAGAACGAAAACGGACTTCCTGCTTCCTCGGTGCTTATGTCCGATACCTCTATCCTTAAGCCCTTTGCGCTCAACGGATATAAGGTCGTTACCGGAATATTCGACGACGAGAAAGCAAACGAGGTTATCGATAAGAAGAAGGCGCTCGTTACTCTGAACGTAAAGATAAAGGTCGGAGAGACCGTGTTTACGGGCGAAAACAACGGTACATATACCGTCACCCTGTTACTTCCCGAGGATCTCAGAACGGCTACCGGACTTCAGGTGATATCCTACGGCGCTTCGGGAGAGGTGCTCATATACGATACCAAAAAAGAGGGCAATCTGCTCGTGTTCGAGACGGATACTCTGACGGAATTTACCGTGATAGGAGACCGTACCGTGAATCTTACGTGGGTGGCGGTTATTCTCGGAGTCATATTCCTTGCCGAGGTCATATCCACGGCTATATTGACTGTTAAGAGAAAGAGATCCGGCGGAGATAAAATGTATTCATTCGTATTGCCGATACTTGCGATAGTCTTTACCCCCGCGGGAATAATCCCGACGCTGGTAGTGCTCGGAGCGCTTTCGGTAGCCGGAGGCGGAGTGCTCGCAGTTCAAGTTAAAAAGAGCGTTAAGAAGCCCGTAAGTGAGGAAAAGCCCGAGCCCGAAACAGAGGTCTCGGACGAGGCGGCGGAGAACGTTACGCCCGCTATCGACGAGACGGTGTCAGATGCAGTCGATGAAAATGAAGTTATCGAAGAAGTCGAAGAGATAACGGAAGAACCTGAGGAGATCGCCGAAGAAACGGTTGATACGGAAGAGGTCGCAGATGAAACCGTCACCGAGGAAGAGACGACCGAAGCTCAGGACGAGATTGAAGCGGCAGCAGTTCCCGAAGAAATAGAGGAGACTGCGGAAGAAGCCGAAGAGATCGTAGAAGAAACGGTTGAGACGGGAGAGGTCGCAGAGGAAAGCGTCACCGAGGAAGAGCCGACCGAAGCTCAGGGCGAGATCGAAGCGATAGCAGTTCCCGAAGAAATAGAGGAGACTGCGGAAGAACCCGAAGAGATCGCCGAAGAAACGGTTGAGACGGAAGAAGTCGCAGAGGAAACCGTCACCGAGGAAGAGACGACCGAAACTCAGGACGAGATCGAAACGATAGCAGTTCCCGAAGAAATAGAGGAGACTGCGGAAGAACCCGAAGAGATCGTCGAAAAAACGGTTGATACGGAAGAAGTTGCAGAGGAAAACGTCACCGAGGAAGAGATAAACGAAGTTCAGGACGAGATCGAAACGGTAGTACTTCCCGAAGAAACAACGGAGACCGAAGAACCTCTTGAAGAGGTCACGGTAGCAGAGGAAACGGAAGAAATCGAAGAAGAAAGCGATATTCCTTCCGCTGCGTCAAAGAAGATACTTATATTTCCCGTTGTAGGCGGAGAAGCCGAGGAAGAAGAGAATGGCGAGGTATCCGAAGAAACTGACGATAGCGATGACGAAGATATAGCGGTCGCGCTTCCCGACGACGCCGAGGGCGACGACGAGGAAGATAAGAAGGTGTTCTCGGGTATCTTCGGAGACAGGATATACGTAGTTTACGATTATAGCTTTGAATCCAAGCTCGTTCAATCAAGCGAGGACGTTCAGAGACGTTATTACGAGCTTTCCGAGCTTCTTCTTTCCTACAAGATAAAGAAACGCCGCAGCTGGAAGAAGGAAAGATATTTCCTTAAGGGTAAGAATTACGTCCAGATGATATTCAGAGGAAAGACTCTGTGTCTCTGTTTGGCGATAGCACCCGAATCGCTTGAAGGTACAAAGTATACGTTCGAAAATGTCGGTGAGGTCAAAAAATACGAGAGCGTTCCGGTGATGGTAAGGATCAGATCGAGCAGAGGCTGCAAGTATGCGGCGGAGCTTATAAAGATGATGCTTGATGAAGCCGGAATACCGCAAAAGTATCAGCCCGAAGACAGATTCGAACCGCTCCCGTATGAGGATAAGCAGCAGCTTGTCGACCGCGGAGCGATAAAGATGCTCATGACGGACGGAAGCGGAGAAGTCGTAAATGCAGATTTCGAAGCCATGAAGAACGGTAAGTTCAGTATGATGAACGAGGGTATGCCGATAATGAAGCGCGTATCCGCCGAAGATGTCGTTTCCATTCCGGACGAAGCGGCGACGCCGTTCGTTGAGACGGAGATAGATAACGAGGACGATGAGATAACTTACGGCAGACGTAAGGGTATAATAAATATTGATACTATATCCGCAGCGTTCTCCGACGGCGATGTCGTAACCATAAATGCACTCAAAGCAAAGCATCTCGTTCCGAAGAATATACATTTCGTAAAGGTGCTTGCGCGCGGAATACTTGATAAGCCCTTAACCGTAAAGGCTCATGATTTCAGTATGGACGCCGTAAAGATGATAGTTATCGCAGGCGGTAACGTCGTAAAGCTAAAGTCCAAAAGAGTATAAAAAAATCAGCTGCCGCCGATAGGCGGCAGCTGATTTTTTTTATTTGATCAGTCGCTTAAGACCTCGTTTGAAGGACGGAAAAGAAGGGAGATACACCAGAGCGCGCAGAGACCGACTACCGTATATATTATACGGCTTATGATAGCTCCCTGACCTCCGAATAACCATGCGACTATATCGAATCCGAAAAGTCCTATGCTTCCCCAATTTATTCCGCCTATAATGAGCAGTATGAGTGCTATTCTGTCCAACATAAGGGTGACCGTTCCTTTCTTAGTGGGAGTCTGTTCCCGAAGATAATATGCGAAGATCGGCACGACTTTATTCTTTTGAAGATAAAATTCGAAAATTTACATTTATATTATTGTATTTTTTTCGCGTAAGTATTATAATAGGCAATAAAATATAAGAAATAAAGGCAGAATATCCAATGAGAATGAGAAAAAAGAAAAACGGAGAGACGCGCATGCGTAACTGCTCCGAATACTTGCTTGACGAAAAACCGTATAACGAAAAGGATATAATGATAGAGATCGGCTGCGGAAAAGGCGGATTTATGTCGGAGCTTGCAAAAACATATCCCGATACCCGCTTTGTCGCAATAGAAAAGATGTCGGACGTAATGCTGCTGGCGGTGGAAAAGATCAAAAGAGCCGAGCTTAAGAACGTAAAACTGCTTTGTGCGGACGCGGAAAGACTTTCGGAATATTTCGGGGACGGAAGCGTAAGCAGGATATATCTGAATTTTTCCGATCCTTGGCCGAGACCGAAGCACGCGAAGCGTCGCTTGACCGCTCCGAAATATCTTGAAATATATAAAAAGTTACTTGCTCCCGGCGGAGCGATATTCTTCAAGACCGATAACAGGATACTTTTCGATTATTCGCTTGAAACCATGAGGGCGGCGGGGTTTAGGTTCGAAAAGCTGACATATGATCTTCATAACAGCGAATATGAAAATGATAATATACATACGGAATATGAAAATAATTTTTCCTCAAAGGGCTTTGCGATAAACCGAGTCGAAGCTTATATCGATCAAAAATAACAAAAACGAAAAAACTCTCTCTTGCTTTTTGCAAGAGAGAGTTTTTTGATATGATCATTTTTTGCGATTGAAGCGCTCTATCTGTTCGTATGAATAGTCAAGAGCCTCCCACAGTCCGGTCTTGAATTCGTTTGCACGAAGGACCTCGTTTCCGTCTTTTGTGGATTTTATGGTCACCATCATCATTCCGGGAACGGCAAAAGCGGCGTCTCCGTTTTTTATTTCCTGCTCGCCCATTATGATTATCTCCGCGAACGCTTGCTCGCTCAGATTTCCGTACACTATGAAATTATTGTCGCACAGTACCAGCGGGTGACCTCTGAACGTAACGTATTTATCAACATTAACAGACTCCATTTTACAGCAGTCTCCTTTCTTATTGTCCGAATATCATTTGCCCATGGTATACTCTATATTATACATGGAGTTTGACCGTATTTCCATAGCAATTTGTAAATTTTATTTATATGCCGCGTGCAAGTCATGCATATATGGGCGTTTTTACGAATAAGATTAAAAGGTCAAAACGGAAAAGAAAGGGAACGGTCATAAAAATGAATAAGTATTTGCCTGAAGGAAATATTATAGCGACGCACGAAAACAGAGAATATATATCGTCCTTAACGGGACTTGAAAGAGCAATGATACAGGGGAAGATACTTGAAGGAATGGCGGTCATGTGCGACGGGGATCTTAATATAACCGTCGATCTTTGCGGCATAAAGGGTATAATTCCGAAAGAGGAAGTCGTCTATTCCGAAGGCGAAGCAAAGGATATAGCGGTCATAACACGCGTCGGAAAGGCGGTATGCTTTAAAGTCATCGGAATAGAGACGGGCGAAAGCGGCAGACCGATAGTTTTGCTTTCAAGGCGCGCGGCTCAGGCTGAGTGTATGAATTGTTACATAAACGATCTTATAGCCGGGGACATAATAGACGCTAAGGTCACGCACCTTGAGCAGTTCGGGGCGTTCGTTGATATAGGGTGCGGGATTATCTCGCTCCTTTCGATAGATTGTATATCGGTTTCGCGTATCTCGCACCCTCGTGACAGATTTGCGGTCGGAATGTCTATAAAGACGGTAGTGAAAAGCATCGATCACGAGAGCGGACGCGTCTACGTCAGCCATAAGGAGCTTTTAGGAACGTGGGAGGAAAATGCCGCGCGATTTTGTATCGGTCAAACGGTAGCGGGAATAATCAGAAGCGTTGAGGAGTACGGCGTTTTTGTCGAGCTTGCTCCGAATCTTGCAGGGCTTGCGGAATTAAGAGAAGGCGTTGCCGTAGGACAGAGCGCCGCCGTATATATAAAAAA
The DNA here is from genome assembly GCA_964520875.1 of uncultured Lachnospiraceae bacterium. Lineage (GTDB taxonomy): Bacteria > Bacillota > Clostridia > Oscillospirales > CAG-272 > SIG673. The sequence continues at coordinate 5,494 of CAZFQJ010000053.1, forward strand.
TATGATACCGGAGCGCATGAAGGTGAAGCTCGTGATAGTGGATTCGTCAAAAGGAGAAATGAGGCTCGCTTCTCCCGAATATTTTTTGCCGGAAGGCAAACATATAGACGAATGGACCTATTCGCCGAAAAATTGCCCGCGTAAGATAGTGACTTTGTTTGAAAAAGAAATATAAAAATCGCGCAGGTCAAAGCCTGCGCGATTTTCGGGTTGTTAAGTCTTATATTTCCGTTAACATATTCGGGGTAAGATCGCCATTCGTCTCTATAATGTCAGCGCCAAAGTTATCTTTGGAAATCATGAGTTCTTCCATTGTACTGATCAGCCAGATACCGACGTCGCCGTATTCGTGTAGTTTGCGACAAAAGTCAGCGTCTGCTTTTCTTCCGCAAAACCAAGCGGTCCTTGAATTAGCGAACGGTATCCACACGGTAACGCGGTGGAGTTTCGATGCTTTTTTGCACTCATCAAGTGCCATGGGCGTCAATATTCCGTCGAAATGAAGCTCCGCTCTTGGAAATTTCTCGGCAAGATATCTGAAATAGGGAAGGGTTTTGCACGTAAAGCAGATCTGATCCTCCATATCGGCGTTTTTTATTACGGAACAAAATATTTCGAACTGCTCTTCATCGAAGCTTTGATACACGTTATCAAGCTTTATATACATATCCGTATTTTTGATAAACTTTAGCGTCTCTTCAAGCGTCGGGATCCGAGTTCCCTTAAACTTATCGTCCTTAAAAAGACCAAAGTCGTATTTTTTGACCTCTTCGAGCGTTAAACTTGAGATAAGCATGGGCTCGTGTGAAATAATGCTTCCGTCGGAAAGCCTGCCTGTGCGGTTTATCGACGTGTCGTGCAACATAACGCACACATTATCCTTTGTAAACTTGGTGTCCGCTTCGACTAAATCATACCCAAGATGTGCCGCCGCACCAAAGGCCGGAAGGGGGTTTTAGGGAAACCATTTGCTGTAACCCACGTGTGCCTGAAATCTGAGTTTAGACATATTTTAGGATCTCACTTTCATTTTGCACCATCACCGTGCGTTCTTGAACGTTACTTAGCTCTATCGTTACGAGCGCAAAATCATTTGATCGGTTATTATCGTCTTTCTTCGAAAATATTCTTGTTTACGCCGTCCAGTCGCTCGGAAGCGGATCGATATTTTGATTGCCGCCGTTCGATCTTTTATTCTTTGACCTTCTGTTTGTGTCATTTTTCGTGCGGTCGGTCAGTATAAAATGTATTATGAAAGCGAGCGTGAGCAGTAAAGCCGTGCATACCCACATTACTTCTACATCAAAAAGCATGTTGAACGGTGAGCGTGTTATAAATTCGGTCGCCGCTATGTCCTCGGCGCTTTTGCGGAAGACGGAATTTCCGTCATGAGTGTACGTCGTTCCGGAGTCGGAGATCGCCGGCGCCTCCGAAATTCCAAAAAGCTCCGTATGTTCTATCGAATAATTTTCTTCTTCGGTATTTCCCGCGGAAGGATAATAGCGTATGAGCGTGTCGCCGTAGTGGTAATTGACGGAACCGTCCGTTACCGAGAAATCGGAGCTTTTCAGATCGGAGGAAGGAAAAGCCAGCGCATAGCGGAAATTACCGTCTGTGTCGTAAAGCTCTGCCATTTCGATTTTTTCGTAATAAACGCAGATCATGCCGTCTATGAAAGCTATATCGCTTATCGGAGCAACCGTTTTAAGAGGTTCGCTTAGCACGATATCCGAACGGGAATACGTTTTTTCATTCAGTATACCGAACGAAAAGAAGGGGAGAGCGATCGAAAAGGTCATTAGCGTAAGAAGAACGGATAACGCAAACGATAAAACGCGCTTTTTAAAGGAAGGCGCCATTCGTTGTTTTTGTTCTTTGTTATTGAATTCGATGTGGTTTGCAAGCTCGTTTATTGCATAGACTGTCATTTTGCAGACGTATTTTTTCCTTCCGAAAAAGAAACTCTTATCTTTTACAAAGAATGAGATCTTGCATAACTGCTGACCGTTTGTTCCGGATAGAGAGATCTTTTTGGAGACTTTGGCACCGTAGACGTCGGAATAACTTATTTTTCCGCGTTCGCTATGCGTTTCGTACATAGAGCTTTTTCCGAACCAATACGCGCGAAGCGCCGGAGTCCTGCGGTCAAAACAACCGTAGGCAATCGCAGTTAATATGAAGATGAATAGTCTGAGTATTGCAGTGATCTCGTTTTTTGACGGTATTACAAAGAAAATCACAGTCTGTGCAAGTAGCAAAAAGAGCGAGATCAAAAGGAGCGGATAATACATTCCGGTCATAACACCTTCGGCAAATCCGTGAGGAAGAGCGATCTTTTTGCAAAATCTCTTAGCCGAAAGCGTTTTTATTATAAATGAAGCGAAAGCTTTTACCGAAAGCAGGACGCCGATGATACATAAGATAAGCTTGGGTGACAAAACAAAACCTCCGTAAATATTTAAGGCGCATAGCGCGAAAAAAGTGAAATAATGTCGTTACATAAATAATGATAGCATTATTTTTTAAATATGTCAAGAACTTTTGAGCAAAGCGTGGGGAATTTTTTGTAGAATTGTCAATCATATGTCACAAACGTTTATAATTTTTTAACAATTTTTCCGGTGGACGAATAGACATAAGTTCCTTGCGTTTTTCCATAGGCGTAAGGAACTTTTCTTTACCGTCAAAAGAGCTCAAAGTTGAGACCGGGATATTATTTGAACGCTTGAGGTAAAGAGCCATTTGATGTTGAAGATCATCAAAAGAATAGAATTTCAAGCATTTATAAAATCGTTCGTTGTCGTTACGGTGTGATCGTTCTACCTTTCCGTTATGCCTCGGAGTTCTCGGACGTATAAGTTGATGATGAACACCGTAACGACAACAGAACCGATCGAACACGTGTACGCGATCCGTCTCCTTGATGTAGGTAAATTCCGCGCCATTATCTGTCTGAATTGTTTTCGGGATATATCCGAAATATTTACAGGCACGCGTGACGAAGTCAACGGTCGTATTACCGTTACACTCTTGATACGCGTATATAAAGCGCTGACGCGTCGCTTCATCGATCATCGTATATTGATAATATTTTTGTGAATGATCGCTGCTTACGGTGCGACATTCAAGAGGAACGTATTTCACATCGAGCTGCATTTTTTCACCTATATTTTGAGGTGTATCGTAAGGTTTTGGGACGTATGGCTTACGCATAGCTCTATTCGTATAATAACCGTTACGCTTAAGATACCGATACAATGAAACGGGATTACGCTTATAACCGTAATTAAGTCGAAGTTTACCGTAAAGCTCATTGAGCCCTATATTAGGATTACGCCGTATGATTTTTAATATATCGCTTTTCTCTTTTTCCGTATGAGCGTTCGGGTGCGAAGTATGTGGTCTTGTTGATTTATTGTTAAGACTTTCAACAGTTCCGTCAAATCTTGCTTTCCACCGATAAAGAGTACGAACCGACACATGATATCTCACGCTTATAAAGTATATATTTTGCGTTTCCAAAAGGCGCATGATTTTGTACTTTTCTTGTGTTGTTATTCTTGTCATTTTTTCTTTTCCTTTCGTTTTTCCTATAAGTTCAGTACGCTTATATGGCTTGCTCCTTTGTATTGCGTTGCGTTTGTGATTACACCGTATTTACCTTTCTCCCTCTTGAATATAACACATCTCCCTACGATTGTCAATCTCGGGAAGATTTCCTTCTTTGTTTAAACTTAGGTTGGAAATCGCGAAAAAATTTTTCTACGAAAAATTTTTTCACCCCTCGTTGACACTCGTAGGGAGATGTGTTTTTTAGTTATCGGGATCAAGGGAAATACGGTGTGATTTATCGGCACTCCTTCAACTTCATACAACCGCAAGCCGGAAAGCCTCCGGCGGGGGATATGGAGGAAGCCGGTATAAAAAAACGCCCTTCGGGCGTAGGTAGGCAAAAGCAACGACATTTGCGTGATCGGTGTGGCGCGTAAGTTCCCCGATAGCGACCGAGTACGACTAAATATACGCGGGGTTGAAAAACCGAAAAATTGAATTTTGGTAGGTAGAAAGGAATGGAATACGAAGATTTGAGTTTCGCGGAACATCTTTTAAGGGCAATCCTTGAGTTAATAGAAAAATGCGACACTCTCGAAGAGCTTCGAGAGTCCGTAGCAAGAATACTTAACGAAAAATAAAATGCTCACGGTTCTATTTTAAGCCAGTCCCGTGAGCATAAACCGAATGACAAGGGCAAGCCTACCTGCCCGACTCATTCCCAATACATACGTATTGTATCACAATATTTATTTTTTGTCAAGCCCTTAGTTATCGATATATAATTTTTGTTAATTTTATCTTAATTATTGACTTATTTTCTCTTTTGTGTTAAACTTAATAAAAAGTTCAAACATCGAAAGGAGAGCAACCAATGATAGATTGCAAAAAATGCAAAAGCCAAAATATTTCTATCGTTTCTGTTGCAAACAGTCAACAAAACGAAAAAATACTAAAAATACTTCATACGATACAGGCGGTGACGGTAGCAATAGAAACAGTATTATTATTTATAGTTATAGGACTTTTGATAGATGACGAAAAACTATTTATTTCGATACTTACCGGAACGTATCAGATAACTAACGTCGTTAGCGATATGGCACAGTTAGCCGGAAGTGTGGTGCTCATCAAAATAGTGGTCGGTGCTTTTGGGGGCTTGTTCAAGATTATAGTCATCTGCGGAATAATCAAGATATTTCTGCCCTACCGTACATATAGCTATCAAAAATGCATTTGCCGCGCGTGTGAATTCCAATGGGAATACTATCCGCCGTCGGGAATCACCGACATAGGCTCGGAGCACATAAAACCTTAAGAAAATACGGGATTGAAGAAAACCTCGGCGCGGCTAATCCGCCTTTCGCCGAGGTTTTCTTGATATCAATCCCGTATATATTTATCAAGATCTTTTATAAAATAACTGTTTTGACTTCTTAGCTCTTCCATATGCTCGTCTGTCCCTGGTTATGGAATACCTCTCGGTGCAGATATTTATGATTG
>CAZFQJ010000054.1:0-10204 GCA_964520875.1 uncultured Lachnospiraceae bacterium
CCTGAAGCTCTTCCGGAGCGCCCTCTATCTTCGGCGTATAGCTTCCCTTCGGTATCGGAAGTATGCCGTCGTCTATCATATCCGCTATCTTGTTCGTGTTTTCGACTACGACCTCGTAAGCGGTCTCCTCTCCGAGATATTCAAACTCCTTAAGCATTTCCTCGGTGGTACGCAGATAAAGTCCGGTCTCGCGATCGGCGTCCGCATATTTTCCGTGCAGGAGCACCTGTCTGTATATCTCGTCCTCGGGGTTAAGAAAATGAGAATCGCACGTAGCGCATACGGGCTTACCCAGCTCTTTCCCGAGGCTTATTATCTTACGATTGAAATTTCTGATACGTTCAAATCCCGGAGCGCTATAATCTCCGAGAGGAGCGTAACCGCCGTTTTCGTCCCTTGCGTCTACCATGAACGCGTTATTACACAAAGGCTGTATTTCAAGATAATCGTAAAAATCGGCGATCTTCTTAAGCTCGTCGTCGGGCTTATTTTCTACTACCGCGCGATATAACTCGCCCGCTTCGCAGGCGGAGCCGACGATTATGCCCTCTCTGTATTCGCTCAACACCGTTTTCGGTATACGCGCGTTATAATAGTAATAGTCAAGATAGCTCTTGGATACGAGCTTGTAAAGGTTCTTAAGTCCTTTTTGATTTTGAGCAAGCAGGATTATATGATACGTCTGCTTTATCTTTTTCGGATCGGCTTTATACGCCATTGCGCGCGACATATCGGCTATCTCGGTTATACCGTCCTCCTTAAGCTTGACGAACATACACTGAAGTATCTTAGCGGTTATCTCCGCGTCGTCGCAGGCTCTGTGGTGATGGAAATCCTCTAACTTGAAATATTCCTTTAAGGCGTCAAGATTATGTCTTTTGAGATCGCCGTTGACAAATCTCGACATGGCAAGCGTATCTATATATGTATTTTTAAATTCAAGATCGTTCTCCGAGCAGGCGGTACGGATAAATCCCGTATCAAAGGAAGCGTTATGCGCTACCGTAACGGTATCTCCGCAAAAATCAAGGAACATTTGAAGCGCTTCCTTTATCTTAGGCGCTCCCGCCACCATATCGTCCGTTATGGATGTAAGCTCGGTTATCTCGGCGGGTATCGGCATTTCGGGATCGATGAACGTATCGAAACGGTCAAGTATCTCGCCGTTCTTGCACCTTACCGCGCCTATCTCTATTATCTTATCGGTTATGCTCGAAAGTCCCGTCGTCTCTATATCGAACACGACGAACTCGTCTGTCATGGAGCCTGTTTTATCTCCGAATACCGCCTTTGCGGTATCGTCGACAAGGTACGCCTCCACTCCGTATATAACCTTTATGCCTCCGCCTATCTTTTTAAGAGATTCCATAGCCGGCGGAAACGCCTGAAGGTTGGAATGATCCGTTATGGCTATCGCGGGGTGTCCCCAGCTCTTAGCGAGCTTTAGGACCTTCGAAGGCTCCGAGATAGCGTCCATTTGTGAAAGCTGAGTATGCAGGTGAAGCTCGACGCGCTTCTTTTCCGCATTATCCGTTCGTCTCGGAAGGCTCTTTACCGTAAGCATTGCCAAAGGCAAAAACTCATCTGTTCCCGAGAACTTGTCCGACGTCATATTTCCGCGGACGACCACGTTCGGGCAACCCGAAAGCTTGGAAAGCATCTCATTTCCCGCCGCTATGTCAAGCACCAGCTTACACGGTACGGAGGCTTCGTTATCCGTTATTCCGAAGGTTATAAGAAGCTTCTTTCCGCGTCCGATCTCCTTGCCTTCAGCGCCGAAGGCTTGTCCGACTATCTGTCTTATACGCTTTTCCGGACCGCCCATATCGGAACACGCGGAGAGGTCGTCTATCTCAAACGCCTCGCCGTATAAAAGCTCGGGAGCGCTTATATCGAAGAGCATATTTCCGACTCCGAGTTTTCCGTCGCCGTTTTGCCATATACCCTTATGTTTTTTTAATACGGAGGTGGATTCGGCTACGACGGGAGCCGCCTTCGGTATCAAGGCTTCAGTCTTTTTTCTGATCTCCTCGGCATAACCTTCAAGCCTTTCGGCTTTCGCCTCGTCTCTGACTATATCCACTTTATAATCAAGATCGAATTCGTCTTTAAGTATCTTCGACGCCTCCATGTGCGTCGAATCCGCATACATAAGGTCTATACCGCTATTTGAAAAGCCTATCCTTATCTCAACATGCTTTTTTTCGTTATCGACCTTATAATCGTAGTCGTAAAAGAAGCCTTTGCCGACGGCTACTCTGTATTGAAGCTCAAGCAACATCTCGTCTATATACGAATCGGTAAAGAACTCTTTTCCGTAATGCGTAATCACATGAACGTAGTTCAGAGCGTATGCGTTCTTTATCTCTTCTTCAAGCCGTCTTATGTCCGTCTTACGGTACATTCTCGGAAGATCCAGCGTAAGCTCCATATATTTTTTTTCTTTGTTTACTCTGCAACGATAATCACGCGCGGATACGATTATCTCCTTTTGTATACCTCCCGGCTCATATCTTTTCAAAAACTCTACGAGAGTCTTTTCCATATCGGTAACGCCCCTCCCTTCACGTTATTTTTTTAATCGATCACATTTCGTTTATCTCGCGGATAAGCTCGTATATCACCGCGTTCTCGGGAAGCTTTCCGATTATTTGTCCCTTTTTGAACAATAAAGCTTCTCCGCTTCCGCCGGCGATACCTATATCGGCTTCTCTCGCCTCACCCGGACCGTTCACGGCGCACCCCATGAGAGCTACCGTGATAGGTCTGCCTACTTTTATCTCGTCTTTTCTGCTTTCGAATTCCGAAACGAGCGATATAAGGTCTATCTTCGTCCTTCCGCAGGTCGGACAGGACACGACCGTTACCTCGTTACCCGTATAACCGACGGCTGAAAGTATATCTCTTGCCGCTCTTATCTCGTCTGCCGGATCGGCGGTAAGCGAAACTCTTACCGTATCTCCTATACCGTCGCAGAGCAAGGAGCCGACTCCGACCGCGCTCTTTAAAGTTCCCATTCTGACGCTGCCTGCCTCGGTAACCCCTATATGCAGAGGATAATCGCATTTTTCGGCAAGCACTCGGTTAGCTTCTATCATAGAAACGGCGTTCGACGCCTTTATCGATATCACGATATCGTAAAAATCGAACTTTTCAAGCAAAGATACGTGATAGAGCGCGCTCTCCGCCAAAGCTTCAGCCGTAGGAGAACCGTATTTGGCAAGTATCTCTTTTTCAAGCGAACCGGAATTTACGCCTATCCTTATCGGAAGTCCGTTCGCGCGGCAAGCCCGAACGACCTCTTTTACCTTGTCGTCTCCGCCTATATTGCCCGGATTTATACGTATCTTATCCGCTCCCGCGTATGCACATTCTATCGCGAGACGGTGATCGAAATGTATATCCGCAACGAGCGGCATGGTAACTCCGGCGCTCTTTGCCGCTTCAAACACTCTTACAGCGTCTTTATCCGGAACCGCGTAACGGAATATATCGCAACCGGCTTTTTGTAAATTAAGAGCCTGTGCGACTCCGCCTTCTATATCGGAAGCCGGAGCGCTCGACATGGACTGTACCGTTATCGGGTGCATGCTTCCTATGTAACGTCCGCCGACCTTTATCTGTCTCGTTTCTCTTCTTTTTATATCCAAAATATACCTCTTTAATGTCTAAAAGTAACATTCAAAAGCCTCACGGGGACGGCTATCGCCGTCCCCGTAAAACTTATACTTTGTTTCGGTAAACCGGCAAAGCGGCTTTATCTTTTTATGACCATAAACACGTCTTTAAACGCGACCACAAACACAAGACCGAGCAGTAATAACATTCCCACCGAATGGACCGCGCCTTCAACGCTGCGTGATATCGGTTTACGGCGAACTGCCTCTATGATCAGAAACACGAGCCTTCCGCCGTCAAGCGCGGGAAACGGAAGAAGATTGAATATTCCGAGATTCATCGCCAAAAGCACGGTAAGCATCAGCAGAGATTCTATCCCCATAGAAGCGGCTTCTCCCAAGGCGTCTCCGACGCCTATCGGACCGGATATCTCGTTAAAACCGTATTTGCCGGTTATCATTCCCTTAAGAGAATCAAATATCTGGACCATTGAATTCGTACTTCCGTAGAACACCTGCTTTACGGTATTCGAAAAGTTCTTTTTCTCCGCGTAATATCTTATATTTCTCATTCCGTAGGTTATCCCTCCGGATTCTCCCACGGGAAAGGCGACGTTCTCTACCGTCACGCGTTCTCCGTCACGTATAACCGTAACGTCTATCGGCTCCGTGCCGTAGGAAAAGATCGCGTATGAGACCTCGTCTCCTATATGGACTCTCTTACCGTCCACCTTTACTATCCTGTCTCCGGACTTAAGTCCGCAAAATTCCTCGATATAGCTCTCGGTTTCGTAATCGTAAAAGGAATGTATATACGTGGAAGGATACTTCTCCATACAAAGAACGATGATAAACATCAGCAGTACGCCGAGGAGCAGATTCATAAGTCCTCCGCTCACGACTATTATCATTCTCTGCCACGCCGGCTTTGAGCAGAACGCTCCGTCGTCCTCCGACTCCTCGTTCTCGCCCTCCATACTGTTATATCCGCCTATCGGCAAGATCCTGAGCGAATACAGAGTTCCGCTCTTTTTGCTCCTATGCGAAAAGAGCGCCGGACCCATTCCTATCGCAAACTCGTTCACCTTTACCTTAAAGGCTCTTGCCGCGATAAAATGCCCGAACTCATGTACGAATATAAGAACTCCGAACACGAGCACGGTAAGCAAAAATACTTTGATAAATCCCATAAAAACCTTTCTTAGAAAAGACGTCGATCACGCAAAAACGCTATCGTAAACATACGCTCTTGCCGCTTTATCCGCTTCAAGCACCGCGGAAAGCGTACATTCCGTATTACCTGCTTTGAGAGTTGCCTCTTCCACTATCTCGAACAATCTCAAAAGTCCTATCTTTTCGGCGAGGAAAAGCTCCACCGCAGCCTCGTTGGCTCCGTTGAGCGAAGCTCCGTAGCTTCCGCCCATATCAAGAACGCGTCTTGAAAGCGCCAGAAGAGGAAACGTCTTTTCATCCGGCTTACAGAACGTAAGCTTACCTATCTCGGTAAGATCAAGAGCGGAAGCTAAGCCCTCCGTTCTTTCGGGATACGTCAGGGCATACTGTATACAGGTACGCATATCGGGCGTTCCCATTTGTGAAATGACCGCATTATCTTTATATTCGACCATTGAATGAATTATGCTCTCTCGATGAACGATAACGTCTATCTTTTCCGCTTCCACGCCGAAAAGCCAAGCCGCCTCTATCACCTCAAAGCCCTTATTCATAAGAGTCGCGCTATCTATCGTTATCTTTGCGCCCATGCTCCACGTGGGGTGGGCAAGTGCCTGCTTCGGGGTTACGTTTGCGAGCATTTCCGAGGTATATCCGAAAAACGGACCGCCGGAAGCGGTAAGGATTATCTTTTTTACCTCGCTCATATTTCCCGCGCGAAGCGACTGCCATACCGCGCAATGCTCGCTATCGACGGGAAGTATCTGCCTGCCGTATTTCTTTGCAAGCCCCATTACGTACTCGCCCGCCGCCACAAGGCTCTCTTTATTTGCGAGCGCAAGCTCTTTTCCGCTATCAAGCGCATACACCGTAGGCATAAGTCCGGCAATACCCGTAACGGAATTCAAGACAGTATCCGCGTCGGATTCCATAGCGACAGTAGCTGCCGCTTCCTTTCCGCTTATGACCTTACAATCGGTATCCTTGATCGCGGCTCTCAGAAGAGCCGCGGCGCCTTCGTCCTCAACTCCGCAGAGCTTGACTCCGAACTCTCTTATAGCGCTTTCGGCTTTCTTTATATCGCGTCTGCAGGTTACTGCGTCCACCGCGTATCCTTGCCTTCTCGCAACGTCAAGCGCCTGCGTACCTATTGATCCGGTCGCGCCTATGATAGCAAGTCGTCTTTTTTTCATTGAGCCTTTTCCTCTTACCACGTAATGAACAGGTTTGTTACGTTAGCGAATATCCTGCAAACTATATACATAAATATCGACGTCGCTATTATCGAATCGAATCTATCCATAACTCCGCCGTGACCAGGAAATATCTTTCCGTAATCCTTCACTCCGTATTCTCTCTTAAGAAGCGAAGCGATAAGATCTCCGCATTGACTTATAAATCCGCCGACAAGCGCAAGCAATGCAAGCACTATATAGTTTGGTTGTTTTCCGAAGCCGAAATGCATAACAAGTCCGAAAACGAGCGTTATGAGAACGACTCCGACTATACCGCCGATCGCTCCCTCTATCGTTTTTTTCGGGCTTACGTCGGGGATCATCTTATGCTTTCCGAAAAACACTCCGACGAAATACGCCATAGCGTCGCACACCCACGGAATAAGGAAAGCGAGAAGGAAGAGCACAAGTCCGTCGCTCAGATCGCGAAGCAATATCAATGCCGAAAAGCCAAAGCTTGCGTACATTACCATTACTACGGTCTGAGTTACATCGGAAAGCTTTATACTTCCTTTTGAAAACACGGCTACCGTCATCATGATCACGGCATACGCCAAAAACACGAGAAGCATGATAAGAGCGTAAAGATCATGGTCGGCTTTGAATACTCTTGCCAAGACCTGCGCCGCCGCGCAAACGAGCACGGACGCTCCCGCCACGATCGGATTTTTATTCTGTTTCGTGCAGGCAAGCAACTCACATACCGCGGTGATCGATAGCACTATCATCATGACTAAAAGCGGCCATGTATCGGAAAATATTACGAACGGCATAAGTATCACGATACCGATCAGTGCCGTCATTATACGCTTTAACATTTCTTTCTCCTTGCAGCCGCTCCGTACACAGGCGGCTAAATAACTTTTTTACACAATACCGCCGTAACGTCTCGTTCTTCCGTAATAATCCTTTATCGCCGTCTCAACGCCGTTTTCGTCAAGATCCGGCCAAAGCGTATCGGTGAAATACATCTCGGAATACGCGAGCTGCCACAGTAAAAAATTAGAAAGACGTCTTTCTCCTGCGGTACGGATAACGAGATCCGGCTCCGGAGATTCGGCGGTATAGAGCGCGGAAGATATATCGTTCTCGGTGACCTCGGTCTTGCCGGAAGCTATCAGCGAATTAACGGCGCTCACTATCTCCGCGCGGCTCCCGTAATTGAGAGCTATGTTGAGAATCCTCTTTCCCGAGGCGGTGGAAGCCTCGGCGCGCGCCATTTTTTTAAGCAGCTTTTCCGACAATCCGGCGGTCTCTCCGATAAATCTTACGCAAACGTCGTAATCGGAAACTCGCGAAAGCACCTTATCGATATATTTTTCAAGAAGCGACATTATCTCAGAAACCTCTTTTTCGGGTCTCTTCCAATTTTCCGTCGAAAAGGCATAGACCGTCATCGCCTCGATTCCGATCTTATCACAGTATCGCACTATCCTTTCAAACGTCTCCGCTCCGGCTCTGTGACCGTATTCGCGCGACTTTCCGCGGCTCTTTGCCCACCTGCCGTTACCGTCCATTATGAACGCTATGTGCTTTAGGTCGCCGCCCACTTTGACGAGCTTTCCGCTACCGTCGTATATCGGACCGTCTGACACCGTCTTATCCCCCTTTAGATGGACATTATCTCCTTCTCTTTTGCCGATCCGGCAACGTCAAGAAGCTTGATGTACTTATCCGTAAGATCCTGAACGCTCTTTTCGGACGCCTTCTGCTCGTCTTCGGTCATCTCGTTCTTTTTCTTCATATCCTTGCACTTATCGTTTGCGTCTCTGCGGATATTACGTATAGCGACCTTGGCTTCCTCGGTCATCTTCTGTACCTGCTTTGCGAGATCCTTTCTTCTGTCCTCGGTAAGAGGCGGAAAGTTAAGACGAATGGTCTTACCGTCGTTCTGAGGAGATATGCCGAGATCGGAAGCCTGTATGGCTTTTTCGATCTGCTTAAGAAGCGAGATATCCCACGGAGTTATGGCTATCGTTCTCGCGTCCGTAACGGAAACGGTGGCGACGCCGCTTATCTGTGTGGGAGAACCGTAGTAATCGACGGTTATCTTATCGAGAACCGCGGGGTTGGCTCTGCCGGCTCTTATGGAACCGAGCTCGTTTTCAAAGCTGTTTACCGATTTCTGCATTTTTTCCTCGAATTCTTTTGTACTGAGTTTCATATCAATTATTCCTTTCGATATTTAAGATTTTTATATACTTTTTAATTTACACCGTAAGTAATGTACCGATGCTTTCGCCCGAGACCGCTCTGACGATATTTTCGGGATCGGAAAGTCCGAAAAGGAGTACCTTCATCTTGTTCTCCATACCGAATGTGGCGGCGGTAAGATCGATCACGCCGAGCCTTTTTTCTATTATCTCGTCATACGTTATTCGGTCAAGCCTTTTGGCGTTCGGATCTTTTCTGGGATCTCCCGTATAGACCGCGTCGATATTCTTAGCAAAAAGCGAAGCGTCCGCCTTTATTTCCGCCGCTCTCAGGAGCGCCGTCGTATCGGTCGTAAAATACGGACTTCCCGTACCGGCTCCGAGTATCACGGTCTTTCCCGACTCAAGATATCTTATCGCCTCATCTCTGGAATACGCTTCCGTAACGCCCTGTATCGCTACCGCAGTCATGACGCGAGCGTCAAGGCCGGCGTTTACAAATGCGTCTTGAAGAGCTATGGAATTCATGACCGTAGCGAGCATTCCCATTCTGTCGGCACGCACGCGGTCCATGTTGCCGCCCTGTCTGCCTCTCCAGATATTGCCGCCTCCGACGACTACCGCGACTTGGACGCCCATTTCCGTACATTTCTTTATTTTGGACGTAACGAGATCGAGAAATTCATAATTATAAAGCCCTTCGGCGCCCTCCGCGAGAGCTTCGCCCGAAAGCTTCAAAAGTATTCTGCCGTAAGCGGGAGTACCCATATGTATAATACCGTCCTTTCAATCTATCCGTTTCGATGTTTCGGCATACCTGCCCATTATTACTCTATTCCATTATAATATATATCTATGAATATTTCAAGACCTTTTACCATTTTTGTAAGCAAAGAAAAATATTTTTATAATATCTTCGCTCGGCAAAAAATAACGACCCGAATTTCGGGTCGTTATTTTCAGGCATTTTAAATTACTTTACCATCTTTGCGATCTCTTCCGCAAAGTTCTCTTCTCTCTTTTCAAGTCCCTCGCCCTTGGTGAAGCACTTAAATCCGACGACCTTTATGGCTCCGCCGAATTCTTTGGCGCAAGAAGCGGTGTACTGAGCGACCGTCATGGAATCCTCCTTGACATAGCTCTGATCTACGAGACAGTGCTCCTCATAGAACTTACCGAGCTTACCCATAGCCATTTTCTGAATGATCTGCTCGGGCTTGGAAGCGTTCTTGGGATCGTTCTTTATCTGGTTCATTATAACGTCAAGCTCGGCGTCGATAGTAGCCTGAGGAACGGCGTCACGGTCAACATACTCGCAGGGGTTAGCCGCAAGCTGAAGAGCGATGTTCTTGGAGTATTCTGCAAATCCGGGGTTATTTGCCGCGGCGTCATCAGCCTCGAAGTTTATAATAACACCCATGCTGCCCTTACCGTGGATATAGGTGGACATAACGCCCTCGCAAACCACGAAACGGCGTATGCTGAGCTTTTCGCCTATTATGAAGGTCTGCTCCTTGAGAGTTACCTCAACGGTATCATCGGTTCCGTCGTACTTGCAAGCCATAAGAGCTTCCACGTCGGCGGGTCTTAAAGCAAGGATAGTACGGAGAAGTCCCTTAACATATCCCTGGAATTTCTCGTTCTTCGCAACGAAGTCGGTCTCGGTATTTACCTCAAGCATAACGGCGGTCTTTCCGTCGTCGGAGAGCATTATATCGACAAGACCCTCGGCAGCTATTCTCGACTGCTTTGCGTCAGCCTTAGCAAGTCCCTTCTCACGAAGTACTTTTACTGCCTCGTCGAAATTTCCGTCGGTCTCGACCAGAGCTTTTTTACAATCCATCATGCCGCAGCCGGTCATAGTTCTCAGCTCGGCAACCATTTTTGCGGTTATAGCCATTTTATCAGTTCCTTTCACAATTTGAGTATAATCGGTCTTCACGCCGAATTTTTTCTTTATGAAAACGGAAATTACTCCGCGTCGTCCTCAGCCTTTTCCTCAACGGCTTCCTCGGTCTGCTCGCCC
>CAZFQJ010000055.1:0-10140 GCA_964520875.1 uncultured Lachnospiraceae bacterium
GATTATTCGGGTTCCTCCTGCGACTTTATAGTAGATGAAGAGAACCACCAGACGGTAAAGGTACGCGGACATATCACGGGATATAATAGCGAAGCTTATAACAAGCTTATCGCCGAGGCGGACGAAGCCCGTATAAAGGGCGATACGGATACGCTCTCCGCTAAGCTTCACGAGGCAGAGCAGCTTCTTCTTGAAGATATGCCGGTGATCCCGATATTCGTATACAAGAATGCGACGCTCGCAAGCAAGGATCTTTCGAAATACGAGTTAAACGGTTGGGGTGCTCCCGTGTTTAGTAAGCTTAAGCTTAAGAACTGGAAGGATCATCTCCCGAACTCCGATAAGGACGACGATTGATCCAAATAGCGCGGATACACGTAAGAAAAAAGGACCGTGTACTTTTACACGGTCCTTTGATCTTAATATCATCATATTAAATTGTACATTATATGCGTGTAGTGGTATAGTAAGGAGTACACCGCCCATGGCGGATGTCACGGTGCAAATCCGTGTGCACGCACCTATGCTTTATGATCTTTTTGATCATATGTAGATAAAAGACGAAGAAGGGAGACCGATCTATGCAGCAATCGCCACTTCGAGATAAGAACGATATAAAGATATTTATACTTTACCTTATGCGTAACGTCGGGTATCCTCTTGATTTCGGTAATATAAACGATATAGTGGTCCAAGACGGACTTGTCAGATATTTTGATTTTGCGGAATGCTTTGCCGAGCTTTTAGATACCGGTAACGTGGCGGAAGAGAAGGACGAAAACGGCGAATGTCTGTATAGCGTAACGCCTCAGGGCAGAGCAGTGGCGGATAGCTTGCAGAGCGATCTTCTTATGATGATACGCGAAAGAAGCTTAAAGAGCGCCATGAGACTGCTTTCTTTTAAGAAGAGAGGAGCGCAGGTCAAGTACGGCAGCTTGCCTCTTGCGGACGGCTCTTACGAATTTACCTGTCGCGTGATCGAAAACAAAGAAGATATACTGAACGTAAAGATGAACGTCGAAAACAAGAAGCTGCTCGATAAGATAGAACACAATTTCGAAACGCGTCCCGAAGTGGTATACAGAGGTATACTTGCGGTGCTTTCCGGAGAAGTGAACTATCTCATAGAAGATAACGAGCATAAACGCTAAGTTATAATCAACGAAAAATAAACGTTATTTTTGTTTATTTTGATTATCGAAAAAACGGAAAAAACGGTTTTGTGCCAAAAATATACAGGAATAATATACTAAAAATATTTCGTTATTTATACATATTGCATAATGGCGAAAATAATATTTTGAATATTTTTAAAATATTATATTGACAAATTGGAAAAACAAGTATATAATACATCTATAAGGAACGGATTTATGGCGATACTGACGGCGTAGCGTGCCTTAGCATAGGCGCGCGCGCCGTTTTTGATCGATGATCGGGGAACTTGCGTATGACCGAAACGGATATAGAAGCCTTAAAGAACGGCGACGAAACGGCGTTTGTCAGGATATCCGAGGCGTTTGCCCCTCTGATAAAGAGCGAGGTGGCAAGAACTGTGTCCATGGCGGCACGTTACGAATATGATGAAGATGAGTTCGCTCAGGAAGCGATGCTCGCGCTCTATAAGGCGGCGCGCTCATACGAATTAAACGACGAAGTGACGTTCGGACTTTACGCAAAGATCTGTATAAGAAACCGTATGCGGTCGTGTCTCAGAAAATTGGTATCGAGAGCGAAGAAAGCGGAGAAGATGTGCGCGTCCGTGCCGGAAGCGCATAATAAAGCTCCCGAAGAGCTTCTGCTTGCGATAGAGGATAATTCGGAGTTCGGAAAATGGCTCTCGTCGGCACTCACCCCGCTTGAGTCAAGGGTCTTAGATATGTATCTTGAAAAGAGACGCTATTCCGAGATAGCCGAAAAGCTCGGAATTACGGAAAAATCCGTGGATAACGCTCTGTATCGAGTAAAACGAAAGATAAAAGAAAAGCTTTCGCAGATCAGGTGAGATGAAAAAGTACTATGCCCGAATAGCTTAATAAAAGCGCTCGTAGATGTTTGTCCGGCACTTACGGGAGATGACGGTGAAAATCCGTCGCAGGGAACAATTTATTTATTATTCAAAGCGAGGTAACAACCATGTACGAAGACAAGACATTAGTTTGCAAAGATTGCGGTGAGGAATTCGTATTCACGGCAGGCGAGCAGGAATTCTACGCTGAGAAGGGCTTCCAGAACGAGCCTCAGAGATGCAAGGCATGCCGCGATAAGAGAAAGAACGCCGGCAAAGCGCCCAGAGAGTATTTCACCGTTCCCTGTGCAAAATGCGGAAAGGAAGCAAAGATCCCCTTCCAGCCCACAAGCGACAGACCCGTTCTTTGCAGCGAATGTTTCGCGGCTTCCAGAAATCAGTAAGCCAAGCGGACCAAGGTACTGTGAATCCATATAATCTCTGTAAACATAAATTATTTGGGTAAGCGTCTGTACAAATCAAAAGAGACCGTCTTTATGACGGTCTCTTTTGTCGCTTGGTGTCGTTAAAGGTTCGTTTGTAAAAAAAGTTGCTTATTCTTTTTTGAAAAAAATTTAAAAAGCTCTATACAAACATAAAAATATATGTTATAATTAAAACACGTATATATGTAAATAGTTAGGGTGTGTGATAAGATGATAGATGAAGAGATAGATGATATATCCGAAAACGTAACGGTAGGCAGAAACGCCGTAAAGGAGCTTATCGATTCGGGAAAGAGCATAGACAAGCTCTTTGTAAAGGACGGAGAATGGGAAGGCTCCATAAAGATGATAGCCTCAAAGGCGAAAGCTCTCGGAATACCGATAGTCAGCGCGGGGAAAAACAAGCTGGATAAGCTTGCCGGCGGTCGGAGCCACCAAGGAATCATAGCCGTATCCGCGGAAAAGGAATATTGTACGGTCGCGGATATAATAGAAAACGCAAGGAAAAAAGGCGAAGAGCCGTTCGTTGTTATAGCGGACGGTATAAACGATCCGCATAACCTCGGCGCGCTCATAAGAGTTGCGGAGGGAGCGGGGTGTCACGGACTTATAATACCGAAGCGAAGGAGCGCTACGCTCAACGCAACGGTCGCAAAGTCCTCGGCGGGAGCTTACGCTCATCTTCCTGTTGCGAAGGTGACAAATATCTCCTCCGCGATAGACGAGCTGAAAAAAGCCGGGCTTTGGATATATTCCGCAGAAGCCGGAGGAACGGACTATGATAAGACCGATATCATAACTCCCGCGGCGTTCGTTTTCGGCTCTGAGGGAGACGGAGTTTCGAGAAACGTTAAGGAAAACAGCGATTTTATACTTTCCATACCGATGAACGGAAAGGTCAATTCTCTTAACGTATCTTCCGCCGGAGCGGTGATACTGTTCCACGCAAGAAGATTTTTCGGTAAATGATAAGATGATGTATACGTATATTCGAGAAAGGAGAAGATCAGAATGGATGATAAAAATTTGGCGTCACAACTGATAGATAAGATGAAAAAATACATTCGCGAAGGCTCCGAAGAGCCGGAAACGGAATCAACGAACGCGCCTGCGTCGCCCGAAGCTATGCAAAACGAACCGCAAAAGCCGACGTCTCTTCCGAATGACGAAGCGCTTTTTGAGTTCGAGAGCTTTGAGCTTGAAGACGACGGCTCGGAAGAAGCTCTCGCAAAAGAAACGGCGGCGGAAGTTTCCGAGCCGGGGGCTGCGCCGGACGAATTCGATACCGCCGAAGAGCATTTTGAGGAATCGGCGCGGCAGTACGATGAGGAAGCGGAAGTCGCCGCCGAAGAAGCACCGAGCGTTCAAAGCGTAAGCGAGCTTTCGGACATCTCTTCCGATAGCGTGTCGGTATTTTTCGGAATACCGAGCGTTTCGGATATTCCGGCGCCCGACGGAGAAAGCGAGATCGTTTCCGAGCCTTCGGTATCGGAGACCGAAGCGGAAATCGGCTTGCCCGAGGAAACCGTGACGGATGAAGCCGAAGAAAGCGGTACTGATGTCGTTTTCGAGGACGCGGAAGGCGTGATTGAGGAAAATACGGAAGAAAAGGAAAGCGCCGAAGAGTCGGAAGAGGGACCGCGGTTTTTTAATCCCGTGGGAGTCCAGGAGAAGTTCGATATCGAAGATCTTGACATGATAGACGATAAAACGGAAAAAGAACCGGAGATGACTGTCGTTTCCGGACTTGAGCTTGAAACCTCTGACCGCGCCGAGGAAGAAGACGATACGGATGATGACGGCGATATAGATGAATTTTTCGATACATACGGCGTAGGAGATACGGATATCGCGACCGATGAGGATATAGACGATATTTCCGATCCCGAGATCTCGGACGCGGAGCTTACCGAGGTCGACGACGAGCCGGACGAGGCAATGGAATATAATAACGATATCTGGGACGACGAAGAAAGACCTGCGTGGACAGAGGAGGACCGCTTTAACGAATTTTGCGCGTCTCTTCCGCTCCCGAAGATGAAATCGGACGATGAAGAAAGAGCCGAAAAGGCTTCTTCCGGTAACCCTACTGTAAAAAATTCCGGTTATCGTTACGAGATGACGGAAAGGCTTCCGTTGTTCCCCGACGGACTTCGCGGAGGAAAAGAACGTGAAGGCTATGTGGAACGCGAAAAGGCATATTGTGCGGAACGCGAAGAAAACCGCAGGGCATTGCTTAACGGTAAGCTTAAAAGATCGTCTATATCGATAGTCTTTGCCGCGATATGTCTCGGAATCATGCTCGTTTATGAGAATATAGGCGCGTTTTTGGGCATGTCTCCGGCAAAGAACATATATCTGTTTTCCGGTATAGATATACTTCTCGTGCTCGTTTCCGCATTCATTGCGAGAAACGCCGTCATCGACGGAGTGAGATGTGCGGTGAAGGGAATATTCATTCCCGAGACCGTGACGTTCGGCGTTGTCGTGTCGTCTTTACTGTATAACGTGCTCATCATGCTTTGCAGACCGATCCCGGAAAACGTTATGCTTCTCGGTATTCCTTCCGGCGTTGCGGTACTGCTTACGTTGCTTTACAGACATTATCTGCTTAAACGCGAGATAAAGGTGTTTGATATAGCTTCTTCTTACGGCTCGTATTCCACCGAGGTCCGTATGTACGGCTTCCGTAATACGCCCGAGGGCGCGGCATTCGAGGGCTACGTTTCTCCCGATTCCTCGCTTTACAGGATAAATCGGATATCGAGAGTGGACGGAGCTTACAACGAACAACCTCAGCGTGACGAATGTTACGGTGTGATAAGGATACTTGCGCTTTGTATAATGTGCGCCGCAGTCGTGTGCGGGATCGTGTTCGGTCTCATAGGCCGCGAATTTTATTCGGGATTGCTTGCGGCGTATTCGGTGATAGCCTTTGCGTCTCCCGTCTCGGTCTTTACGGCGCTTCTCGTGCCGAGATATGTAGCGGCGTCGGAAGCCGCGCGTGACGGCGGTGCGATAATAGGCTTTGACGAGGAGAGCGACGAATTTGATGATAACGTGATAATGCTGGACGATTCGGAGCTTTATCCGCCGGAGGGCTTGAAGATCGTAAAATTCGATGTGTGCAGATCTCCCATGCTTGAAAAACACCTCGCAAGAGCCGCCGCAATGTTCAAAAAGACGGGCGGAACGCTCTCGGGACTTTTCAGAAATATGGAGCAGAGCCTTTCCGGTAACGAAAACGTAGTCGTTACCGAGGTCGGAGAGCACGGTATCAGCGCCACGGTCGACGGAAGCACCGTGCGTGCAGGCTCGGCGGCGTATATGCAAAAGTACGGAATAGAAGTGGAAAAATACGTAGGAATGCTTTCCGCGGATACAAGAGTGCTCTATATGAGCGATAACGGAGAATTTTTCACGAGGATAGTTTTAAGCTATTCTCCGAACGAGGCTCTTTGCCGTAAGATAGCGGGTCTGAGACACGCGGATACGATAGTTTCGCTCAAAACGTGCGATCCTTGTATAGATAAGGCTCTCGTTTTCTGTACCACGGGACTTGAGCCCGAGCTTCTCAGGGTAATAAAATTCGAAGCCGGAGACGATCTTGCGCCGGCGGAGACGGACCGCGAGGGAACGCTCGTTTCAAATAACGGAGCGACGGGACTTATATCCGCCCTGCTTGAATACAAGCGTCAGAAAAAGCTCGTGTTCGGTGGAAGCAGATTCGCGGCGGCGGCATGCATAGCCGGTATGGCGCTTGCGCTTTTGTTTACCGTGTTCGGCGTGAGGACGGGCGTGATGTCCGCCGTTATGCTCGCGTTTCACGCGGCTCTTTCGGGCATCGGTGTTTTTATCGGTACGCGCGGAGCGGTAAATACCAAAAACAAGATAAAGAAAAAATGATACCTTCGGTCGGAAACGGGTGATATGCCCCTTTCCGACCGAAAGATCGCATTGGAGAAAATAATGGAACTTGGATCGGTACTTAAAAAGGTTTTGAAGCCCGGCAGATATACGGGCGGAGAATACGGACAGATAATAAAAGATAAAGAAAAGATGTCGGCAAGGTTCGCCTTTTGCTTTCCGGATACATACGAGATAGGTATGTCGAATCTCGGAGTAAGGCTCCTTTATAACGCGATAAACCTTATGCCCGACGTTTGGTGCGAGAGAGCTTATTCTCCGTGGCCCGATATGGCGCAGCAAATGCGCGAGAACAAGATACCTCTCTACGCGCTTGAGAGCTTCGATCCCGTAAAGGATTTTGATTTTATGGGCATAACTCTTCAGTACGAGCTTTGCTATACCAACGTTCTTGACCTGCTCGCGCTTGCCGAGATACCGCTTTTGGCAAAGGACAGGGGAGAGGAGTTTCCGATAGTCGTCGGAGGAGGACCGTGCACGTATAACGCCGAGCCTCTTTGCGATTTCTTCGACGTCTTTTCGATAGGAGAGGGCGAGAAAGCGCTATGCGAAATGGTCCGTCTGTATATAGATATGAAAAAAGACGGTTCTTACTCAAAGCCGGAGTTTTTACGCCGCCTCTCTCATATAGAAGGATTTTATGTTCCCTCGCTCTATAACGTCGAATATAACTCCGACGGAACGGTGAAGAGCTATATGCCCTTATATCCCGACGTTCCCGCAAAGGTACGTAAAAGGATAATAAAGGATATGGATAAATCCCCGTATCCGGATAAATTCGTCATGCCTTATATAGAGACCGTGCACGATCGTATAACCGAGGAGGTGTACAGAGGGTGCATAAGGGGCTGCCGCTTTTGTCAGGCGGGAATGATATACCGCCCGATAAGAGAGAAAAGCCCGGAAAAAGTGAACGAACAGGTGAAATGCCTTTTCGAAAATACGGGCTATGACGAGGTGTCGCTCCTTTCGCTTTCGATAAGCGACTATACGCGTCTTTCCGAGCTTACTTCAATGCTCCTTGAATGGACCGACGACAAAAAGGTGAGCCTTTCCCTTCCTTCGCTCCGCGCCGATACTTTTTCGAAGGAGCTTATGGACAGGATATCGTCCGTTCGCCAGAGCGGTCTTACGTTCGCGCCCGAGGCGGGTACTCCGCGGCTTCGCGACGCGATAAACAAGAACGTTACCGAGGAAGAGATACTTCGCGCCTGCGCGCTTGCATTCGGCGGCGGAAAGACGGGAGTAAAGCTTTATTTTATGATGGGTCTGCCTACCGAGACGTATGAGGATATAGCAGGTATATCGGATATGGGAAAGAAGGTCGTTGACGAGTTCTATAAGACCCCGGGACATGTGAAGGGACGCGCTCCGCAGGTAACGCTCAGCTGCGCGTGCTTTATCCCCAAGCCCTTCACGGCGTTCCAATGGGATCCTCAGGATACGCTTGAACAGTTAAGAGAAAAACAGGAATACCTGAAGGGCGTTATAACCGATAAGCGAGTAAAATACAATTATCATGACGCCAAGGCTTCAAGAGTTGAGGCGGCTCTCGCAAGAGGCGACAGAAAGCTTTCGAGGGTGCTTATCGAAGCGCATAAGCTCGGAATGGTGTTTGACGCGTGGGATGAATATTTCAGCTACGAGAAATGGGAAAAGGCATTCGAAAACGCGGGACTCGATATGGGCTCTTACGCAAACAGAGCGTTCGCGCTTGACGAGGTTCTTCCGTGGGATATAATAGACATAGGCGTTACGAAAGAATTCCTTATCAGAGAATACAAAAAATCAAGAGAGTCGGTATCGACTCCGAACTGCCGTGAAAAATGCTCCGGCTGCGGAGCTAACAGATTGGGAGGTGTTACGCCGTGGTGCCCGAAAATATCAGAATAAGTTTCAAAAAAACAGGCAGGCTTAAGTATATATCTCACCTTGATCTTTGCAGGACGATGCAGCCTGCGATGATACGCGCCCGTATACCTCTTTGGTACACCGAGGGCTTCAATCCTCACCCGAAAATGGTCTTTGCTCAGCCGCTTCCGTTATTCGTCGAAAGCGAAAAGGAATTTCTCGATATAAAGATAACCGAGCATATACCCTGCGACGAGCTTTGCGCGCGGCTTCGCTCGGCGTTTACCGACGAGCTTTACGTTACCGAGGTATATAACCCGACGGAGAAATTCACCGAGATAGCGTATGCCGCATACCTTATGAACGGCTTTGACGGACTTACCTCGGAAAAGCTTGAAAAGCTGCTTTCGGGAGAGCTTGTCGTTACCAAAAAGACGAAGGGCGGAGAAAAAACGATCGATATACGTTCGCAGATAAAGTCGGCTGAGCTTGTCGGAGACGGAATAGTCTATGCCGTTCTTGACGCTTCCGGCGCTTCTTACTTAAGTCCCGAGCTTTTTTGCCGTGCGATAGACGGCGGAGAGAGAGATCACGATATCATTCGAAAAGAGTGGTATAAAAATGATATGACGGTGTTTAGGTAACTTCGCCGTTATAGGATATTTTCAAGCGAAAGCGCGTTTGTTTTGCGAAGCTCGCTTAACTCATACCGCAGAAGCTCTGCCGCTTCTGCGGTATTTTCGTTTGAAGCGGAGCTTACGGCTGCTTTCAGAGCGAGCATGTATCTTTCGATATTATTTATGAGCTCGGTGTTTACTCCGAGATGTAACGCAAAACGGTGCTTTTCCCAATAAGCGTATATCTCTTCAGCGCCGCTTGACGTCGCAAGCGTTTCGGAAACGGCAAGCTCTTGCAGCTTGCTTACGGCGTTTTCGCAATAAAAATAATACCCGACGATACTTCCGAGCATGATCGTAAGTATTACGATCGCGGTCACGAACGTCCTCATTTTTTCTTATCCTCCTCGGGTCTTAATACCCAATATTCCTCTCCCGCGTCGTTTACCGTGTATAAGAACACGGATGAAAGCGGAGTTTTCTTTTCGCGCAGCTTGTTTTTTAATGCTTTGTCGCTCATATTAAGAACGCCGAGCGTGTGCTCGTTTGCGTGACCGTCGACTATGACGGCGTGCGCGATCCCGCGTTCTTTTTCGTTTCCTTTTGCTTTTTGGAAAACGGAAAGCTTGCCATTCTGCTCAAGTATGGCGTAATTTATGTCGGACAGATCCGATATGCCCTGAAGTCTCGCCTCGGAGATCAGCTCCGTAACGCCCATATGGAGCTTGGTAAGCTCGGCTATATCAAGCTCTCCTTTCTTTATGACGAAGCTCGGGCTTCCGTCGAACAGACTGCTTAAAAGCTTGCTTTTTGTTACCGCAAACGAGGTTATCAGCTCTATACAGATCACCGTCATAACCGGAATCACGGCGAATGCAAGAGGTATATCGTCATGACCTATCGGCATAGAGGCGATCTCGGAAAGAAGGAGCGCGGTGACCAGCTCCGAGAGCTGAAGCTCTCCTATCTGACGCTTTCCGCCTACGCGCATGGCGGCGACGAGCAGTATATATATGATGACGGTACGCAGAAAGATATTCAGCATATTTCGATTTCCTTCGCTTATCTCTTTAATATCGTGCAGTAGTATTCTTTAACCGTTTATCCCAAAATATACACGTCAAAAAAATTTACAAATTCTATTGTATAGCTCTTTACAAAACGGCGGTTTTATGCTACAATATAGTAGTTAATATATTGACATTCGTCAAGGAGGCTAATAAAATGGCAAGAACTAAGTTATCCATGGACGGTAATACCGCCGCGGCGCACGTCAGCTATGCGTTCACCG
>CAZFQJ010000056.1:0-10081 GCA_964520875.1 uncultured Lachnospiraceae bacterium
TTCAACTCCAAACGAAAAAACGCAAAAATATCTTTTTTGTCCTCCCTTCACAAAAAAGCACTTCTTTCGAAGTGCTTTTTGCTTTTTTTTTTATATTATGCCTTCTTACCGGAACTGTCTTTAAGGGTAACTATCCTGTTGAATGTGTTTTCGTATTTGGTGTCTTTTGAGAAGTAGCCCGTGCGGACAAATTGGAACTTTTCTCCGGCCTTTGCGTCGTTAAGGCATGCTTCTATCAAACAGTTTTCGAGTGTTACGACGGAATTCGGATTAAGATAATCGTCGTAGGTCTTGTCTTCCGGAATATCTCCGGTGTTTTCGATAGTGAATAGTTTGTCATAGAGCTTTACCGTGCATCTCTGCGCGTTGACCTCGGAAAGCCAATGTATGGTGCCCTTTATCTTTCTTCCGTCGATCGGATTTTTGTTTCCGCTTTCAAGGTCAGCCGTACAATGAAGCTCGGTAACCTTTCCGTTTTCGTCCTTTATGATCTCGTTGCATTTGATTATATATGCGCCCATAAGACGTACCTCGCCGTCGGGCTTGAGACGGAAGAATTTCGGTACGGGTTCTTCCATGAAGTCCTCGCTGTCTACGAAAAGCTCACGGGTGAACGCGACTTTTCTTGTTCCGGCTTCCGGATCCTGAGGATTGTTTGCGACTTCGAAATATTCAGTTTTGTCCTCGGGGTAGTTGGTGATAACTACCTTTAAAGGATCGAGGACCGCTATACGTCTTTCTGCCGTGGTATTGAGCTCGTCCCTTATACAGGATTCAAGCTGTTCTATCGCGACGAGACTGTTGGCTTTCGCAACGCCTGTACGTCTGACGAATTCGAATATCGATTCGGGAGTATAACCTCTTCTGCGAAGTCCGCAGAGCGTAGGCATACGCGGATCGTCCCAGCCGTCCACAAGTCCTGTTTCGACCAGCTTTCTGAGGTAACGCTTGCTCATGACCGTGTACGTTACGTTAAGACGCGCGAACTCTCTCTGCTGAGGCTTGGATTCGAAGCCTATGTTGTTTACTACCCAATCGTAGAGAGGACGGTGGTTTTCGAATTCAAGAGAGCAGAGCGAATATGTTATGCCCTCAAGAGCGTCCTGAATGCGGTGCGAGTCGTCGTAAAGGGGATAGATGCACCACTTGTCGCCCTGACGGTGATGATGAGCGCGTACTATTCTGTATATTGCGGGGTCGCGCATGTTGATGTTCGGAGACGCCATATCTATCTTAGCGCGGAGAGTTTTCGAGCCGTCGGGAAATTCTCCGTTCTTCATTCTTTCGAAAAGATCGAGATTCTCCTCAACGCTCCTGTTTCGGTAGGGACTTTCCTTACCCGGCTCGGTAAGAGTTCCGCGATATTCGCGAAGCTCGTTCGCGGAAAGATCGCATACATACGCCTTGCCGTCTTTTATCAGCTTTACCGCGAATTCATAACATTTATCGAAGTAGTCCGAACCGTAAAAGATCCCTCCGCTCGGAACGGCGCCGAGCCATTTAAGATCCTCGTAGATAGATTCTACGTATTCGGTATCCTCTTTTGCGGGATTTGTATCGTCGTAACGGAGATTGAAAACTCCTCCGTACTTTTTGGCGGTGGTGTAGTTTATCCATATAGCCTTTGCAGAGCCGATATGAAGATACCCGTTAGGCTCGGGAGGAAAACGTGTGTGAACCTTTTTCCCCGGATTTTCCGCAAGATCCGAGTCTATGAAATCGTGTATAAAATTGGAGCTTATTTCTTCCATGTTAGAAAACCTGACCTTCGTTTTGATTTTTGATATAGATTAAACGGAGAGCTTTCCGGCGTAAGCAAGAAGTCTCGTCTTTACTCTTGTTTCTCCGAGGACGCGCATGACCTCATACATATCGGGCGAGCTGAGTCTGCCCGTGACCGCGAGACGTATAAACGACGAAACGTCGGCAACGCTTCCCTTGAAGCTTTCGGGTGAGGCTTTATATTCCTTCATATCCGTCGCGTAACCGAGCTTGGCGCCCGCCTGCTTTATCTTTTCGAACCATACGTCCTGCGTGTCGTTTTCATTATAGACTCCCGCAAAGTCGCATAGTATCTTTTCGACGTCTTTAAGATCCGTTCCTTCCGGCAGAGCCTCGGTAACTTCGAAAAGCTCGTCGTAGAAGAATCCCATATAGGATTTTACTTCGCCCCATGCGCCGAAGTCCTTTCTCGGCTTTTTTCCACCTCTGCCGATAGAAAATACCGCTTTCGCGTATTCGGGGGCGTTTTTAAGAAGCTCGGCAAAATCCGTATCGAATTCGCACGCCCATTCCGTAACGCCGTCGTATATCTGATCCGCGGTGTATCTGCAAAGGATATTCTTTGAGACGTCTCCGAGCTTTGCAAGGTCGAAAAGACAACCCGATGTGCTCATCTTCTTTATCGAGAAGGGGAAATCCGTGTATTTTTTGTCGGGGTTCTGCGCGTGCCATTCCTCGTAGTTTGAATTGAGAAGCGTCATGACGTATTCCATAACGCAGTCGGGAGCATACCCCATACGCTTGTAGTCGTTCATGTTCGCGCCCATGTCGCGTTTCGAAAGCTTTTTCTTCGCTCCGTTTTCAAGCTTCATTATCTGAGCTATGTGCATATATTTGGGAAGCTTGAAGCCGAGGTATTTGAAAAGCTGTATGTGCTTCGGAAGAGAAGGGAGCCATTCCTCTCCGCGAATGACGTGGGTGGTGCCCATGAGTCTGTCGTCTACCGCGTGTGCGAAATGATACGTGGGTATACCGTCGCTCTTCAAAAGAACGAAATCCTCGTCGTTTTCCGGAACTTCAAGCTTTCCCTTTATCAGATCGGTGAACGGTTGCTTTACCGATATATCTCCGTCCGCTTTTATGCGAAGAACGAATTTTTCGCCGTTTTTAAGACTTTCTTCCACCTCTTCGAGCGTGAAGCGTCTGCGGTCGAGCATCTCCTTCTTTGCGGCTTCCGCGTCGGCGTGCCAATCCTTTGTCTTGATCTCTTCCTTTTTGTCGGTCTTATTCAGTATCTCAAGCTCTTCCTCGGTGGTAAAGCATGGGTAAGCCTTGCCTTCCTTAACGAGCTTTTTCGCGAAAACGTGGTATATCGGACCGCGCTCGCTTTGGCGGTAAGGACCGTATATGCCGATCTCTCCGTCTGCGGTCGCGCCCTCGTCGAACTTTATTCCGTAATGAGCGAGCGTGTTTATGAGACTCTCCGCCGCGCCTTCAACCTCGCGCTTTGCGTCCGTGTCTTCTATCCTGAGAAGGAAAATTCCTCCGCTTTGGTGAGCAAGTCGTTCGCCGACAGTGGTCGGAAAGAGTCCTCCGAAATGCAGAAATCCCGTGGGGCTCGGCGCAAAACGCGTTACCTTAGCTCCTTCGGGCAGTTGCCTTTCCGGAAAACGCGCTATACATTCCTCCGGCGTCTCGGTTACCTGCGGAAAGAGAAGCTCCGCAAGCTTTTCACATTTTTCGGCGTCTCCGAAATCAAAAAAATCTTTGTTTTCCGTCATTTTACAGGTCGTTCCTTCCTTTATAGAATATGTAGGGTGGATTGTTTATCGTGTCAGTCGGTTTATCAGGATATCTTCGAGTTCCTTTGCGTTTGCGGCGGCAGCGAGCGCTCCCGCGGACAGAAGTTCGTCCTCGCTTCCGTATCCGTATGTTACTCCTATGCACGGAATTGCATTTTGCAACGCACCCGCAACGTCGAAAACCGTGTCTCCGACCATTACCGATGTCTCTGCGTCTGCATGACTTTCGGCGAGCGCATAAGCGAGAACATCGCTCTTTTTTACTCTGCTTCCGTCAAGCGTGCTTCCGTATACGCCGTCGAACGCTTCTTTTATGCCGAAATGTTCGAGTATCCGAGACGCGAAGATCTCCGGTTTCGACGTGGCAAGGTATATCCTTTTGCCGTTTGCCGAAAGCTTGGCTAAAAGCTCGCGGATATGCGGATAAAGCTCACATTCGAATATTCCTTTCGGACGGTAATATTCTCTGTAATACTCTACGGCATCACACGCGGTACTTTCGTCCATTCCAAAAAAGCTCATGTAAGAATCGATAAGCGGCGGACCGATGAACGGTTTTAACGTATCGCGCGGCGGTTTGGCTATTTCGGGGTAACGTTCAAGCGAGAAAAATATAGAATTGGTTATACCGACGTAAGGATCTGTGATCGTTCCGTCAAGATCGAAAAATATGTTTTGAAATGCCATTTTACAGTAGATTCAAAAGCGACGCCCAAAGCGGCATTGTGAAAAGCGACAGTATGGTACTGATCGATACGAATTTCGAAGCGGTCACCGAGTCAGACGAAAACCGCTCGGCGAACATACATGTGGCTGAAGCGGCGGGCGCAGAAGCGCAGATAAGCACTACCGAGAACGCCGTGAGGTCGTAAAATCCGAAGATCTTGCAGACATACAGGATGCCGAACGTCGCAAGAGGGAGAAGGAGCAATCTGAGCGCAAGCGCCACATAAAGGTTGGCGTCCCTGAAAGCG
This sequence comes from uncultured Lachnospiraceae bacterium, assembly GCA_964520875.1. GTDB lineage: Bacteria > Bacillota > Clostridia > Oscillospirales > CAG-272 > SIG673. Next base: position 4,499 of record CAZFQJ010000056.1, read on the forward strand.
CCCTTAAGTTTTAGATCGGCAAGGCGCATTCCGATTATCATCATAGACATCGGCGCTACCGTGTTTTTTAACATTTCAAGGGCTTCTTCGGTAAATGACGAGACCGCCGTAGGAAGATGTGAATACAGATCGGTCGCGAATATGATTATGCCTATGAACGTCGGAATAGTGGCGGCGTTGAGGAACATCTTTCGAAAAGAGATATAAGAACGATCCTCCGAGTATATAAGGCAACCGAGCGACCATGAGAAAAAGTTGAAGCCTATTATGTATATCGAAGCGTATATCGCCGCCTCCGAACCGAAGATCATGGTGATGAGCGGTATTCCCATGTAACCCGCATTTGCAAATGCGGTTCCGAAACGGTAAACCTTAGCGGTCTCCTTCGGGGCTTTCTTAAAGAACAGATGTACTGTCAAGATGAATAGTGCGTGTATGACGAAAGTGAGTATCAGTACCGTGAGTGCGGAACGGAGTATGCTTTTGTCGAACGGTCTGAAAAAGCCCACTATGAGCATTGCGGGTTGGGTTATGTACAGTATCGTGTTCGTAAATCCCAAGGGAAGCTTATCGTCTGCCAAACGAGCTTTGCGTAAGATAAATCCCGGGATCATCATCACGAAGAGCAGAAGTACCGCTCTGAAAAGAACAGTTATATCCATTTTGCGTCAATCCTCGTTGTAATGAAATAATCTTATCGCAAGATAGAGCATGAATGTGAATTCAAAGACTATCATGGCGGTATTCTCAACGGATACGAATTTCGCGCATATCAGCATAGTGCATCTCGCGGCGGTAAATCCGAAGCAGAAAACGAATGTCGAGCAAAGAAACGCAAGATACAAACGCGGAGCGCGTCCTTCGGTACGCATCTTTATCTCATAAACGGTGAACAACATGAGCATTAACAGCAGGAGCTGCTCGGCAAGTCTGTAAGGAGAGGAGAGCACGTAATCGCGTTCGAAATATTGCTCTATCACGTCGCAGATGAACCATGCTACTCCAAAGCAACCGCACACGAGGTGTGCCTTTTCGTTTGAAAAGAGCCTGTCCGTAAGCTCGGGAACAAAGTAGAGCGCGTAAGGAAATGCGAGAAAGATCGCAAGAACCGTAATGGGAAGGCTCGTCGGCGCGGAAGCGCTTCCGGAGAACAGAAGATATAAACGAACGCACGCATATCCAAAAATTCCGAGCGCGGTCAGCACGCGCGCCGTTACCGTTTCCGGCTCGTCAGACGAATAGTAAGCTTTATGCTCGTTTTCTTTCGGAAAGTTCGGTTCGAAAGTCTCGCTTTTCGGGATCAAAATAAAACACAGGGCAAAGATCGTTATGCAGGAAACGAACGTAAATGCGGCGGCTATCGTGAAAAGGTGACTGCCGTATTCGAAAAGTTCGTTCTTCGGTGTGAAGTCCTTTATCAAGGCTATGCCGAACAAAACGGCTGAGATGAGCGCCGATATGGCGGCCGATATCCTCAGTATGCGTTTTTTTCGGTAATAAGCCTCAAGCCCGTTTATGCCTATATCTTTTTTCAAGGTAGGATATCTCCTTAAAAACATTTTTTGAAAAATAAGCGAAATACGCCTTATAATATTATATACCTCTTTGCACATTTTTGCAAGACCAATTTTGATTTTTTTTACGTTTTTTCCGAAATTTACATTCTTAGCGATTTTTTTTGCAAAAGGTCTTTTCATTTTGCGCCGTTTGTGATATAATAGATACGATTGTAAGAAAAAGCGGAAAGCTTGTTTATGGAGTCGGTGAAAATGAACACACGTGCGGAATTTATATCATTATCATGCTCCGATACCGAGAAAATAGGCGAAAATGTCGCGAAGGCTTTGAAGAACGGAGGCTTCGTCGCGTTTTACGGAGATCTCGGAGCGGGAAAAACGGCATTCGTGCGCGGAATGGGCAAAGTCCTATGTCCCGAGGCTTCGGTGTGCAGTCCGACATATTCCGTGATAAACGAATACAAAAGGGACGGCAGGACCGTTCTTTGTCATGTTGACGCATATCGTATAAACGATGACGACGATCTCTATTCCACGGGCTTTTACGATTGCGCCGAATACCCTTTGTGCGTTATGGCGGTGGAATGGAGCGAAAAGATACCGTTTGCCGTTCCGAAGGACGCCGTAAGGGTGACGATAGAACGCATAGGCGAGACCGAACGTAAGATCACGGTCGAAGGACCTGTGAGTTTGTGACCGAAAGGGGAAAGTTTGAGTTTTGAAAATACTTGCTTTGGATTCGACTGCCAAGACCGCTACGGCGGCGCTCACCGAGGACGAAAAGCTGATAGGGCTGACCGTTCTCGATACGCAAAATACGCATAGCGTTACGCTTTTACCGACTATCGACGCTCTTCTCGTAAATTCGGGCGTGGATATAAAAGACGTCGGGCTTTTTGTCTGCTCGGCGGGTCCCGGATCGTTTACCGGCGTGCGTATAGGCGCGGCGACCGTAAAAGGACTTGCGTTTACCGACAATAAGCCTTGTATAGGCGTATCTTCGCTTGAAGCGCTCGCTTTAAATATAAGCGCCGAGAGCGGAGTGATCTGTCCCGTTATGGACGCAAGGCGCGGTCAGCTCTACAACGCGCTCTTTTCTGTCGAACGCGGCGGAAGTATGAAGCGTCTTACCGACGATCGTATCATAACCGCGGACGAGCTTGCGTGCGAGCTTCGCGGCAGAGGCGTTAAGATACACCTTACGGGCGACGGATACCGGATAGCGAAGGCGGCGCTTGCCGACGCCGAACTTTCCGAAACGCCCGAGCTTCAAAGGTACCATAACGCATATAACGCAGCGGTGCTCGGTTACCGCATGTATATGGCGGCAAGCGAAGAAGAAAGAAAAAAGTTTACCCCGGCGGCGCTTTCTCCCGTGTATCTTCGCGCTTCGCAGGCGGAAAGAGAGCGCCTTGAAAGAGAAGCCGAAAAAGGATAACACAAATACATAAGATATAGACCGAAAGGAAGTAGAAAACAATGACAAAAATAGCGATCGGCTGCGATCACGGCGCGTATGCGCTGAAGGAAGAACTGAGAAATTATCTTTCCGAAAAGGGCTTTGAGGTGGAGGACTGCGGGACGTATTCAAGCGACTCGGTGCATTACCCCATATACGCAAAGGCGGTATGCGAAAAGGTGCAGAAGAAAGAGGTAAGATACGGCATACTTCTTTGCTCTACCGGTATAGGCATGAGCATAGCCGCAAATAAGCATAAGGGTATAAGAGCCGCGCTCTGCGGAGATTGTTATAGCGCGAAGTTCACGAGACTTCATAACGATTCGAACGTTCTTTGCATGGGAGCGCTCGTTACCGGTACGGGACTTGCAAAGGAGATAGCCGACATATTCCTTTCCACGGAATTTATGGGGGGCAGACATCAGACTCGCGTCGATATGATAAGCGAAATAGAAAACGATCAGAAGTAAAGTAAAATAAAAGGAGAACATTCAAATGAGTCCGTTTGATTTTCTTGAACTCTTGTGCGGTATCGCCCTTTTCCTTTACGGAATGAACGTAATGGGCGATTCGCTTAAAAGATGCGCGGGTAACCGTCTTAAGACCATACTCGCAAGCCTAACCTCAAGTCCGCTGAAAGGCTTTTTGCTCGGACTTGTCGTGACCGCCGTGATTCAGTCCTCGTCGGCGACGACGGTCATGGTAGTGGGATTCGTAAACTCCGGCGTAATGTCGCTTTCTCAGGCGATCGGCGTCATAATGGGAGCGAACGTCGGTACCGCGGTAACGTCGTGGCTTACCGCGCTTTCCGGAATAGGCGGAGACCAAAGCTCGGAGGCGCTCGGACTCCTTCAATGGCTGAAGCCTTCGTCATGGATGCCTATGCTTGCGATAGCCGGTATATGCATCATCATGCTCGCGAAGCAATCGCGTAAGAAGGATATCGGTCATGTTCTCCTCGGATTTTCCGTGCTCATGGTCGGTATGGATCTCATGAGCGGATCGGTCGTCGGTATAAAGGGAATTGTCGGCGATGTATTCGAAATGTTCGCAAACAATCCTTTGCTCGCACTTCTTGCCGGCGTCATTCTTACCGCAATAGTTCAGTCGTCTTCGGCTTCGATAGGTATCCTTCAGTCGCTTACGGTCACCGGCGGATTGACCTTCGGCGCCGCCATACCTATGATACTCGGACAGAACATAGGCGCGTGCGTGCCGGTCCTTATATCATCTATCGGCGCAAAGAAGAACGGTAAGCGCGCCGCGCTCATATACCTTTACTTCAACCTCATAGGCGTAGTGGTATTCATGGTGCTCTTCTATACGATAAAATTGTTCGCCGCCCCTCTTCAGGCGTTTGTGGGAAATACCATAGACATGTGGGGCGTTGCGGCGGTCCATACGCTCTTCAAGATATTCTGCGCGTGCGTCCTCATGCCGTTCTCGCGTTATCTTGAAAAGCTTGCCGTTATGACCGTAAAGGATAGTTCCGAGGACGAGACCGCCGCCGATCTTATCGACGACCGTCTTCTCAATACTCCTACCGTAGCTATTGAAAGATGCGGAGAGGTTGCTTCCAAAATGGCGGATATATCCTGTCAGGCGCTCATCGCTTCTCTTGAACTTTTCGACGGATACGACGAAAAGAAAGCGGAAATGATACGTAATTCCGAGGACAAAGCGGACGTTTACGAGGACGCGCTCGGATCCTACCTCGTAAAGCTCTCCGCTCACAGTACAAGCGAATCCGATACCGCCGAGATAACAAAGCTTCTTCACCTTATAGGCGATTTCGAACGTATCTCCGACCACGCGGTAAATCTTGTGGAATCCGCGGAGGAGATGAAGGATAAGAAGATATCCTTCTCGACCGAAGCAAACAGAGAGCTTTCCGTATTGAGAGCCGCGGTCACCGAGATAGTCGGACTTGCGCGGGACTGCTTCGTTAAAAACGATATAGCGCTCGCATACAAGGTAGAGCCGCTTGAAGACGTCGTAGACGGTCTGCGCGATCAGATAAAGCTCCACCATGTGTTAAGGCTTCAGAAGAGCGAATGTTCGATAGAGCACGGATTCGTGCTTTCCGATATACTTACGAATCTTGAAAGAGTGTCCGACCATTGCTCGAATGTTGCCGGTTGCGTTATAGAGATAGCGCATAACGCTCTCGATATGCACAGATATACCTACTCGATAAAGAACAGCGGCGAGGAATTCGACCGCGCGACCAGAGAATACAAGAGCAAATATTCTCTTGCCGAAACGAATGAATGACCGACTCGTACCGAGCCGTGCGAAAGGAATATATAAAATGAAGTGGACAGGACTTAACGAAATACGCGAAAAATATCTTACGTTCTTTGAAAGCAAAGGACATCTCAGACATAAGAGCTTCCCCCTTGTGCCGATAAACGATAAATCCATACTTCTCATAAACGCGGGAATGACTCCCCTTAAAAAGTATTTTACAGGTGAGCTTGAGCCTCCGAGACACCGTATGACTACATGTCAAAAGTGTATACGTACTCCCGATATCGACAGAGTGGGAATAACCGCGCGTCACGGTACTTATTTTGAGATGCTCGGTAACTTTTCGTTCGGAGATTA
>CAZFQJ010000057.1:0-9969 GCA_964520875.1 uncultured Lachnospiraceae bacterium
ACTTTGCGTAGTTCTCCGCGCCGAGCATCTCGTAAAGAGCGTCGTGGAGCGGGCGAAGGTACGGATCTACTTTGCTTTGCAGATCTCCCGGCAGATATCCGAGCTTTTCCCCGGCTTCCACCGCCGGACGGGTAAGAACTATCCGCGACATCTCCTTTGCTCTGAGAGCCGTGACCGCCATAGCCACGGCAAGGAACGTCTTTCCGGTTCCCGCCGGACCTATTCCGAAAACTATCGTATTCTTCTTTATCAGCGACGTGTATTTTTTCTGACCTACCGTTTTGGGCTTTATCGGCTTGCCCTTGACCGTAACGCAAACGCAATCGTCGTCATAACTGTCAAGCTCTTCCCCGCGCCCGTCTCTTATCATGGTCGAAACATATTCGACGGTCTGAAGCGGCACCGAGCTCTGGAGCTTCGCGGTCTTTAAAAGCAGTCTTACGGCTTTTGCGGCGTTTTCCGCGCCTTCTTCGCTTTCGCAGCTTACAGTCAGGCAGCTTCCCGCTCCGGTTTCGCTATCTCTGTTCAGGCAACCGACGCCGAACATCTTTTCTATGAGCTTAATGTTACGGTCGAACGGTCCGAACAGCGCGCTCGCCGTATCAACGTCCTCTATAAGTATTTTTCTTTCCGCCATTTGCAGTACCCGTCCGCCCTTCTTTTATCCGTCCGATATTTTCGTTACTGTTTTCTTTTCGGCTATCTCCGTTATGTATACATAATCGGCTCTTGCGGTAACTCCGGCGGAATCTTCCGTAAACGCTATCCCGATCGAAACGATCTCGCTTTCCGAAAGCTCCTTCGAAACGAGCGCGTTCACTCTCGCCGAAGCCTCCAGACGCGCTTCCTCCGCGCTTCTCGATCTCTTGTTTTCCGAGATCTCGATCTCGCGGTACTCAGTGACCGTCACCGGTATCTCGACAAGCCCGAAAAACGTAACGTACCGTTCTTCCGTTTCGTACACGTTCTCCGTTCTGCCGAATTCCGCCGTAAGCCCGAAAACCGATATTCTTCGTCCGCAGACCTTTTCCGATATTTTCTCCGCACTCTCCGTCTCGCATAACGGCACGCAGACCGAAAGCGTACCGGCAACCTCCGCCATGACCGAGCCTCTCGCCCGCCCTACACGCAAAGGCGGTACATCTGTGATCTGAAGTCCGCTTCCGGAGATAAAGCCGGTAATGAGGACGTCACCCTTTTTCACCACCGAACCGCCTTTCACCGCGGCGCTTCCCTCGTATACCAGCACGCTCCTGACCACTCCGTCTCTCGAAGCTACCAAAACGTTCGTATCCTCCGCGTCCGGCGAGGGCGTTTTTTCCGTCTCTCTTACGCAGAGCGACGCGGTGGTCCCCGAGAAATTCAGAGCCGCCCAGGAGATCTCCGAATGAAGAGAGAGAAATCTGTCGGATACAGAGCCTCTGTCTATTCCGGAAATAAGTTTTCCGGTACTGACCCCCATTTCGGCAAGCTCCTTGCGAACCTCTTTTACCGAAAGAGCGTCCGTTCCGACGACATCTACCCGCCAAACAAAGAGTGTTGACGCCCATATCAAAGCGAAAAACAAGAGAGCTCCGACAAAAAGCCCGTATCTTTTCCGATACCCCGAGAGCAAGTGTTTAATACCATATATATTAATAATATATACTATTATCTTCGATTTGTCAAGAGCGGGAGCAATTTTTTTTAGCGCTGACTCCGAAAGCATGGCGTATACGCCGCCGTTTTTTCTGTCCTGCGTCACATTTGCGATAACTCCCTCTTTTACAAAAAAGCTCAAGAGCGCGTTTTTGTTATCCTTATCCGCGTATATTTTTACTCTTCCCGCAAAATATCCGAATATCCTATCCGCCGTCATCGCGCTCCGCCTCCCTTTTCGTTTTCGAATCGCAGTAACGCTATCTCGCCGCATATCTTTATCTCATTTCCGAAAAAAGTCGTTACGTTAAGCCCTTTCCCTTCGACCGTGAGCTTTCCCTCGCGCATGCCGAGAGAGATACTGTCCTCGTTATAGCATATCACTCTTTCGCAGCCGCAGACCGTCGTCTCTCTTCCGAATACCACGAATGCGCTCCCGCCGTTCTTTCCTCCCAAAATCGCCACGATATATCACTTTTTCGCCGTCAAGACGAATTTTCCCCTTTCCTTCTTCATAGAATTGACCTGTAAAATCTATATGCGGAGGGATCTGTTTGAATACCGCGCTTTGCGAAAAAACACAGAACAGGAGACTATGTGCGCTCTCTTACCGCAGGCTTTCGATCTTTTTTGCGGTATTTCTTGCGTCTTTTTGGTTTATAACTCACCCCGAAACGGTAAAAAGCACCGTGACCGAGGCTCTTTCGTTCTGCGTTGCAACGCTTATACCGTCTCTTTTTCCGTTTGCGATAGCGGGAGAGATACTCGTTTTATCGGGGTTCGGAGCGCTTTGCGGAAAGCTTTTCGGAAACAGATTCATGCGCGGACGCGGCGTTTCCGCTTTTCTGCTCGGAGCGCTCTGCGGTTTTCCGATAGGCGGAAAGACCGCGATAGCGTTCTTCGAAAACGGAGAGCTTGAAAAAAACGAAGCGGAGCTTCTTTGCGCCGTAAGCAATAATGCCGGAGCGGGCTTCGTTATCGCCGGGATAGGGTCGGCAATGTGGAAAAATACCGCGTTCGGGGTAACTTTATACATAGTCCAGCTCATATCCGCGCTCGCGTCGGCATATGCTTTAAGACCGTTGTTTAAGCGCGGCGAAGGCGCCCGTAGTATCCGAAGCGACAAAAAGGAAAAGTATACCGCATTCTCATTTTCCTATGTGATATCTCTTGCCGTTCCGAACGCCGTAAATTCAATGCTGAAGATATGCGGATTCGTCGTGTTTTTCGAACTTATACTGTCGTCTGTGACTTTTTACGGCGTTTCCCCCGTTACACGTGCCGTAATCTCCGTATTTTTGGAGATCACGGCGGGAGTCACGTCGCTTACAAGCTTAACGATCGCACCCGCAAACGAGATTTTCGCCAAGCTCGGCACGTTTTTTGCCGTAGGCTTCGGAGGTCTGTCCGTACACGCCCAGCTCGCTTCGTTTGCCGAAAAAAGCGGTATCTCCATGCGTAAATACGGACTTTTCAAACTTGTACAGGCAAGCCTTTGCGTTCTTTTCGGAGCGGCGGCGTCGGTTATACTTCCGGTGTAACGGTTGTCAGATCTTCGACATATAACTGATAACGGAAGCGACGAAGGTCCGCTTTTGTCGCTTCGAATAAAGTCAAAGGAAGGTCAAAACACGGAAAATGAACACCGAAACGATCCTACTGCTCCGTTCGGTGACCTATGCCATGAAAGCCAAAAGGCTTCTCGAATATCACGGTATAAAGGCACGGGTCGTAAAGCCGACGCCTTCTTCATCGGAACACGGATGCGCGTACGGTGTATCCGTTATGTCACATCTCGCAGACTCCGCGCTGATCCTGCTGAGGGAGAACAAAATAAACGCCGTGATACGGCGATGACGCGCGGAAAAAGCGGACCGTGAAGCCGTATAGTGATTATGGAACGCACGATCTATCTCGATAATGCGGCTACCACCTTTCCAAAGCCCGCCGAGGTAATAGCGGATATGACGTCGGTAATGCGTTACAGCTGCGGCAACCCCGGGCGTTCATCTCACAAAATAGCTATACGGGCGGCGGAAAAGGTCTACGAATGCCGCGAAAAGCTTGCAAACTGCTTCGGATCTTCTCCCGAGCATGTAATATTCACAGGAAGTGCGACTCATTCTCTTAACCTTGCGATAAAGACGACGCTCCGAAAGGGAGATCACGTACTGATCTCCGATATAGAGCACAATTCCGTAATACGTCCGATAGCGACGCTTGCGGAAAAAGGTCTTATCACTTATGATATCTACGTTTCCCATAGCGACCCCGAAAAGCAGATCGCCGAACTCAGTTCCCGTATCCGCCCGTATACCGCCATGATATGCGCCTGTCATCATTCAAATATCTGCAACGCCGTTCTGCCCATTCGGGAAATGGGAGCTTTTTGCAAAAAGCACGGATCGATATTTCTCGTTGACGCCTCGCAAAGCGCGGGCATACTGCCGATCGACATGGAAAAAGACGGTATCGATCTACTGTGCGCTCCGGGACACAAAGGACTATACGGTCCTCCCGGTTGCGGCTTTGCCGTTTTTGGGTCACGGTTTGATGATCCCGAGGAACTCCCCGACACATTTACCGAGGGCGGAAACGGTATCCGTTCAAAGGAACCGTTCATGCCGGATTTTCTTCCGGAAAGGCTCGAAGCCGGAACGCTCGCCGTTCCTCTGCTCGCGGGTCTTTCAAGAGGTATAGACTTTGTCAGGGGATTCCCAAAGGGAATTCTTTACGAAAACGAGACCCGCCTCTGTTCCCTTCTCAGAAAAGAGATATCGCGCATAGACGGTATCCGCATATACGGAGAAAGCGACGGAAGCATACTTCTTTTCTCCGCAGACGGTATCTCCGCCGAAAGCTTTGCGGAAGCGCTCGATTCTTACGGGATATGCGTCCGCGCCGGGCTTCATTGCGCTCCGACGGCGCATGCAAAGCTCGGAACTCCACCCGACGGCGCGGTGCGCGTCAGCTTCGGCGCGTTCAACACGGAAAGAGACGTAAATCATTTTTGCGCCTGCTCGGAGAGCATAGTTAAAAAACTGCGAAAATAAAAGCAAAAGAGGTTGTCGATAAGACAACCTCTTTATATGCCGTTAGCTTATATAAGCTCCTTAACCTTGGAGCTCTTGCCGACTCTGTCGCGAAGGTAGTAGAGCTTTGCGCGTCTGACTTTACCCTTTCTGACAACCTCGACGGCTGCAACGTTGGGTGAATGTACGGGGAATATCTTCTCTACGCCTACACCGTAAGATACCTTTCTTACAGTAAAGGTCTCGGAAACTCCGCCGCCCTTCTTGCTTATGACAGTACCCTCGAAGATCTGAATTCTTTCGTTTGCTCCGTCCTTTATTCTGCAGTGTACCTTAACGGTATCACCGATGTTAACGACGGGGGCTGTCTCGTTCAACTGCTCATTTGCAAAAGCCGTAAGTAAATCCATTGTGGCTTCCTCCTTTTGATACAAGGACGTTCATGCAGAGCTTCGCAGAGGACCGTCCGGAATTGTGACTTCACTATTATATCACACTTTTTTTCTTTTTGCAAGCACTTCATAAAAAATTTACATATCGCGGCGTTTTTTCGCCGCCTCGGCTCCGTATTGAGGATAGCAACAAAGAATAATTGTAAATAATAATTAAAATCTATTGCGCGCGCGCGGAATTTATGGTATAATCCGATTTGAAAAAGACTATTTTAAGCAAAGGAATGAAAAACATTATGAAATACCTTGTACTTTTATGCGACGGCGCAGCCGACTATCCGATCGAAAAGATCGGCAACAAGACCCCTCTTGCGGTGGCTCATAAGCCCACCATGAACATGCTTGCGGCGAAATCGATAGCGGGAACCGTATCCAACGTCCCTTACGGCATGGTACCCGAATCTGACACGGCAAACCTTGCGGTCATGTCTTACGACCCCAAGGTATATTCCAAGGGTCGCTCTCCTCTCGAAGCGATGTCTCTCGGTCTCGACATGGGTCCGAACGACACGGCTTACCGCTGCAACGTCGTCACGCTCGGAGACCCGGCTTACGACGAAGCTTCTTACGAAAACAAGATAATGATAGACCACGGAGCGGACGAGATAACCACCGAGGAAGCGGACGTGCTTATTCACGCGCTCCAGGAAAAGCTCGGGGACGCCTCCAAGCATTTCTACACCGGAGTCAGTTACCGTCATTGCCTTATCTGGAACAATGCTCCGGAATTCCGCGATTTCATGCGTCCGCACGACATTCTCGGTCAATCGATCAAAAACTATCTGCCCGCGGAGCCGTTCCTCTCTCTCCAAAAAGCGAGCTACGAGATACTTAAAGACCACCCGATTAACCTTTCAAGGATAGAACGCGGACTCAGACCCGCCAATTCCGCCTGGTTCTGGTCTCCCGGAAAGAAGCCCGCGCTTCCTTCGTTCAAAGAAAAATGGGGGCTTAACGCCTCGGTCATCTCCGCGGTAGACCTCATAAAGGGTATCGCGATATGCGCGAAGATGCGTTCCGTCGACGTCGAAGGCGCCACCGGAAACGTAAACACCAATTACAAGGGCAAGGGCGAAGCGGCGATAAACGAATTCAAGAACGGACAGGACTTCGTCTATATCCATGTCGAAGCCCCCGACGAATGCGGACACCGCGCCGAGCTTGACAACAAGATCCTTTCGATAGAGCGCATAGACGGCGAGATACTCAAGCCCGTTTACGATTACCTCGTATCCTCGGGCGACGACTTTAAGATACTCGTGCTTCCCGATCATCCCACCCCCGTATGCAAGCGCACACACACGATGGACCCCGTTCCATTCATAATGTATAGCAGTAACAAGGAAGAGAGCGGCATAGAGTGCTTCGACGAAAAGAGCGCGGATAACACCGGACTTCACCTGCACAGAGGCGAGCAGCTCATGGATATGTTCATATGAGCTCCGCATCTCGAAAGGATAACAAATGAACGAAAACGAAAATAACGAAAACGGATCGCAAACGGACTACGAAGCCTTCTCCGAAAACAAAGACGCGCCGCAAGATGACCTCGAAAACGTCTCCGAAACGGGGACCGACGCCGTCTGTGAAAAGAACGGAGACTCGTTTTCAAGGGCGTTCGAATGGGTAGAAATGTTCGCGGTCTATTTCGCGATAGGTCTTTTCATAATACTCATGTTTTTCAGACACAGTCCCGTAGTCGGAACGTCTATGGTCCCGACGCTTTCAAACGGCGACGTCCTGATAGTTTCGAAATTCATGTACACGCCGAAGGCCGGAGATATCGTCGTCTGCCAATCCGAGATATACGGACTCGACACTCCGCTCGTAAAAAGAGTTATAGCCACGGGCGGTCAGACCGTAAAGATAGATTATGAAAACTGGACGGTAACGGTCGACGGAGTAACGCTTGACGAGGACTATATAAACCGTCCTTCATACGACGCGGATATGAGAGGATCCGACTATCTTCCGACGGAATTCACCGTTAAGGAAGGATATATATTCGTAATGGGCGATAATCGAAACGGCTCTACCGACAGTCGCTCGTCCTCCGTAGGTCTTATCGACGAACGATACGTAATGGGCAAGGTCGCGGTAAAGATCTTCCCGCTCAGCGATTTTAAGATATACCGATAAACTGCTTTGTAACAGACAGAAAGGAGCTTTGCCGTGCAATCAAAGCTGATACAATGGTTTCCCGGACACATGGCCAAGACCAAACGAATGATACGGGAAAGCCTCCCGCTCGTGGATATGGTGATAGAGATACTCGACGCAAGAATACCGTATTCCTCTCACAATCCCGATATAGAAAAGCTTGCTCAGAACAAGCCGAGAATAATACTTCTGAACAAATCCTCGCTCGCCTCCCCGTCAGTAAACGCGGCATGGAAGGCGTACTACCGTTCCTCTGATACGCGTTGCATATTCACGGACTGCAATACGGGAGAAGGACTCGGCGAGATACTTCCGGCAGTAAGAGAGCTTTTGTCAGCCAAGCTCGAACGTTATAACGACAAGGGCATGTCCGGCAGAACCATGAAAGCGCTCGTTGTTGGAATACCGAACTCCGGAAAAAGCACTTTTATAAACCGTATGGCGGGATCGTCAAAAGCAAAGGCGGAGAACCGCCCCGGCGTTACCAAGGACAAGCAATGGGTACCCACAAAGCACGGAATAGATCTGCTTGACACACCGGGCGTACTTTGGCCGAAGTTCGAAGACCAATACGTCGGCGAAAATCTCGCCATAACGGGCGCGATAAAGGACGACATATTAGATACGGAAACGATAGCCTGTGTGCTCTGCAACCGTCTGGAAAAGCTCGCTCCCGAGCTTTTCCGGGCAAGATACAAGCTCACAAATGAAGATATCGCAAGATGCGAAAACGATTACGATATACTTACCGCCGTCGGCAGGAGGCGCGGCTTTCTGATCGGCGGAGGAGAGATAAACACGGAGCGCGCGGCGATAACTCTGATAGAAGAGTTTCGTTCTGGAAAGATCGGAAGGATATCCCTCGAAGAGCCGAACCGTATACCGAATTTTAAAAGCGAAACGGAGGTATGACGTTTTGCAGACAACCAAACCGACGCTTACGTGGGATATAGAGAACGAATATTTTACCAAGGGCTACTCCGTGATATGCGGCACCGACGAAGCGGGAAGAGGTCCGCTCTGCGGTCCCGTGACCGCGGCTGCCTGTATACTCCCCTCCGGACTCATAATAGAAGGGCTGAACGACTCTAAAAAATTATCCGAAAAGAAGCGCGAGCAGCTCTACGATATCATAACCGAGAACGCCGTTGCGTATGCGATAGAACACGTATCAAACGAAATAATAGACGAAATAAACATACTGAACGCTTCCCAGCTCGCCATGAGACGGGCAATAGAAAAGCTTTCCGTAAAACCGGAGCTTGCTCTCGTTGACGGTAACATAGCAAGGGATTTTCCGTGCGACGCGGTAACGGTCGTAAAAGGCGACGCGAGATCTCCGAGCATAGCGGCGGCTTCCGTGCTCGCCAAGGTAAGCCGAGACAGGCTCTGCGCCGAGCTTGACGCCGCATACCCGGAATACGGCATATCAAAGCACAAGGGTTATCCCACAAAAGACCACATGGAAGCGGTAAAAAAATACGGACCGTCTCCCATACACCGTCTTACCTTCTTAAAATTTCTCGACAAATGACGAAAAACACAACGGCTTTGGGAACGCTGGGCGAAAGCGCCGCATGCAAGTACCTTGAGACTCTCGGGTGCGTTATAAAAGAACGAAACTTCCGCACCAAGGGCGGAGAGATAGATATAGTCGCCCATGACGGAGAGCAAACGCTCTTTGTCGAAGTAAAGACAAGGACGTCTCTTCCCTCTTCGCGTTACGGCAGAGCCTCGGACGCGGTAAACAAAGCCAAAAGGATACGCTTTGCAAACACGGCAAAGGAATATGTAAAAGCTCACCCCGAGGTCGGAAGATGCCGTATAGATGTAATAGAAATATATTTCCCCGCAGGCTCGCAAAGAGCCGAGGTCCGTCACATAAAGAGCGCCTTCGGCGCAAACGGATAATAAAACCTCAGACAGGATCACGGATTTAAAGAAATGTCAGAATTTAATAAAGCGATACGAACACTCGAATTCGATAAGATACGCGATATGCTCGCCGATTGCGCGGCGACCTCCGGCGCAAAAGAGCTTGCAAAAAGGCTCACGCCGGAATCAGACGCGGTAAGAGTCAAGCGTTTGCAAGCCGAGACCGCGGCTGCGCGTTACCTTATAACCAAAAAAGCGCCGCCTCCGTTCGGAGCGGTAAAGGACATCGGAGATTCTCTTGAAAGAGCGATCAAAAAATCCACGCTTACTCCGTCGGAGCTGCTCGACATAGCCTCGGTGCTTCGCACCTCAAGACTGCTGCTCGATTATATCGAAAACGATCCCGCCGACGAGACCGTTATAGACGTCATATTCCGCAGATTGACGCCGAACCGTTTTCTCGAAGAAAAGATTTTCAGATCCTTTCCGGTAGAAGACATAGTCGCCGACGAAGCAAGCCCCGAGCTTGCGGACGTAAGAAGAAAGATCAGAAACGCACAGGCTTCCGTAAGAGAGACTCTGCAAAGATACGTTACCGGCTCTTACGCAAAGTATCTTCAAGAAAGCATTGTCACGGTAAGAAACGGCAGATTCGTAATTCCGGTAAAAACCGAATACAAAAACGAGATAAAGGGTCTCGTTCACGATACCTCGTCTACCGGCGCGACGGTATTCATAGAGCCTTACGCCGTATTCGAAGCAAACAACGCCCTGCGCGAGCTTCAGACCAAGGAAGCACGCGAGATAGAGCG
>CAZFQJ010000058.1:0-9892 GCA_964520875.1 uncultured Lachnospiraceae bacterium
CAAGTGTTGCACTTGACATTATAACATGCCGACCACGTAGTGGTGGATGAGGAGTAAGGATTAATGCATAATGAATAGTGAAGAACACCTCATCCGTCATGCGTTCTTCTGCCGAAGAACGCTTACAGTTACCTGTCATTCTGAGCGGAGGGCAACGCCCGAAGTCGAAGAATCTACATTGGATCCGGTGTAAACCTTGACGTTATATCACAGAATGGTGATACCTTATTTGGCAGAAGGTAAAACAAAAAATGCACCCTTTTGGGTGCATTTAAAGGATCCGAAGATCAGCTTTTTGATTTGGTATTCTTTTTTGCGCCTTTCTTATCGGCGTTTTTCTTGGGTATCCAAAGATAAATAAAGACCACTATTGCGACGAATAAAACTCCGGCTACACAGTAACCGACTATCTGATTGTACGAGTCCCACCATTTTGCAAAACCTGTCTTTTCGTCCGCCGCGAACGCCGTCACGCCCATAGAGCATACGAGCATGGAGAACATGAGCGCGAAAGCAAGGAAAGCAAGGACTCTGCTTTTTGCATTTCTAAGCATATTCTAAATCCTTTCGAAGAAGTATTTACATATTGCGTCCTTATGTAACGCTTAAATATGTTATCAAATAATTGTAACTATAAAACGTTGTTTTTTTGTCTAAAGTGTTAATATTGGAAATGCTCGGTTCGGGGTCGGCTCAAAGCAACGGAGTAAAATATTTCGGACGGAAAAATAGCCGCATCGGCGGCGGAACGGAGAAAAGATAATGGAAAAAAGATTTCAAAAGAACGATAACGGCTTTGTGTGCGTGAACTGCGGAAAGGAAGTCCTTCCGCTCGGCTACACCTCGCGTAATCATTGCCCGTTTTGTTTATGCTCGCTTCATCTTGACATAAATCCGGGCGATCGCGCGTCGGACTGCGGCGGACTTCTCGAACCTATATCGGCGATCCCCGATCCGAAAAGGGGGTATATCATAATAAGTAAATGCCGTAAATGCGGAGAGATACGGCGAAATAAGGCGGCGCATGAAGCAGCCGTCCAGCCGGACGATATAAGCAAGATCATTGCTCTTACCGTTCATAAGTTTTAAACTTCGTTTCTTTTTCCTTCTGAGTTAGGAAATTTCATCTGAAAGCCTCCCTTGTGCAAAGGGATGTGTCACGCGCATGCGTGACGGAGGGATTGTTTACTATGAACTTCATTTCTTTTTCTTTCTTTTTAAAGAAAGAAAAAGAAATGAAGCAAAGAAAAAGAAAGAAACTTTTACAGTTGTACTTCAGCGCCACCGGGGACGGGTTTCCACTCCGAGGGGTTCGCATAGAGATATGGGGGGCCGTCATCCTGAGCGAGCGAAGCGAGGTGGGATCTCGGGTGGCTAATTCAATGCAGATCTCGGACGATTTTCGATAAAAGCAATGCAGGTCCCGATGCTTCGCATCGCCCTTCGGGTTCGACTTCGCTCAGGATGACACGGGCGTAAACGATCAAATAAAATACCAATGTTTCTATGATATAATATTAAAATCTACATAATAGTCAATGTAGAAGAAGTTTTTTGCCTACTTTTTTTCAAAAAAGTAGGTGCTTACTTTTCTTTCAAGAAAGTAAGTTTCAAGAAAAGTAAGGCGTCGCTGAGCGAGCCGATAGAGTCGATAAGTCCCTCGGCGACGGCGCGTTCGCCGTCAAGTACCGAGCCGAGATCGGTAGTCATCTCGTCGTGACTGAGCATAAGCTCGCGAAAGCGTTCGGGCTTTATCTTACTGTGCGAGCAAACGAAATCGGTGATCCGATCCTGCATGCGATCGAAAAAAACGAACGTCTGCGGAGCGCCGAGCACAAGTCCGCTGACTCTTACGGGGTGGATCGTCATAGTCGCGCTTTTGACAATGAACGACTTGTTTGTGCTCACCGCAAGAGGAACTCCTATCGAATGTCCGCCGCCGAGAACTAACGAAGCGGTGGGCTTTTTCATTCCGGCGATAAGCTCGGAGAGCGCAAGCCCCGCCTCAACGTCTCCGCCCACGGTGTTCAGAATGAGCAAAAGGCAATCGGTGCTTGGGTCCTCCTCTATCTCCACTATCTGAGGTATCAGTAACTCGTATTTTGTCGCTTTCGTGCCGCTCGGTAAGGCGTTATGCCCCTCTATCTGACCGGCTATGGTTATCGTCCTTATCGAGACTCCCCCGTTTTTCGTGTTGACCGAACCGTCGGGACGCTCGGGCGCAGTCTCGCCGCGCTCCTCGTTTTCGCTGTCTTTTGTTTCGGTATCGACCGTTTTCATGTTGCTTTTCCCCGTTTTTCTCGGTATTTCAAAAATATTTTGTAAAATGCGGTTAAACTCTTTACTTTTGCCGCGAAATATAGTATAATGTATTAAAACACGGATTATACGAAAGGAAATAAATAAAATGGAAAAAATACTTGTTGAAACCTCCGCAAGACACGTTCATCTTTCGAGCGCGGATCTTGAAACCCTTTTCGGAAAAGGCGCGGCTCTTACTCATAAGAAGGATCTCAGTCAGCCCGGTCAGTTCGCTTGCGAGGAGCGCGTAAAGCTCGTCGGACCTAAGAAGGAGATAGCGAACGTTATCATTCTCGGCCCCGTTCGTCCCGCGACTCAGGTAGAGCTTTCTTATACCGACGCGCGTACCCTCGGCGTTGACGCTCCTCTTCGCGAGAGCGGCGACCTTGCCGGTACTCCCGGACTCAAGATAGTCGGTCCTAACGGCGAGATAGATATAAACGAGGGCGTTATCATAGCAAAGCGCCACATACATATGACTCCCGAGGACGCCGCGGCTTACGGCGTTGAGAACGGACAGATCGTCGGAGTAAAGATAGAGAGCGGACGTTCCGCGACTCTCGGCGACGTCGTTATCAGAGTCAGCCCCAAGTTCAGCCTTGCAATGCATATCGATACCGACGAAGCTAACGCGGCGGCGGCATTCGGTAAGTGCTACGGCGAGCTTGTAAAGTAATAGTCATAATATATAGCTATAAGTCAAATATTGCTATCTCGGATACGCGCGACGGAAACGGCGCTTGTGTGCCGATATCGGTCATGAGTTATGCCGCAGGAAGTGCACACTGTGTATAAACTTGTGGAAAACTCCTCACTTCTGTGGAGAACTATGTTGAAAAACCTTTAAAAACAAAAAAATATCGGGGTCTTTAAGTAAGATCCCGATATTTTTGTTTACTATCAAAGTCCTTCGATGAAGTTGTTCATGAAATCTATAAGTCCGATGATGATGTTCTCCGAAAACGCTATGACCACTCCGAGCGCTACAAGTATGCCGAGCATTGCGACGAATTTCGTCGGTTTTCCGAAATAGAGCGACGCCGCTCTGTCGTGAAGCTCTTTCGGAATGTAGTAACGCGCTTTGTAAATGTCGAATTTAACGCGCTCCTTTGAGGTTGAGACCTTTATTTCGGTTTCTGCCGTTTGTTCGATCTCGTTATTCCGGATACCTTTGGTATCACGGATACCTTCGGTATTTGTGGTATCGACCGAGGATTCTTTTATTCTCGACTTTTTGCCTTTTGTTTGTCTGAGGGTGAAGCTCTTCAGGATCGGCGGCTCGCTCGTATAAGCGGCGTTTGCGTAATATTTTCCGTCGTCCGTAACAGCGACCATGAGATTTTTATAGCTTGCGTGAGATCTGAGTCCGAATTTTACGAAAAATCCGGCTTTGATCCCCGTTTCGGCTAACGTCATGGCTTTTTCGGGCGATGAGGCGTCGTTTTTGAGCAACGCCTGCATGAACGCACCGAATTTGATCTTTATTACGAACGAAGCGATCGCGGCGATAAAGACTCCTGCGAAAATGGACCAGAGGATTATCGGAAGCGATGTTTCTCCGGTGTATATGAGAAACTCCGAAAGGTTGGGCATATAGGATTTCCTTTCTTTTGCGATGTGCGTGGATAATGTTTCACGTGAAACATTGACTTATCTTATTACGTCTACTCCCATGTACTTCTGAAGCACCTCGGGAACGTCTATTCCGCCGTCGTCTCTCTGGAAGTTCTCCATTATAGCGGCGACCGTTCTTCCGACCGCGACTCCGGAGCCGTTGAGCGTGTGTACGTAACGCGCCTTGGACTTTGCGTCGCTCTTGAAGCGGATATTTGCGCGGCGCGCCTGGTAATCTTCGAAATTTGAGCAGGAGCTGATCTCTACGTAACGATTGTAGGAAGGCATCCATACCTCTATATCGTATGTCTTGGCGGAGCTGAAGCCTATATCTCCCGTGGACAGACACACTACGCGGTGAGGAAGTCCGAGAAGCTGAAGCACTCTCTGTGCGTCGAGCGTGAGAGATTCAAGTTCTTCGTAGGACTTGTCGGGATCCGCGAACTTTACAAGCTCTACCTTGTTGAATTGGTGCTGACGGATAAGTCCTCTTGTGTCGCGTCCGGCGCTTCCCGCTTCGGCGCGGAAGCAGGCGGAGTAGGCGCAGTACTTTATCGGAAGATCCTCGGCGTTAAGTATGTCGTTCTTGTACATATTCGTGACCGGGACCTCTGCGGTGGGAATAAGGAAATAGTCGGTGTTGGCTACCTTGAAAGCGTCCTCTTCGAATTTCGGAAGCTGACCCGTTCCTTGCATGGAGTTTCTGTTTACCATGTAAGGCGGAAATACTTCGGTGTATCCGAACTGTGTGTGAGTATCGAGGAAGAAGGAGACGATAGAACGTTCAAGTTTTGCGCCGAGTCCTTTGTAGAAGTGGAAACGCGTTCCGGTCACCTTTCCGGCGGTCTCGGGATCGAGTATTCCGAGGGACTGGCCGAGATCCCAGTGCGCTTTCGGTTCGAAGTCGAAATGTCTCGGCTCGCCCCAGCGGCGTATCTCTTTGTTGTCTGTGTCGTCTTTTCCTACGGGAATGGTCGCGTTCGGAAGGTTCGGAACGGAAAGAAGGAGCATCTCAAGCTCTTTTTCCGTTTCGGCGAGCTTGTCCTCGTCGTCTTTCATCTCGTCGGAGAGCTTCTTCATCTCTTCGAATACTGCGGTAACGTCGAGGTTCTGCTTCTTCATGGCGGGGATCTGCTTTGAGACCTCGTTCTTCTTTGCTTTGATCGTCTCGGTTGCGGAGATGAGCGCGCGTCTCGTCTCGTCAAGGGTGAGTATACGGTCTATCTCTTCGCTGTAATCCTTTTGTCTCGTTGCAAGTCTTGCTTTGACTTCCTCGGGGTTCTCTCTTATAACTTTTATGTCTAACATTTTTATGCCTTCTTTCGATTTTTGTGTTCGCTTTTGTGTTTTTATTTATAATAATGTAGCTTTTGATCAGATGTCGTCGAAGAATTCGTCTCCGCAGAGCATTTTAAGAAGCTCTTCGAGGTCCTCGTTTGAAGAGAACGATATCTCTATCTTCTTTTGAGATCCTTTTCCGACTATATGTACTCTTCTTCCGATCACGTCCTCTACTCTCTTTTCAAGCTCGGCACAGTAGTCTACTTTTATCTTTTCCGGCTTTTCCGCTTCTTTTTCCGCTTTAGCGGCGGCGGAGTTGAGAGTCTTTACGAGGGCTTCCGTTGCGCGTACCGACATCTCGCGGCTTGATACCGCGTTTGCGGCTTTGATGAGATCCTCGGAATGGGTAAGTCCGAGAAGCGCTCTTGCGTGACCTGCGGAAAGCTTTCCGTCGATGAGCATATCGGCGATCTCCTCGGGAAGGTCGAGAAGTCTCGTGGCGTTCGCTATGGCGCTTCGGCTCTTTCCGACTCTTTTTGAAAGCTCGTCTTGGGTCATGTTGTGGACTTCCATAAGCGATCGGTAAGCGGCGGCTTCTTCTATTGGGTTGAGGTCTTCTCTTTGAAGGTTCTCTATGAGCGCGATCTCGGCGATCTTCTTTTCGTCGGCTTCGAGAACTATTACCGGAACTTCTGTAAGTCCGGCGAGCTTCGAGGCTCTCCAACGGCGTTCGCCCGCTATTATACTGTAAAAGCCGTTATCCTGCTTTGCTACGAGTATAGGCTGAAGGACTCCGTTCGACTTTATTGAGTCAGCGAGCTGCGCTAAGGCGTTTTCGTCAAAGTTGCGCCGCGGTTGATCCTTGCGCGGCTCAAGCTCCGATATACGAAGGGTCTTTGTTGACTCGTTTTCCTGAGGCTTCGATCCTTGGATCTTGAAAAGAGCGTCGAGGCCTCTGGCTTGTCCTTTGTTTACCATGTCTTCTCTCTCCTTATGTTATTTGTTTTCTGTGCGTTCGATAAGCTCCTTGGATATGGACATGTAGTTCTGCGCGCCTTTTGAGAACTTGTCCAGATACAGAATGGGGGTTCCGTAGGAAGGAGCCTCGGCGAGACGGACGTTTCTGACTACGGGAGTTTTAAAGATGATGTTTCCGTAGTGCGATCGAAGGTCTCTGATTATGGACTGCGATATGTTCAGACGGCTGTTGAACATGGTGATAACGAGTCCTATAAGCTCCAGCTCCGGATTGTAGTAGCTTTTGATGCTTTCTATGGTGTTCGTGAGCTGAATGAGTCCCTCAAGCGCGTAAAACTCACATTGGACCGGTATTATGATCCCGTCGCTTGCTACGAGCGCGTTTATCGTAAGTAATCCGAGCGCCGGCTGGCAATCGATAAATATGTAATCGTACCTGTCCTTTACCGATGAAAGCGCGCGTCTGAGGAGACGTTCTCTTGATTCGGCTTCGGCTATCTCAAGCTCCGCGCCCGCAAGATTGATATGCGATGGCATGACGTCGAGGTTCTTGAATTCTGTCGAATATATCGCTTCGGCTGCCGCGAGCTCGCCGGTTATGACGTCGTAAGAGGATCTGAGCGAGCTTCTGTCCATGAAGCCTACGCCTGTGGACGCGTTTCCCTGTGGGTCGAGGTCTATCAGCAGGACCTTTTTGTCGAGCGAGGCGACCGTTGCGGCGATATTTACCGCTGAGGTGGTCTTTCCTACGCCGCCTTTTTGGTTTGCAAGTGATATTATCATGTCTTTGCCTTTCTGTAAGTTTATATCAAAGTGTTTTGGCTTCGATATTACAAAATAATTATAGCAGTTTGCGCGGTGTTTGTCAACACAGTAATCTATCTTTTTTATTAAAAATATAAAAATATATCGCGGTGCGCGCGTAACGCCCGAATGTTTCACGTGAAACATTCGGGCGGTCTTGTTATGTAAATGTTTCACGTGAAACATTATTCGGTGACTGCGGTCTTTGGGATTGATATTGTATATATAATATCCGTGTCGGTCTCGGAATGTGTGGTCTTGATCGGTACTCCGCTATTTCTGGTCGTTTCTATTGCTTTACGTATGTTTGATATCAGCGTGCGGTAGTCTCCGCGTGGCATTTCGGGCGTCTTTTCCGAGGGATTTATAAGCTTTTCTATGTATTCTTCCGTCTGCTTTACGTTTAATGAGTACTTTATGACGTGCGCGAGGACGCTTTTTCTTTCTCCGGGGTCTTTTACCCTGAGTAAAGCGCGCGCATGGCGTTCGGTAAGTCCGTTTTCCAAGATGAAGGTCTTTTCTTCCGCGGAAAGCTTTAAAAGTCTTAATTTATTCGCGACCGCGGCTTGTGTGAGCGAGAGCTGGAGCGCTATCTGTTCCTGGGTCAGCTTGTAAAGCTCTATCAGAGACGCTATCGCGGCGGATTCTTCGAAAATATTGAGATCGTCGCGATGCAGGTTCTCTATTATGGCGAGCGCGGCGGATGTTTTTGCGTCTGTTTCCATTATTATACACGGTACTGTCGGCAGACCGATCAGCTTTGAGGCTCTAAGGCGCCGTTCTCCGGCGACCAATTCGTATTTAAATATGGAAAAACGCGAATTTTCTTCTATCTTTCGCACGGTCAGGGGCTGAAGTATGCCGTATTTTCGTATACTTTCCGCCAAACGTCCGAGGCTCTCGTTTTCAAACGTGGTTCTCGGTTGAGAACGATTGGGCATTATAGCCTCCGTCGGGATCTGGACTACCTCTCTGTTTTGCGTTGTTTCCGCGTTATTTTGGGCTGTTGCCGTTACTGCCATTGCTTTTTACCTTCCTTTTTACAAATTTGACAGAAAATTTTGCTTAATATACGATTTCCCGTCCTTCGTTTCTATGATATCACGCTTGCCGTGGCGTATGCAAGTGAATCTCGCCGTTGAAAAACGTTTTTTTAACGGCTGATATGGGGAGATGAAGGGTTTTTTCGGCTTTGAACTCGGTATTTATCGGCGTCGGTCGCTTTTTGGAATACGAAAAAATAAGCGCTCGGAGCTTTTCGGCTCCAAGCGCTTTATACCGCACTTGGTCATATTCAACTTAAACGACAGTTGATAACAAAATATTCACAGTTTTTTCTGCCGTTCGGCTCATAACGGGCTTTTTGATATCTTCGAATACATTCTCGGATACGTGAGCGGCGTCTTTTTCACCTTTTTTACGAATATTACGGTCCTTTCCTGCGTTTCCGAGGGCGATATCGCGAGCTTTTTTTCTTCTATCCTTTCAAGCTCTCCGCCGAGGGTCTTTATGGCTTTTTCCGCTTCTCTGTACTCTTCTTTTCCCATAGAACCCTTCATCGCCATGAACGTTCCGCCTACCTTTACGAACGGAAGCGCAAGCTCCGAGAGGATATTTAACCTCGCTACCGCTCTTGCGGTAACGGTATCGTAGCTCTCTCGCTTGGAGGTCTTTGCAAGCTCCTCGGCTCTTGCCGCGCTTGACGTGAAATTATCTATACCGTTCTCGCTCGCAAAACGCGAGGAGAACGCTACCTTTTTTGCCGTACTGTCTACTGCGTTTACCGTCACATCCCGTCTTACTATCGCGATCGGAAGCGACGGAAATCCGGCTCCGCACCCTATATCGAGGAGCGTCCCGTTCTCATTCGGATAACGGGCAACGGTCAGGCTATCCGCGAAATGCAGGGCGCATACGCCCTCCTCGCTCGTTACGGCGGTAAGATTGTAAAGCTTGTTCGTTTCGTTCAGATCCGTGTACAGTTTTTCGAATATATCTTCATATTCCTCGTATTCGGACAGATCGTTTAAAGTTAATATGTTTTTATAGATATTGTTAAAACAAGACATATATTGCTACCTACAATAGATAAAATGTGATACAATGTATTATTTATTGTTTAATTTCAGCCATATGAGAAGCACCGAGATGTCGGCGGGAGATACGCCGCTTATCCTTGAGGCTTGACCGATGTTCATGGGTCTTACCTTGTCAAGCTTTTGGCGCGCTTCGAGTCGGAGACCCGAGATCTCGGAATAGTTCATGTCCGCCGGAAGCAGACGGCTCTCAAGCTTTTCCATTTTTTGAGCGTCCTCGCGCTGACGGTTTATATAACCCTCGTACTTTATCGCGATCTCGGCTTCGGTGCGGATAACGCGCGGAAGCGTTTCGGAATATGGATCAACAGGCGACAAGGCTTTATACGAGAGCTGAGGACGTTTGAGAAGATCGTAGAGACGTATTCCGGTTTCTACCGGCGTGGTTCCGTTTTCGCGAAGAATGTCGTTTAAGGTCTCGCTCGGCGGAACCGATACGCTATGCGTTCTGCGTATCTCGCGCTCTATCTCCTTCTTTTGTTCGATAAGCTCGTTATATCTTTCTTCCGAGAGAAGCCCCGTGCGCCTGCCCTCTTCCATGAGCCTGAACGCGGCGTTGTCCTGACGGAGAAGGAGACGGTATTCCGAGCGCGAGGTCATCATTCTGTACGGCTCGCTCGTGCCCTTGGTTACTATATCGTCTATGAGCGTTCCGATGTAAGAGCTGTCGCGGGTCAGTACCATGGGCGCTTCTCCCTTGATCTTTAAAGCGCAGTTTATTCCCGCGACTATGCCCTGCGCCGCCGCTTCCAAAGGCCCGCGGCCGTGGTAGTAGGTCAGCGGGTCGGCGCCGAAGATGGACATGATGGCCGTGGCGC
>CAZFQJ010000059.1:0-9770 GCA_964520875.1 uncultured Lachnospiraceae bacterium
ACATCAATATAAGAGGTAAGGGCGATCTTATCGCCTCGCTGAAAAAAGACGCCAAAAACGCAAACAAGATATTCCTTGCGACCGACCCCGACCGTGAGGGAGAGGCTATCGCCTGGCATTTGGCAAACGCTCTCGGACTTCCGATAGAACAGACCAAGAGGGTCTCCTTTAACGAGGTAACGAAGCCCGCGGTAAAAGCGGCTATAAAATCTCCGAGAAACATCGACATAAATCTTGTGGACTCCCAGCAGGCAAGAAGGATACTCGACCGTATAGTCGGTTATAAATTAAGTCCCTTTCTTTGGAAGAGCGTAAAAAGCGGTCTTTCCGCCGGACGCGTGCAATCCGTTGCGACAAGGATAATAGTCGAAAGAGAAAACGAGATCCGCTCATTTATTCCCGACGAATACTGGCTCCTTGACGCAAACTTCAAAAACAGCGCCGTGCGCGCGAGATTTTTCGGTCTCGCAAGCGAACAGAATAAGACAGAGCTTAAGACCGAGGCGGAAACGACAAAGGTAATAGAAGCGGTAAAGAATTCCGAATTCAAGGTACGCACGGTAAAGCGCGCGGTACGTCAGAAGAATCCCGCTCCTCCGTTCAACACCTCTTCCATGCAACAGGAAGCCTCAAAAAAGCTCGGATTTCAGTCTCAGTACACCATGCGTATCGCACAGGAGCTTTACGAAGGTGTGAATATCGGCTCCGAGAACGGCGGAACGCGCGGTCTCATCACGTATATGCGTACCGACTCGCTCAGGATCTCCTCCGAAGCGACCGCCACGGCAAAGGCTTTCATTTCCGAAAGATACGGCGAGACTTACGTTTGCCCTCAGCCGAGAGTGTATAAGTCCAAAGAGAACGCGCAGGACGCGCACGAGGCTATCCGTCCTTCCGACATTGCGATAGATCCCGAATCCGTCAAAAAATATCTCAGCGCAGGTCAGTATAAACTCTATAAGCTTATCTGGAGCCGCTTTGTGGCAAGCCAGATGTCCAACGCCGAGCTTGATACCGTAACCGCTGACATACAGGCGGATAAATATATATTCCGGATAAGCGGCTCGGTCGTAAGATTTAACGGTTATATGGCGGTCTATGAGACGGACGACGGTGACGACGACGAGACCGAGAACAGACTTCCCGATCTCAAAGAAGGCGAGATCCTTGAGCTTGCCGAGCTTATTCCCGCCCAGAAATTCACCGAGCCTCCGGCAAGATATAGCGAAGCTACTCTCATACGCTTCCTTGAAGAAAAAGGCATAGGCAGACCTTCCACCTACGCTCCGATAATATCAACGATAATATCAAGAGGATATGTAAAGCGCGACAAACACTCTTTCCTTCCGACGTCTCTCGGAGAGATAACCACGAAAATAATGATGGAATATTTCCCCGACATAGTCGACTACAAATTTACGGCTCAAATGGAAGACTCTCTCGACAGTATAGCCGACGGTAAGACCACCATGAATTCTGTCCTCAAAGGATTTTACGAAGGCTTCGACAAGAACCTCAAAAACGCCGAAAAAGAGGTCGAAAAGGTAGAAATATCGCTTCCCGCCGAGCAGACCGACATAGTATGCGACAAATGCGGAAGCCTCATGGTAGTGAAAAACGGCAGATACGGCAAGTTCGCCGCATGCCCCAACTACCCCGAATGTAAGAACACCAAGCCTCTCGACAGCAGCGGCAAGCTTCGCGCGGAGTCCGCTCCCGCCGAGACCACGGATCTCAAATGCGAATTATGCGGCGGCACACTCGTCATAAGGAACGGAAAATTCGGTTCCTTTTACGCTTGCGAAAACTTCCCCAAATGCAAATTCACAAAGCAGATAACCAAGGACATCGGTATTCCCTGCCCTCTCTGCTCTTCGAAGATAGTTACGAAGAGAGGTCGCAACAACACCTTCTTTTACAGTTGCGAAAAATATCCCGATTGCACATTCTCGTCATGGGATCAGCCTTTAACGGACAAGTGCCCGAGCTGCGGCGGCATGCTCCTTCGCAAAAAAGGCAAGAACACCGTATACTGCATAAACAAGGACGAATGCGGATACACGGCGCAAGCCGACGCGGTAAGCGAAAATGAGTAAGACGGTACAGATAATAGGCGCCGGACTTGCCGGCGCGGAAGCGGCGTATGCATGCGCCGAGAGAGGCGTAAGCGTTGAGCTTTACGAAATGAAGCCGTCGAAAAGGACTCCCGCGCACGCGTCGGATCTTTTCGGCGAGCTTGTCTGCTCGAACTCTCTGCGCTCGCTTCAGAAAACGAATGCCGCCGGTATGCTCAAGGACGAGCTTCGCGCGCTCTCTTCTCTTATAATGCGGGCGGCGGACGCGACCGCGGTTCCGGCAGGCGCTGCTCTTGCGGTCGACAGAACGGCGTTCTCCGCGTTCATCACCGAAAAATTAAAAGAACACTCGAACATAAAGGTAATAGAGGAAGAAGTATGCGAGATCCCGAATGACGGTATCTGCGTCATAGCGACCGGACCTCTTACCTCCGACAGGTTAGCTTCGTCGATATCCGATCTTTTCGGAGACCGCGGACTCTCGTTCTTCGACGCCGCCGCTCCGATAGTCGACGCTTCGACGGTCGATGAAGGTATAGTATTCGCTCAGTCGCGTTACGATAAGGGCGACGCGGATTATCTGAACTGTCCCATGGACAAGGAGCAATATACCGCGTTTTACAACGCTCTTATAACCGCAAAGGAAGCTGAGCTTCACGGATTCGATAAAGAATCGCAAAAGGATCTTACCGTATTTGAGGGGTGCATGCCGGTAGAGGTCATGGCAAGACGCGGCGAGGATACTCTACGCTTCGGACCTCTTAAGCCTGTCGGTCTTACCGATCCGAGAACGGGAAGAGAGCCTTACGCATGCGTCCAGCTCCGCACGGAAAACGCGGGCAAGACCATGTTCAATCTTGTGGGATTTCAGACTCATCTTACGATACCAGAGCAAAAGCGCGTCTTCCGCATGATACCGGGACTTGAAAACGCCGAATTCTTAAGATACGGCGTAATGCACCGAAATACTTATATAAATTCTCCCGGACGTCTTACCGCTTCATACGCTACGATATCTCGTCCTTCGCTCTTCTTTGCCGGTCAGATGACCGGAGTCGAAGGATATATAGAATCCGCGGCGTCCGGAATGGTCGCCGGCATAAACGCGGCTATGACCGCGCTTGAAAAGGAACCCGTGATATTCCCCGAGACCACCGTGATAGGTTCGATGGCTGCGTATGTAAGCCGCGGCGGAAGCGGAAAATTTCAACCGATGAACGCCAATTTCGGACTTATAAAGCCTCTTGAAAAGAAGGTAAAGGGCAGAAAGAGCGCAAGAAACGAGGCTCTTTACGAACGCGGAATAGCGGATCTTAAAGCGTTCATTGCCGAAAAAGAGCTTTTTCAGTAAAAGATAAAACCAACGGAGGAACAAATGTCAAACAAATTCGATCTGAACGCGGTCCAAAGCGCTATAAACTACGATTTTAGAGACCCTGCGCTGATAAAGACCGCTTTCACACATTTCTCTGCCGTACAGAACGGCGAGAGATGCAATACCTCTTTCGTATTTCTCGGTCAACGTCTGCTCGATCTTATACTGACCGATCGCGTATGCCGCGACGAGGATATTACCGACGAAAAGGAGCTTTCAGAAAAGCTCGACTACTGCAAAAGCTCGCTCGGGTACGAAAGCTATCTTTCCGAACATTCTCTTACGGACTGCATAATACTTTCCGAGCTTTCGGAGTCTTTACGAAACAGTTCTCTGATACACGGTCAGATATTCCTCGCTATGCTTGCCGCCATATACCGTGACGACGGCATGCCCTCGCTTAAGAGCTTCTTACTTCCGATGATACGTCTTTCGGACGGAGGAACGAAGTATTCTCCTAAGCCCTTATCATCGTTCGATCGCGGAGATTTTGACGGAGCAAAGCAAAGACCGAGCGCCGAAAAAAGCAAAAAAACTCTTAAGATCTCCATGGTCAGCGAAGCGGTAAAGTTTTTCACGAAATCGAAAAAGACGGAAAAGCCGGAAAAGAGCGTAAAATCCGAAAAGAGCGTAAAAAAGGAACAAATACAAAAGAAGGCGGCAAAGAAGGAAAGCGAGACCGTCGAAAATGTCACAGTTACCGAGACCGCTCCTTCCGAAACAAAAGATAAAAAGACTTTCATACGAGACGCGTTAAAGCCTGTCACCTTACCGGAAAGTACGAAAACAAAGTCTCAAAGGAGCGAAAAGAAGCCCTCTCAAACGCCAAAAAAAGCAAAAACGGAAGAATCCGCCAAAACGGAAAACATTACGGCGGCAGACAACAATAACTATAAGTCGATGCTCCAAGAGCTGATACAGAAAAACATGCACAGCTCCAGCGTGCTTTTAAAGTATGTTACTTCGTCTCCTTCCAAGGGAAAAAGCATAACTACGGTAACGCTTGACGGAAACGAGCTTGCAAGCGGAGAAGGCTCTACAAAGAAAGAGTCCGAGCGCGAAGCGGCAAAAAAAGCCTATACCGCACTTATCAACAAGAGAAGCAAGCTCTTCAAGTGGTTCTCTTCTCTCGGAGGCGAGGAGCATAGCGAAACTGAGCAAGTAAGAGAAGATTACGTTTCGCGCCTCAACAGACATTATCAGAAGCTCAGCCATACCTCTTCCGCTCCGCTTACATACGAAAAGCGTCCGTCGGAAAAGAAGAGCGTCTTTAATGTCGCCATAATCGCAAACGGCGAGGAGATCTCGTTCGGCACGGGAAAGACTCTAAAGGAAGCAAAGCAGTCTGCCGCAGAAGCCGCTTGCGCGAAGCTCGGAATATAAACACAATAGATGTAAAAAACGGATAAAACAGATATAACAATGGAAAGATCGAAGAAAAAAGACCCGAAATGTCTTGAAAACAGGATAGGCTACACCTTCAAAAACAAAGCTCTGCTCACCGAAGCGCTCACTCATTCGTCATACGCAAACGAGCTTTCTCAAAGAAATATCCCGACGAGATCGAACGAGCGTCTTGAATTTCTCGGAGATTCGGTGCTTGAAATAATCTCCAGCACCTATCTTTTTAACAGATATCCCGACGTTCCCGAGGGAGAGCTTACGCGTCTGCGCTCCGAGGCGATATGCACCGCCGCGCTCAGCTCATACGCTTCAGAAATAGGACTGGGAGACTATCTTCTGCTCGGAAACGGAGAACGCAAATCCGAGGGAAACAAAAAGCCGACTACACTTGAAAACGCTTTCGAAGCGCTTCTCGGCGCCATGTATCTCGATTCCGACTATTCCATAGAGCCGGCAAGAGCGCTTGCCGTTCCGTTCCTTGCCGAAAGGGTAAATTCCGCGGAATGTGATACCATGGATTACAAATCCGAGCTTCAGCAGATAATACAACAAACGCCCGGAGAGCTGCTGACATATTCCGAGGTATCAAAAACAGGTCCGGATAACGACCCGACTTTTACGGTGGTCGCCATGCTCAACAGTAACGTTATCGGAACGGGCAAGGGTCATTCTAAAAAGAAAGCGGAGCAAAAGGCGGCAAAGGACGCTATAATAAATTATTTCAAGAAACAGTAGTTTAGATATGAAAAAGCATGTAAATATACCAATATTCATACCGCATTACGGTTGTCCGAACGCATGTGTTTTCTGTAATCAAAAGAAGATAACCGGAAAACCGTCGTTTGAAAAAGATAAGGTCATACGCGAAATAGACGAGGCTCTTTCAACGGTAGCGCTCGATGTAAGCGATACCGAGCTTGCTTTTTTCGGAGGAAGCTTTACCGCCATACCGTTAAACGAAATGACGGAGCTTCTGTCAATATCGGACATTTACCTGAGCTCCGGCAGGATATCGTCCGTTCGTCTTTCGACCCGTCCCGACGCCATATCTCCCGAGATACTCGACATACTTAAAGATCACGGAGTAAGGACGATAGAGATCGGTATTCAAAGCTTTTCGGATAAAGTCCTTACGGCAAGCAAACGCGGTCACGACGCTTCGGCTTCGGAAAACGCATGTAAGCTGATAAAGAGTTACGGCTTTGAGCTTATCGGTCAGATGATGGTGGGACTTCCCTCCTCCTCTCTTTCTGACGAGGTCATGACCGCCGAAAAGATATGCTCGCTCGGCGCAGACAGCGCAAGGGTATATCCGACAGTGGTATTTCCGGAAACGGAGCTGGATCGAATGAGAGAATGCGGTATATACTCTCCCTTAAACACCGAGGAAGCGGTCTCAAGGACCGCTGAGGTGTTGTCCGTATTTGCCGAACATAAGGTCCCCGTCATACGTATAGGTCTCTGCTCAAACGAGACTCTAAGCGACGAGCGCTATGTAAACAACTATCACCCTTCCGTCGGAGAGCTTGCGCTCAACCGCATGTATTTAAAAAAGATGCGTATCCTACTTGACGGTTATTCGGACGATAAAGCGGTATTTAACGTCGCCAAAGGAAGGATAAGTCAGGCGATAGGACAGAAAAAAGTCAATACGGAGATACTGAAAAAGAAATTCGGTCTTTCCGATATAAGAGTAAGGGAATGTTCCGATATAAGCGGACTCGATATTACTCTTTCCAAGCCTCAAGATAAAAGAAAGGATATATGATCTATGCGTTTGATCTCACTTGAGCTTCACGGATTTAAATCGTTTCCCGACAAGACCGTGCTGAAATTCGCACCGGGAGTTACAACGGTAGTCGGTCCTAACGGAAGCGGAAAAAGTAATATTTCCGACGCGGTACGCTGGGTACTCGGAGAAATATCCTCAAAAAACATGCGCGGCTCGAAAATGGAGGACGTTATCTTCGGAGGCACGGACAAGCGCAAGCCCATGGCTTACGCCGAAGTCTCGCTTACGCTCGACAACCGCGAGGAAGCCGGTTTTTCGCGTTTACAGAGCGAATACGACGAGGTAACGGTAACAAGACGTTACAACCGTAACGGAACGAGCGATTACATGATAAACCGACGTCCCGTTCGTTTAAAGGATATAAACACTCTCTTCATGAACACGGGTATCGGACGAGACGGATATTCGATAGTCAGCCAGGGAAAGGCAGCAGAAATAATCTCTCAGAAGAGCGACGAAAGAAGGAACGTTTTCGAAGAAGCGGCGGGAATATCCAAATATCGTTATCAAAAGAACGACGCGGAAAGGAAGCTTGCCGAAACGGTCCAGAACTGCGAGCGCCTTGCCGACATATTGCTTGAAAAGAAGAACATACTCGACAAGCTCGAAAAGGACGCCGAAAAAGCAAAGCGTTTCCTTGAGGTCTACGAAAAGAAAAAAGCAGCCGACGTCTCGGTTTCCGTCTATGATATAAAGATCTCGCGTTCGAAGCTCGAAGAGCGTACCGCTCAATCCGAGACCGTAAGCAAAGCGCTTACCGCGCTTGACAACGAGATAAACGACCTAAACGCCGAATACGAACAGATAGACATCTCGAAAAACAGAGCAAAAGAAAACGCGTCGGCTCTTACGACAAAAATAGAGGACGTAACGAACAGTCGTTACAGTCAGGACACTAACGCCAAGGTAATGGAAACGGAGCTAAAGCATATAGGCGACCGTATAGAAGAGACGAAAAAGCGTATAGAAGAGCTTTCCGAGACGCTTCGTTCTGTCGATTCCGAAGCGGAAAGCGCGGCAAAGACTCTTGCCGACGTTTCCGAAAAGAAAGCGACTGCGGAAGCACTGCGTGCAGAGCTTGAAAGAACTACCGAGGCTCTTAAGAACGAGCGCGAAAAGCTCGATCTTGAAATAGAATCGATCATAGACGATACGGAAAATCTCGACTCGCGCAAGGACGGACTCAGAATGAGGCTTGCGGAGATAGAAGGCTCTTCGAAATCGACCGAGGAACGCCGAGATGAGCTTAAAAAGGAGCTTGAAGAAACAGAGCGTTCGACTTCCGCCTGCAAGGACGGAATGGTCAGATACAAGCAAAGAATGGACGACTATCAGGCAAAGTCCGACAAGATACGCGAAAAGCAGGCGGAAGCCGAAAAGCTCGGCTCGGAGCTCAGACGCGAGCTTGAGGAATATAACGAAAAGATCGCCGCATACGCGAGCGATATAAGAGATATTCGCACAAGAGTGGATTCGCTCCGCCGTATGGAAGAGCTTTTCGAAGGCTATCCTCACAGCGTTTCCGCGCTCATGAGCGCTTCGAAAGCCGGAAAGATCCGCGGAATAATAGGACCGCTCTCTCACGTATTCTCTGTAAATTCGCAGTATTCTCTCGCCATAGAGACCGCTCTCGGCGCAAACATACAGAATATAGTTTGCGAGACCGACGAAGCCGCAAAAGCGGCGGTAATGTGGTTAAAGCAAAATAACGCGGGACGTTCTACCTTCTATCCGCTCAACACCATGCAGGTCACTCCCCTTTCGATAGATACAAACGATCTAAAAAAGCATAAAGGATATATAGGCATAGCGTCCGAGCTTGTCGAATACGAGCCGAGATTCGACCGAGTCATTAAAAACCTTCTCGGACGGACTCTGGTATTCGATAACCTCGACAATGCAAACGCAACGTCAAAGGCATACGGTTACCGCGTCAGGATAGTCACAAAGGACGGTCAGCTCGTAAACGCTGGCGGCTCAATAACCGGAGGAGCCGCAAAGCGCGAGAGCGGCGTTCTGAACAGGACCGCTACGATAGACAAGCTGAACGCCGAAAGAGCAAAAACGGAAGTTCTGAAAAAAGAAGCCGAAGAAAAGCACGCCGAGATAATGGAGCGTCTTGAAAGCTCCGGTCAAGATCTTCGCGACAGCGAAAGCAAATTAAAGCTTCTCTCCTCTCTTTATCAAGCTGATCTGACCAACTACACGGCGTTTGAAACCCAGCTGAAAACGGTAAACGACACCATTCAGAAGCTAAACGATCAGATCGTGGATATAGATTCTCAAAACGACGCCGCTTCAAAGGAAAAGCGCGAGATAGTCGCCGAACGTGAAAACATCGAATCGTCACTTACCGCCCTTTCCGCCCGTAAAGAAGAGCTGAGCAAAAAGAAGTTTTCTCTGTCCTCCGAAATATCCGCAAAAGAATCGGAAGCCGTACAGGCTATGCTCAGCATGACCGCGCTTACCAAAGACGTTGAAGCCGCTCAAAAGGAGCTGGAGGAACGTCTTACGAACAAGTCCGCGACCGAACAAAGTATTGCGAGAGCCGAACAGAGCATAGCACACGATAACGAAACTATCGAAAGAAAGCGCGACGAGATAATCCGTTCATCGGAGCTTGCGAAAAAGCTCGGCGACGACATAAAGAACATGACGGACGAACGAGACGCTTCCGAAAGGCTCGGAAAAGAGCTTGAAACGCGTCTTTCGATCCTTACAAGATCGCTCGGCGAAAAAATGGGAGCAAGAGAAAAGCTCTCCACCGAGCATACCCGCGTAGAAGGTCAGATAGAAACGCTCACTACGGAGCTTGACCGTCTCATCGCCTATCTTGCAAGCGAATACGAGATCACGTTTACCGAAGCGGAAGCTCTCGACTACCCTCCCGTTACTCCCGAAAACCGTAACGAGGTTCTCCAGACGCTTTCCGAGCTTAAGTACAAGCTTCGCGGAATAGGATCCGTCGATCCGAGCGCGATAGAGGAATACAAGACCGCCAAAAAGACCTACGAAGAGATGAACACTCAGTTCGAAGATCTTACGAAATCCAGAGACGAATTCGCAAACACCGTTGAAATGCTCGAAAAAGAAATGCGGACGAGATTCGTTGAGGTCATGGGAG
>CAZFQJ010000060.1:0-9681 GCA_964520875.1 uncultured Lachnospiraceae bacterium
TTCAAAGAGCGCTTTTGCAATGGGGCAATCCGAAGAATGCGGAGCTTGTACGTGAGGCGCTCGTCAAATGCGGAAGAGAAGACCTTATAGGCTTCGGACCGAAATGCTTGGTAAAGCCCGAAACTAAAACACACGGTAACGTAAGACCTATGTATAAAAAAGAGCCCGATAAGCCGAAATCGCACCCGAAAGTCGCCGAAACTCGTAAAAACAACTCAAAAGCTACGTTCGGTGCTAAGAAGCCCGTGAGGGGTAAGGGCTGGGCAAAGCCCAAAAAGAAGAAATAGAAAAATGCTCGCTTTTAAAGCGAGCATTTTTTTGATCATTTGTTTGCGAAATATATCGCGGCAGCACATTCGACACAGGTCTTTTTAACGGAGGGTTCTTCGTTTTCAAGACATTCTCTTAGAGAACTGTCGGAGATGTGCATATACCCGTTTTCGTCGTTTGCAAACGGGATATCGAACGGCGTAAATTCAAATATCTCGCCCGGCACCCGTCCGGTCTTGCGCTTTATGATCTCCTTTGCCACGCGTTCGTATTCCGAAAGATAGATATCGTAATCGGTCGTTTTTACCGGATCGGTCTTGCTTTCGGATACCGAGATCAGCTTTGTTCCGTTATCCGCCGCCTTTATCACGTCGTTTGCGAACACAAACCGTCTTTCGTCACATTCGCATACCTTGTCCGCTATTCTCGGCGTAATATCGGTATCGGGAACGGTTACGGGAGAAGCCGACACAAAAACGCCGTCGCGTTCGAGCTTTGCAAGCTCAAGATAACCTTCGGAAAGCTTTGAAGCCTCGTATTTTGCAAGATCGTATCTGAGAGCGGACGGAAAAGCGTCCTCAAACGGCAAACGCAGATATGTCAGCATATCGTATTGAAGCTCGCTCAGTCTGTGTACCGCGAGACTTTTCGTATCTATTGCAAATCTTTGTCCGTATAACTTGAATCTATGTATCATATAGTCCTTCCTTTCGGATCCGAGCTTTTTTGGTTTGTCAGTTCTTTTGGTATGATGCGTATTTTGAAGCAACGTTCTTTCTTATCCTGCGTGATGAGGTGTTTTTGTGTTTGCCTTTGGTGATGAACGCACCCGCAAACGCCGATATGAATACTATAATGGCTCTTGAAAGCGAGACGCCGCTCGCTTTTCCGATTATAAGCGACATTACGATATACGTCAAAAGCACGGAAAATGAAGCGATGAATGCGGAAAACGTCTTGCTTTCCGTGCTTTCTGACGCGAACCTGCCTCCGATCAGCGCGCCTATGATCAATGCGATCAGGGAAAATGCTACAAGCGGTTTTTTAGGATCGTCAAGCCGTAGTGATATGAAGGAGAAAACGGCAATCGCCGCGCACCACGTTATGAGCGCGGCGAGCGCTCCCGTGATCGGCTTTTTAAAAAATAACGGTTTCATATTTTCAACCTTTCTTTTGTTTTTTGTACATCTTATGCACCGAAAAGGTAAAATATGAAACCGCTTGTGTTTATTCCGCGTCCTCGGCTTTTACGTCAACGCTTCTGACCGCCGAACGAAGAAATCTTATCTTGACCTTGTCTCTTCCGGTCTCGACAAGAATGGTCTCCTCTCTTATGGAAACGATCTTTCCGATGATACCGCCTATGGTGGTTATCTCGTCACCGACCTGAAGATTGTCTCTCATCTCGTTTACTTGCTTTTCCTGCTTCTTCTGGGGACGTATCATGAAGAAGTACATGACCGCGACAAGAAGAAGTATCATGACGATCGTGCTTATCCAACCGCCGGTTGTTGATGTTCCTTCGAGTAAATAAGAAAACATTGATATACCTCCGATATTTTCATCTTTTTGCAATTATCT
The DNA here is from genome assembly GCA_964520875.1 of uncultured Lachnospiraceae bacterium. Taxonomy (GTDB): domain Bacteria; phylum Bacillota; class Clostridia; order Oscillospirales; family CAG-272; genus SIG673. The sequence continues at coordinate 1,852 of CAZFQJ010000060.1, forward strand.
CTATTTTATAACATAGGCAAGATGTTTTCAACTGTAATTTGTTAATTTTTATTGCGTATGTTAAAAAGCTTATCGAAAAACGACGGCTTCTCCGAATTCTTATAAATATTCTCTCGCGGAACGGCAAAATAATCGCTTGCGAGTATGGAACATGTGCCGATATCTCTGAAAGACCCCTTTACGAACAATTTTTCTCTTGCACACCCCTCGTACTTCATTTCGCATTTTTCCATTACCCGTCTTGAGTTTATATTTTCCGTCATGTAACGCGCTTCTACGCGGTTAAGCTTAAGCTCGCAAAAAGCGAAGCTCAAAAGAGCCGATAAGGCTTCGGCGGCGATGCCTTTGTACCAATAATCGGGGCTTATGACGTAGCCCGCTTCCGCGCAACTGTTGCGTTCGTCATACGAAGTGAATCCGACCGTGCCTATCATTTTCATATTTTCTCTGAAGATGACCGCGAAGTCGAAAAAATTTTCGTTTGCGTATTCGTTTCGAAGAGTGTTTATCAGATTTTGAGTAGAGGAAAGGGAGACGTGCGGATTCCAGAGAAGATACTTTGACGTCTCGGGGCGAGAGGCGTATTCGTACATATCAGACGCGTCATGCGGCGTTATTTTACGCAGTATGAGGCGATCCGTTTCAAGTATCGTGTTTTTTGCGAAATACTGTCCGAGACGCATTTTGAAAATCTCCTTTCGAAAAAAATCTTGTACGTGTAATATTATATAGCATGTAATGAGGGAATACAAGTTATTAAATTGTAAAATTTTACTCAAAGGCGATAAAAATATTGAATTGTTAAAGAAATAGTGATATGATAATATAAAAAGGTATGCAAATAATCCTGCTTACGGGGGAAATGAAATGAAGAAATATTCGTTTATCGGCGCCGGAAACATGGCTTATGCCATGATCGGCGGTATGGACGGAGCCGACGTTACCGTTTACGATAAGATGACGTCACAATATGAAAAATTCGGCGGCAGAGTCAAAACGGCAAAGAGCGCCGCGGACGCTGTAAAAACGGCGGACTACGTCGTGTTGGCGGTAAAGCCGCAGAATTTTAAGGAACTGCTTAAAGAACTGAGAGAAAACGGCGTATCGCTTGACGGAAAAACGTTCGTTTCGATAGCCGCGGGAGTAAAGACGGAGTCGATATGCGAAGGGCTTGGACGCGACGTTCCGGTCATAAGGACCATGCCGAATACCCCGCTTCTTATAGGAAAGGGAGTCACGGCTCTGTCAAGGAACGCTCTCGTGACAGACGAAGCGTTCGGCGAGATAGACGCAATGTTCTCGTCTGTCGGAGTAACGATCGAGCTTCCGGAGGACAAGATGAATACCGTGATAGCGGCTACATCAAGCGCGCCGGCGTATATCTATTACATTATAGACAGTATATGCGAAGAAGCAAGAGCGGAGGGGCTTGATATACCGGAGATCACGCGCGCGGTATGCGAAATGGTCAAAGGCTCTGCCGATATGGTCATGACCTCGGGAAGAACTCCGAAGGAGCTTATAAAAATGGTCACCTCTCCGAACGGCACTACCGAAAGAGCGATGAATGTCCTTTACGAAAGTAATGTGTCCGAAACTATAGCCGAGGCTATGAAGGCGTGTACGAAGCGTGCATTCGAGCTTTCGGACGAGCTTTGACGAAAGGCGGGAGTTGACAAATGGCGAAGCTCAACGGTAAAAAGATACCGACGTTATACGATGTTTTTCATAAAGATCCTCTTGCCGGTAAGGGCGTTTCGAAAGGAAACGATATACCGAGAGATTTCAAAAATTTCTTTAAGCTCAGTTGGTATCATGCGGGAAGCATAACATCGGCAAACCTGATGTTCATGTTCATGAACATTCCGTTATGGTTTTTGATACTCGCGTTTTCGGGACTTCTCAGCGATACTCTTCCGTCGCCCGCGTCGTCTATGTATGCGGTTCTTTACGGAACTATGCAGGACGGAATGGCGCCGATCTCGTCGATACTGTACGGTATCCACGGACTTCAGGGCGCGATGACTGTCATGACGACGGCGACAAAGGTCATGTATTGCCTCGGAGGACTGCTCATATTTACTTTCGGACCGGTGAACATAGGAGTTACGTATATACTGCGTAACCTCGTAAAGGGAGACCCGGTATTTATATGGCATGATTTTTGGTATGCCATAAAGAGAAATCTGCGCCAAGGTATAATAATGGGCATAATAGATCTCGGACTTATCGCGCTTTTGTTCTATGACGTGATGTTCTTCTATTTCAATATGGGTAACGCGGTCGGGGCGTTCATGTTTTATGCCTCGGTCATGCTCGCGATAGTTTACGCTATAATGCGGTTCTATATATACCAACTTATAATAACGTTCGATCTTTCGATATTCAAGGTGATAAAGAACGCGTTCATCTTCTCGGCTCTCGGAATCAAGCGTAATCTTCTTGCGCTTCTCGGAATAGCTCTCCTGATATTTATAAACTATTATCTGCTCATAGCCTTGCTTCCGCTCGGAGTAATGCTTCCGCTTATATTTACCTACGCATGGGGAGCTTATATGGGCGCTTACGCCGCGTGGCCGAAGATAAAGCAGTATATGGTCGATCCTTACCAAAAGGAAAACGAAGAAGAGGAAGAAGCCGTATTCGAGGACGACGTAAAATAAACCGAATGTATTTGTAAAAAACGAAAAAAAGTGTGTGGCGGATACGCCGTACACTTTTTTTCGCAAAATTTTTAATAAACCTATTGACAAATTTTTGTTTTTTCATATAATTAATTACAGATCAGTAATCGAATGGAGAATATGCAACGTAATGGCCGGAAGGACAAGAAACGAAACGGAATTTAATCAAAGAAAGAACGAGATAATGGAAGCCTGTTACGAGTGCTACGCCGAGAACGGCTTTCACGGAACCGGCATAAAGCAGCTTGCAAGCTACTGCGGGTGCACGTCGGCAAACCTGTACGTGTATTTTGACAGCGTGGAGGACCTCGTGATACAGTCCACGGAGCATTGTATGAGCAAGGTCGAAAACGATTTCATGGCAAAGGCGCCGACGAGCGTCGAGGATCTGTGGCGTTTCATCGACGAGATACCGTACTGGACTGCAAGGACGCACGGTAAAAAATACAGGCTGATGTATCAGATATACACTCACCCGAAGTATCGCGAATACGGAAAGAAATTCTTTTCGGGAGTCGATAAGCGATATACGGAATATGCAAGATCGCTTGAAGCCAAGCTCGGCATACCTTACACGAAGCTGACGCCGCTTATCTTTATCCTTATACGTGCCTGCGTGCATTACGCGTTGTTCGAGGACGAATTTTATCTTAAGTCTCAAATAGAGGTTTTAAAAGAAAGTATAGAGCTTTTTGTTATGAAATATAATTCCGCGTCAAATTTAACGCCGTGACGCATATGATATCATATCTTATGATTTAAAGGAGAATTTTTATCAATGAAGATGAAAAAGAAGATCATTATTTTTTCGTTACTGTGTCTGCTGATAGTGTGCATGATACCGTTTGCGATATATGCGACAAACTATGTGGATACGATAACCGGTATCTATGTGTACGGCGAAAGAGTCGCCACGTATAATAGCCACGGCGACGGCTGGAGCTACGATTTTGAAAATAACGTTTTAACGCTTGATAGCGCGTCCTTTACTCAGCCTCAAAAGGCGTATCAAATAGATACGAGCAGTACCGCGAGGGCTTTCATATATGTTTCGTCCTCTTGGACGACGAACTTTAAGATAGAGCTTAAGGGCGGTGCGAGTACGCTCGGAAACGCCGAACTGTATAACTCCGAAAGCACGCAGGGATTCGAGACCTACGGTATCTACGCGCCCGGCGTTTCTCTTACGATAGAGTCTCTCGCAGGCTCTGGTGAGGCGGGACTTTGGATATGGACGAACAGATTCGGTGTATATTGCGAGAATCTCACGCTTAACAATACGACCGTTAACGTAAAATCCTTTTATGACGTTTTTTACGTAAACACTCGCATGGAGGTGTCGAGCTCCTTCGTCAATGTAGAGGGACATACCAGTTATGGTAAGCTTGACTCGGTGCTTGAGGTCGGCGGAAACTACGACCGCCCCGGAACTTTAATAGTGAGAGATTCCGAGGTCTACGCTCGCGGCACGTACCGTGAAGTCGGGAATTATGATACGATCTCTTATTGCCACGGAATATACGCCTACAATATAGAAGCATACGGGGAAAATACCAGAGTGTACGGTTACGCCGTTGCCGGAGATCGCAAGGGAAAATATAACGAAAAAATCGATAGCAGCGGCATATTTGTCGATCATTTAAAGGTAGGCGGCGGCGCGTACGTATACGGAGAAACCGTAGGCACGAGCTATCTTACCTTTTGGTATTCCTATGGAGTGTGGCTACGAATTTCAACCAGCGATATTACTTTTACAGGCTCAGGTACTGTCGAAGGATATGCCTCCGACGAACCGAAAAATTGCCGTCAAGGTATAAAGTCTTTTGATAATGTAATAAACGTAAAATATGAAGACTGCATAAATGATTTTACCACGAAAAAAGAACATTGGTGCTTCAATCATAAGAGGTCTGAATCGCATCATACGGTAATATCCGCCGCGTCTGCCACGACTCTCTACGTGCGCGATAAAGACGGAAAGGTCAATTATTCGCTGAAAAGCGATTTCGGCGACGGCGGAACGGATGTCGAAAGCGGAATCATCGACATGAGCGTATTTACCTATAAAAAATACGATAGAGAGACCAAGTCGGACTATACGGCGGAATATAACGTCGTCGCCTGCGACGGCGCCGAGGTCACGATCAAGCCGACATCGAGCGACAGTATAAAGCGCGGTACGTATATCGCCGAAAGCGGGGCGGAGATAACCGTTCAGCTTGAAAACGGTGTGGTCTATCCGACGGTCGAAATGTTCTGGAACACCTTCCCGTCGATAGATCTCTGTATTAAGAGCGGCGGGAAAGCGTATATTACCGGCGGCGGTGTGATAAAGGAGCTATACGTAAACGGTAACGATACCGACGACGATACGCTCGGCGGAAACCTTTACGTTGAAAACGGTACGATATGCTCGGGCTCGATAAACAATGCAAGCGTTTATATGTCCGGTGGAAATAACAACGTAGAAGGCACGAATTATTCGGTGTACATGGGCAAAGACGGAACGACGAATCTTGATAAATGGATATACGATTTCGGAGACAGATCCCTTGACGATCTGAACGTTGTCGTTACGGGCTGGGATTTGGAAAACGCTGAATTGATCGACGGTAAGCTTTATCTTTGGGGATTGGAGTTTCCGCTCTCTGCGGTTACGATCAAGGACGACGGGAAGCAGCTGACCTGCTCGCTGATCGACGAAGCGTCAAAAAGCTTTGAAATCGTGACTCCCGAGCCTAAAACGCTCATGCTGTTCGATAGTCCCACCACGTCGTTTGAACGATTAGTGGGTGAAAAATTGACCTTGGATTCAAAAGGCCGCTTCGTTTCGAGGACGTACGGTGTGCAGGGCTATACTCCTCAGGACGAAACGCTCAGCGGTGTTCCCGACGGTTGTCGGATAGAGTGGAGCTACGTAGACAGTAGGACCGGAGCCAAGACCGTGCCTTCAAGCGGAAGCGGGTTTACGTATACGATAAATGAAATAACTGCGGATGACGAATTCAGAGATTATATCTGCACGGCTTATAGTACCAAGGACGGCGAAGAGCAGGCGATAGGTCAGCTAAAGTTCCGTATATACGTTATGAGCTTCGATTATCTTCCGGAAGACACGGAAGTAGTCATAGGAGAAACGGTACAATTTAAATACTCAATGAGCTCGGATAGCAGAAAGGTTGACGGAAAGTACGAATGGAGGAACTGCTATACTTGTAATTGGCAGGTAAGCTCCGACGGCGGAACGACATGGACGGATATCGAGGGTGAAAATTCAAGCTTCTATTCGGTCTCGCTCCTTAAAGCAGAGGACTTCGGGCTTAAATACCGTATTCGTTTCTACCTTAACGAGAATATCATAAAGCCGTACGGAACTACGGAAGTATTTCCGACTATCAGAGAATTTTGTACGGATGCGTTTAAGATAAGCAAGAGTGAGGAAGATGTGATCGAAAGCGCGTCGGTGCTTATCGGCGAGAGCATATCCATGGAATATATCGTAAGAGATATCGGATTGGCGGGCGATCATAATCTGGTCATGAAGTTTACCATGAACGAAAACGAGGTCACGGTGACCGGTAAGAGAAACGATAACGGTACGATCGCATTTATCTTTGACGATATCGCGCCTCACCTTATGACCGATAATATATCCGCAGAGCTGCTCCTCGTCTATAAGGACGGAGATACCGAAAAGACTGTCTCGGTCGATAAATACGAGGATTACAGTATCGTCGATTACGCAAAAGAGATACTTGACAGTACCGATTACGAGTATAGCACGGAGCTTAAACAGGCGATAAGCGAGATGCTTCGTTATGGCGCAGCTGCACAGAAATACAAAAATTATAAGACAGACAGTCTTGCGACGAGTTACGTCGAAAATCTTGAAGACGAGATCGAAGCGAACGCGACCTCCGTAAGAAACCTTACGAAGGCTAATGATGTTGAACTCGGCGACGTGAGATTCAGCGCCGTATCGGTGTGGTTCGGCGACGAGAACAGGATATACGTAAAGCTGAGATCGTATACCGAAAACACCAAGCTAAGGGTAACGAGAAAGACCATAGATCTCTATACGGGTGAGGAAACTATGTCGACGACCCTTGAATACGATATGAGCAGTACCGAGTTTTATACCGATAAGATCTCGGCGATCGAGCTTGACGACGTGTTTACGTTCGAACTTTATGAAAATGACGTTTTGCAGCAGACGCTGACTTACAGTATATCGTCCTATATATATGTAATACAGGAAAAAGGAAGCAGTACCCCGATGACCGAGCTTGCAAACAACCTCAGTCGTTACGGTACCGCCGCGAAGGCGTATATAAAGTCGATAAGTGCGACGGAAGGAGGAGTGACAATATAATGAATAACGGAGCAAAGCGCGAGTACGAAGCTCCGAGAGTGACTCTTATTGAGATCGATAACAAGGATATCCTTTCGGCTTCACCCGTTGATAAAATAGGATTTATAGGAGATCTTGATGGTCTTGACGTAAATTCTTCCGATCATACCGTAAGCGTTTAAAATATGAAAAAGCACCTCAAAAGAGGTGCTTTTTTGCGCTTTGTATCAATATTCTCTGTTTTTTCCTTTTTCGTAACGCTCTATATCTCTGTTCGCCTGCTTTTTTGCTTCGTCGTCGCGCTTGTCGTAGAGCTTCTTTCCGCGGCAAAGACCTATTTCAACCTTTACGCGCGAGCCGCTGAAGTAGAAGGAGAGCGGAACGAGCGTATAGCCCTTTTGACCTACGAGCCCCTGTAACTTCATTATCTCCTTTTTGTGCATGAGGAGCTTTCTTTCGCGCATAGGGTCTCGGTTGAAGATATTTCCTTTTTCATAAGGACTTATGTGTATTCCCGTGACGAATATCTCTCCGCCGTCTATCAGACAGTACGAGTCCTTTAGGTTTACCTGGCCGTTACGCACGCTTTTGACCTCGGTGCCGAACAGAGCGATACCCGCTTCGTAGGTCTCGTCAACGAAAAAATCGTGATAAGCTTTGCGGTTCTGCGCGATCACTTTTTTGCCGAGCTTCTTGTCAGCCATATCGGAAAATACCCCCTTCGTTTGCATTTCATGGTTAAGTATAGCATAAAACTTATGGCAAGTCAAGCGGTAAAACGTCGAAATGTCGCTT